>JBAQAB010000516.1:0-3037 GCA_049285535.1 Xanthobacteraceae bacterium
TTCCACAGGTTAGGATAGTCGGCGACGCGGCGCAGATTGCACTTGAAATGGCTGTAATAGACGGTGTCGAAACGGATCAGCGTGGTGAACAGCCGCCAATCCGCTTCGGTAATTTGATGGCCAACCAGATAGCGCTGTCGCGACAGGCACTCTTCGAGCTGATCGAAAGTGACGAAAATGGCGCGGGCGGCTTCTTCGTAGGCCGCTTGGCTGGTGGCAAAGCCGGCGCGATAGACCCCGTTATTGACGGTCGGGTAGACGAGGTCGTTGATGCGATCGATTTCGGCGCGCAATTCTGCGGGATAATAATCGGTGCGCACATTGGTGAACGCATCGAAGGCCGAATTGAGCATGCGGATGATTTCGGAGGATTCGTTGTTGACGATGGTGCGGCGCTTCTTGTCCCACAGCACGGGAACCGACACGCGGCCGGTGTAATGCGGATCGGCGAGGAGATAGACTTCGGCAAGCGTCGCTTTGCCGTTGACCTCGTCGCGCGTGCCGCCCTGTGCGGTGCCGAATTCCCAGCCGGTCTTGCCGTAGAGCGGCTCGGTGATCGAGACCGAGATCGCGTTTTCGAGCCTCTTTAAGCTGCGGAAAATCATCGTTCGATGCGCCCAAGGGCAGGCATGCGACACGTAGAGATGATAGCGCCCGGCTTCGGCGGCAAAGCCGCCCTCGCCAGTCGGGCCGGAACTGCCGTCGGCGGTCACGAAATTTCGAAAGCGCGTGCTCGGCCGGATAAAATGACCGTCCTTGGTACGCGTCGCGTCTTCTTGCCAAGTGCCGTTGACGAGCAAGCCCATCGATTTCTCCACTGTTTCGCCTCGCCCAATCTAAGCATTATCCGCGCAGCCGATAGGGTAGGCCGGCAAGGCCGGCTGGACCTGAGCCGGGCGAGATGATAGGCGGCGACGCGATGAACGATATTTCGCTGACTATCCTGCCGGAGACCCCCGACGATGCGCCCGCGATCGAGCGGCTGCATGAACGCACCTTCGGGCCGGGCCGTTTCGCCAAGACGGCTTATCGCTTGCGCGAACAGGCCACGCACCGGCTCGACGTGTCGTTCACTGCGCGCACCGGCACGCTCTTGGTCGGTTCGGTCTGGCTGTCGCCGATCCGCATTGGCGAAACCAAGGCGCTCCTGCTCGGACCGCTGACCGTCGAGCCGGCCTTTCGCGAGCGCGGCGTCGGCCAGGCCCTGATCGAGCGGGCGCTGAAGGAAGCCAAGGCCAAGGGCCATCGCCTGGTGATCCTGGTCGGCGATGAAGCCTATTACGGAAAAAGCGGTTTCAAGCACGTGCCGCCCGAACGTGCAACCATGCCCGGGCCGGTCGATCCGGCACGGCTTCTCGTCGCAGAACTGGAAGAGGGCGCGTTTGGGGGCGTGTCGGGGCCCATCCGACCGGATTGAAATAAACTACCGCCCCTCGCGCGCCCAGGCGCCGGCGAGACTGCCGAGTAGGAGGAGAAGGCCGATCATGCCGGCGAACACCGGCAGCACGCCGATGCCGCGCACGACGCTGACGTCGCGCATTTTCAGCCCGATCCAGTCGTCGCCCTTATAGGTGTCGCCGGAGCGCACTGCGACGATGCGCGGCACACTGCGGCCCGAGCCATCGTCGAGCCGCATCGAAGCGCCGCCTGTGGCATCGGTGAGCGGCGCCATCACTCCGGTCGTCGAGGTCACCTCGGCATATTCGAGCGGATTGGCGGGGCCGATATTGACCAGCGCGTTGAGCTTGCCATCGGTGGCGCGCCACAGTCCGAGCTCGTTCGCCGCCACACCCGATTCCCAAACGCCCGGCTCGGTCGGATTAAGCTTAAGTGTGCGGGTCGCGCCCGACGGCGACGTCAAGGTCACATCGGCGACTTGATCGGCCATGGTCTGCCGCTTGACGACGAGATTGTGGCCGCTGACCGTCAGCCGCAGCGCCTCTTCTTCCAGATCCGGCTCCTTCATCAGCCAATGCGAGAGCCGGCGCAGCAAATCGAGATGCGGACCGCCGCCCTGGAAGCCGCGCGCCCACAGCCAGAGTTGATCGGATAAGAGAAGCGCCACGCGGCCTTCGCCTTCGTGCGACAAGACCAGCAACGGCTTTTGGTCCGGGCCCTGCATCACTGCGGTGCCGGTCGTGTTCCTGGTATCGACAATGCGGAACCATTGGCTCCAATGCGGCGGGTTGCTGTCGGAGCCTTCGAGCCCGCGGGTCACGGGATGCCGCTGACCGAGCTCGGTGAGTCGCGGGTGGAAGGCCTGATCAGTGACCTCTCCGGTCGGCTCGGCCGGCAGCACCTCATCGAGCGGCGAGTGCCAGACGCTGGTCGGGCTCGCATAATCGGGGCCGGCCGCGACAAGAACGGCGCCGCCGTCGCGCACGTAGCGCGCGATATTGTCGAAATAGATCATCGGCAACACGCCCTGACGCGCGTAGCGGTCGAAGATGATCAGCTGGAACTGATCGATTTTCTGCTGGAACAGCTCGCGCGTCGGAAAGGCGATCAGCGACAATTCGTTGATCGGCGTGCCGTCCTGCTTTTCCGGCGGCCGCAAAATAGTGAAGTGCACGAGATCGACTGAGGGGTCGGATTTCAAGAGGTTGCGCCAAGTCCGCTCACCGGCATTCGGCTCGCCGGACACCAGCAGCACGCGCAGCTTGTCGCGCACGCCGTCGATCGACACCACGGCGCGATTGTTGACTTGGGTGAGTTCGCCGCCGGGAAGCGGCGACGCCTCGATCTCGACGATGTTCGGGCCGCCATGCGGAATTGGAATCTCGGAGTTCTGCGGCACGCCGACGGGAACGGTACGCTGATCGATCACGTCGCCGTCGCGGCGCACCGTCACCTCGGCGGTGCCAACATTCACGCCCTGATCCTCGACCCGATAGGTGATGGTCTGCGGCTGGCCGACGATGCCGAAGCGCGGCGCGGCGATGAGCGCGACGCGGCGGTCGCGTTCGTCCTTGTGTCCGGTAATCAGCGCGTGGACCGGTGCGGCGAAGCCTAACGTGGCGGCATTGCTGGGCACGTC
>JBAQAB010000517.1:0-17982 GCA_049285535.1 Xanthobacteraceae bacterium
ACATTGGCCAGATGCTCGGTGCCGAAACGCTGGCCGGTCCGCACGATCGCGGAGAGCGCTTTCTGCGCCGCGATAGTGCCGTCGATCACCTCGGCGCCGTCGCAGCAGAAATCGCAATGACCGCACGGCTCCGTGGTTTCGCCGAAATAGGACAGCAGCGTTTGGCGCCGGCAGCGCGGCGACTCGCATAGCGACACGAGCGCGTTGAGCCGTTGGCGATCCACCCGCTTCTGCTCGTCGGTGGCGTCGGTCTCGTCGATCTGCATGCGGCGCAAGCGAATATCGCCCATGCCATAGAGAGTGAGCGTATCGGCAGGCAGCCCGTCGCGCCCGGCGCGGCCGATTTCCTGGTAGTAGCTCTCGATGTTGGCGGGCATATCGGCGTGCAGAACGAAGCGGACATCGGGCTTGTCGATGCCCATGCCGAACGCCACGGTCGCCACCACGACAACGCCGTCCTCCTGCAGGAAAACATCCTGATGGCGCGAGCGCTCCGGCGATTCCATGCCGGCGTGATAGGCCAGCGCTTTCACGCCGCTGTCGCGGAGAAATTCAGCAAGCGCTTCGGTCTTGCGCCGCGAACTGCAATAGACAATGCCGCTTTGCCCGCGATGCGCCCTGACAAAATCCGCGACTTGCTTGCGACCGCCGGCTTTCGCCTGCATCGCCAGCCGCAAATTGGGCCGATCGAAGCCGTGAACGAAGAGAGCCGGCGGACGGGCGAAAAGCTTGCCCAAGATATCGGTTCGCGTCGCCGCATCTGCGGTCGCGGTGAAGGCGACGGTCTGCACGCCGCCAAGTGCCGCCTGCACCGTGCCGAGCGCCGCATGTCCGGCCGGAAGTCATGGCCCCATTGCGAGATGCAATGCGCCTCGTCGACCGCCAGCAGCGTAACCTTGGCGCGCTTGAGGAGATCGAGCGTGTCCGGTCTCACCAGCCGCTCCGGCGCGACATAAACGAGCCGCAGCTCGCCGCCCGCGATGCCGTCGAGCACGGCGCGGTTTTCAGTTAGATCGTTGGCGGAGTTAAGCGCTGCGGCCGCGATACCATAGCCGCGCAACTGTGCGACCTGATTGCGCATCAGCGCGATCAACGGCGATACCACGATCGTAAGAGTGTCGCGCAGCAGCGCCGGCAACTGGTAGCAAAGCGACTTGCCGCTACCTGTCGGCATCACCGCCAGAACGTCGCGGCCTTCAAGGATAGCGGCAAGGATTTCAGATTGCCCCGGACGAAATTCCTGGAAGCCGAAAGTGGTGCGGAGTATGCGCTGCGCCGCGACGAGATCCGACATGACCGGCCTCCGATCGATGTTCTATATTTGTTCCAAGGGTGCCGCAAGCCACTCCTGCGGTCAGGAATAGCTTTTCTTGCGCCACGGCGGCCGGTCATGCACCGTGGCAGGATACGCCGGGTACTCCTTCCATGACGTCCCCCGCCAGCCGGAACGGCCGCTCCACCGGCCGTCTGATCGAGCTCATGTCGCTGCTCTGGCTTGCCGGAGTGGCGATGCGCATGACGATTCTCGCTATGCCGCCGGTGATCCCGCTGGTGCATAGCGAACTGCGCATGTCGGAGACGCAAGTCGGGCTCTTGATCGGATTGCCACTGGCGCTCTTCGCCGTCGCGGCCGTTCCGGGGTCGCTGCTCATCGCGCGGCTCGGCGCGCGTACCGCCGCTGTGCTGGGCATGATTATCGCGGCGCTTGCCGGCGCCTCACGAAGCGCCGCCATCGACGTACCGACGCTTTACGCCGCCGCCATCGCGACCGGCTTCGGCGTCGCCATCATGCAGCCGGGAATGCCGACGCTGGTCGGCGAATGGCTGCCGGACCGCATTGCGCTCGGCACCATCGCCTATACCAGCGGCATGCTGACGGGCGCGCTGTTGGCGACCGGCCTGACCATTCCCGTCGTCTTGCCGCTGGTCGGCGGCTCCTGGCGGCTCGATCTCCTGGTGTGGGCGGTGCCTGCGCTCCTGATCGCGCCGGTATTTTTCATCTTCAGCCCGAAAGAGCACGATCACGCAACGATCGGCAGCAAGATCGGCGCATTGTGGTGGCCGAATTTCAAGGATCCGCTGGTCTGGATCCTGGGCCTCACCTTCGGCAGCAACAACAGCCCGTTCTTCGGCACCAACGCGTTTCTCGGCGACTACCTGGCCAGCCAGGGCAAAGCGAACCTTCTTGGCGCCGCGCTCGGATGGCTGAACGGCGCGCAACTCGTGGCGCCAATCATTCTGCTTTTGCTGGCCAATCGCCTGCAGGGCCGCTCTTGGCCGTTTTTGCTGTTCGGTCCGGTTCTCTTAGCGGCATTCCTTGGCCTGATCTTCGGACATTCCGCTCCGGTGCTTCTCTTCTGCTGCGCATTGGTCGGCTTCACCACGGCCATTACGCTGACGGCAACGCTCGCTTTGCCGCCGCTTCTGAGCTCGCCCGCCGATCTGGCGCGAACGTCCGCCGGCATGCTCACCGTCAGCTACACGACAGCTATTATCATCCCGACCATCAGCGGCGCGCTGTGGGATGCAACAGGAAGACCCTGGACAGCGTTCGTACCGCTGTGCGTTTGTGCGGTCGCGCTGACGATACTTGGCACGGTGGCAACGCGTTATCCGCCGGCCACCGCCGGTTGAGTGGACGGGCGATCGCAGCATGCTATCGCTGCCGCGGAAAGGTATGATTCTGCAAATGACGACACGACCAAAAAAATCTTCACGAAAGAAGACCCCCGCGAAGCGGCCGATGCTGCCGTCAGACCGTATTCCCTATTCAGCCATCACGGAGCGCGCGCCGCTTAAATTGCCCAACGGCGCGCGCATGGCGGTGTGGGCTGTCATCAACGTCGAAGAGTGGGATCCGACGCAGGCGATGCCGCGCACGGTGCTGACGCCGCCGGCCGGAGGCTCGCCGATGCCAGACGTGCCGAATTGGGCTTGGCATGAATACGGCAACCGGGTCGGCTTTTGGCGGCTTTTAAAAATATTCGATGAGTTCGCCATACCGGGCGTGATCGCCATCAACGGCTCGGCGCTCGCCGCCTATCCGGCCATCGTGCAGGCTGCGGTCGAGCGCAATTGGGAGTTCATCGGCCACGGCTTTACGCAGCGCAATTTACAGAAGGTCGAGAACGAGCGCGCCGATATTCGAAAAGTGCGCGACGCCATCGCCAAGGCCACCGGCAAACCGCCGCGCGGCTGGCTTGGCCCCGGCCTCACCGAAACCTGGCAAACGCCCGACGTGCTCGTCGAGGAAGGCTACGACTATGTCGCCGATTGGGTGCTCGACGACCAGCCGGTGTGGCTGAAAACCCGCGGCAAGCCGATCCTCAATCTGCCTTATACGCAGGAATGCAATGACGTCGCCATGATGCTGATCCAGCATCACAAGGCTTCGGAATATTACGATCGCGCGATTGATCAGTTCGAGCAGATATACGCCGATGCCGCCGACTCGGCGCGCGTCATGGCGCTGTCGGTTCACCCCTACATCATGGGCGCGCCGCATCGCGTCAAGTATCTGCGCCGCGTCTTCGAGGTCATGCGCAAGAAGCCCGACGTGCTATTCTGGACCGGTGCGCAGATCGCCGACTGGTATCTCGGCGCCGGACCGAAAGCACCGTGACGACCTCCTCGTGAATCATCAGTGAGAGATCCCGACATCGCACGCGATGCGTCAAATGACGCCGACGTCGGCGCGCGGCTGATGCTCGTCCTGCTGTGCGTCATCTGGGGCGCGACTTGGCCGATCATGCGGATCGCGCTCTACGAAATTCCGCCGCTGAGCATGCGAACGGTCACTGCGGCGCTTGGTTCATTGACGCTCTATCTGGCGTGCCGCCTCCACGGCCGCAGCTTACTGGTTGCAAGCACGAGGGATTGGCTGCATCTCACCGTCGCGTCGCTACTCAATATCGTCGCGTTCACCGTCTTCGGCTCCTTCGCCCAACTCTCCGCGGCGACGTCCCGGGTCACCATCCTGGCTTACACAATGCCGATCTGGTCGGTCTTGTTTGCATGGTTGTTGCTGCGCGAATTGCCAAATCGCATGCAGGCGACGGCGCTGCTTCTTTGTGCGGCGGGCCTCGCCATCCTGATCTATCCGTTGGCCGCAACAAAGATTCCGCTGGGAATCTGGCTGGCGCTCCTGACCGGCGTGTGCTGGGCCGCCGGCACCGTTTATCTGAAGTGGGCGCGGATCAAGGCCGATCCCATGGCTATCGCCAGCTGGCAGGTGACGATCGCATTCGTCGTCACCACGGCCTTCATGCTGCTATTCGAAGGTCATCTGCATTTCGCGCATGCAAGTCCGGTCGCGTTGCTTTGTACGGCGTCGACCGGCTTCCTCGCCAACGGGGTCGCCTACGGCTTGTGGTTCGCGATCGTGCGCCGCCTGCCGGCTATGACGGCCTCGCTCGGTGTCCTTGGCAGTCCGGCGATCGGCGTCGTCGCCTCGATCCTGTTGCTCGGCGAACGGCCCACCGCAGCCGATCTCGTCGGCTTCGCGCTGATCTTTGCTGCGTCTGCCTGCGTGCTCTTCGCGCGGCCGCGAGCGGAAAGAGCTAACGCTTGATTTGCTGCGCCAGTTGCGCAACGCGAGCGCTCATCGCGCTTTGCGGATCGGCAAGCGATTCAATGACCGTGAAGTGATTGGTTCCGGCGATTTCCTCGTAGCGCGTCTGCGCGCCGGCCTGCTGCCAGGTCTGCGCGATAAGCCGGCTCTGGCGCTTGAACTCGCTCGATTCGAGGCCGCCGACAACGGCATCAAAGATCCGGCCGGGCTGAACCGGCCAGAATACAGGCGAGAGAGCGCGCGCCTTGGCGGCGTCGAGCCGCAAGTCCTGGTTCACGCTGATGCCGACGAGCGGCGCCAGATCGAAAACGCCGGAAATCGAATAGCCGGCCGGGATGAGATCGGCCGGCGCCTTGGGATAGAGCGAAGCCCAGTCCGTTCCGACCATCGCCGCTGAGAGATGGCCGCCGGCGGAATGACCGTAGACCAGCATGCGCCGGCCGAATCGCTGCCACAAAAACGCGCAGGCGCGCCGCATTTGCTCGATGATATCCGCGATCGAAACTGTCGGGCAAAGATCGTAGCCCACGACCGCGACACCTACTCCAAGCGCATTCGGGCCGCGCGCCACATGGCTGTAAAATGAAGGATCGAGCGACCGCCACCAGCCGCCATGGATGAACACCGCCAGCGGCGCCGACTCGTCGGCCGCCGGCAGAAACAGATCGAGGTATTGGCGAGACGTATCGCCATAGGACATGCCGAGCTCGGCGCGCCCGCTCTTGAGCGCTTCGGCGCGAAACAGTTCGGCATCGTGCGTCCAGCGGGCGAAGATCTCCGGATGCTCCGGCACGCGGGCGCGGTTGTCGTATTCGGCTTCGTACTCGATGTCGGGCACCGGCGTCTCCTGAGCGAGAAAGCGAATTTGATGCATGCCGCACGGACTGGCAAGTTGCCGCGGCATTACGGCATCGACAGCCCGCTGAAATCTGCTAGTTGAACCGCATGAAAGTCGACGGCAAGGCAATGCGCAGCATCTGGCTCGAGCCGGACGGCTGGTCGATCGGCGCGATCGATCAGACGGCGCTGCCGCACCGGCTCGCTACCGCCCGTCTCACCTCGCTCGACGAGGCGGCGCATGCCATCCGCGCCATGCAGATCCGCGGCGCACCACTGATCGGCGCAACCGCGGCCTACGGAATGTGCCTCGCGCTGCGCGCCGATGCCTCCGACGAGGCGATCGAGCGCGCCTATGCAACGCTGATCGCGACGCGCCCGACCGCAATCAATCTACGGTGGGCGCTCGACGAGATGGTGGCGGCGGTGCGCAATCGTCCGCGCAGCGAGCGAGTCGCCGTCGCCTATCGCCGCGCCGGCGAAATTTGCGAGGAAGACATTGCCATCAATACCGCGATCGGCCGCAGCGGGTTGCCGCTGATCGAGGCCATTGCGCGGCGCAAGAAGCCGGGCGAACGGGTGAACGTGCTCACCCATTGCAATGCCGGGTGGCTAGCGGCGGTGGATGTCGGTACCGCGACGGCGCCGATCTATCTGGCCCACGACAGCGGCATTGCCGTGCACGTTTTTGCCGACGAAACGCGGCCGCGCAATCAAGGCGCCTCGCTGACGGCATGGGAGCTTGGCCAGCACGGCGTGCCACACACGGTCATCGCCGATAATACCGGCGGTCACCTGATGCAGCACGGACTCGTCGACCTGGTGATCGTCGGCACCGACCGCGTCGCCGCCAATGGCGACGTCTGCAACAAGATTGGAACGTATTTGAAGGCGCTCGCCGCGCGCGACAACAATGTTCCCTTTTATGTGGCGCTGCCGTCACCGACGATCGACTTCACCGTCGCCGACGGCGTCGCGGATATTCCGATCGAGCAACGTGAGGCCGATGAGGTCGCGACCATGACCGGCCGGACCGCGGATGGGCGCATCGAAACCGTGCGCGTCGTTCCGGAGCATTCGCCGGTGGCGAATTACGCCTTCGACGTGACGCCGGCCCGACTGGTGACGGGTCTGATCACCGAGCGCGGGGTCATCGCGGCATCGCGCTCTGGCCTGGTGGGGGCTTTCCCGGATCGCGCCGGCGCGGCAAGATGAGGGCGTTTCAGCCGGAGTGCATGGCGTGCGTAAGCTTACGTGCCGTCCGCTATCGAATGTGCCGCTGCCTGGAATCCTGGCCATGAGCCTCGCCTCGCTCGCGTCCTCGTCGCCCACCGACGGGCGGCAATCGCAGATCGCGCTGGCCGTCGCCCGCGGCACGGCGCGCTATCTGCACGCGCTCGGCTATTGCGTCGTCTCCGAGTTGCCGCTGCCGTCAGGCCGGCGCGCCGATCTGGTTGCGCTCGGCGGCGACGGTGAAATCATCATCGTCGAAATCAAATCCTCGGTGGCCGATTTTCGTGCCGACCAAAAATGGATGGAGTATCGGCTGCATTGTGACCGGCTGTTCTTCGCCACGATCGCGGGCGTGCCCGGCGAGATTTTTCCACCGGATGCCGGACTGATCGTGGCGGATGCCTTCGGCGCGGCGATCCTGTGCGAGGCCCCCGAGCGCCGGCTGTCCGCAGCGACCCGCAAGGCGGTGATGCTGCGCTTTGCCCATGCCGCGGCACATCGCCTGCAGGCGCTGGTCGATCCGCAGGGTTTGTTTGCTCAAGAAATTTGAGGCCGAACGCGTTAGGCAGCGAGCCGCGTGCCTCTGAGACGCTCGAGGAAGCCACGCAGCATCGCCAGATCGACGGGTTTTGGGATGCATTCCCAGAGATTCAGCTTAAGCAGGCCGGCAACCCTCACGGCTTCCTTGCACGTCGCGGCGTCGCATCCGCTGATGACGATGATCGGCGCTGTGCAGTCGAGACCCGACAGATGATGCAATATTTCGCTGCCGGCGCGATCGCCAAGCCCTAGATCCAACGTGATGCAATCAAATGCGGTCTCTCGGATCATCTTTGCGGCTTCATCGTAGGTCGCCGCCCCGGCCGGCAGATACCCGGCTTTGGCGGCGGCGCGGCAGACGACCATGCGATGGAGGCTGTCGTCATCGATGACCAAAAGCCGCAGCGCGGTCTTGCCGGTATCCGCGGCCGACGATCCGTCTCGGACCAAATCGAACGGATTATTCGACTCTGCAAGCATCCAAGCCCCGCGGCTTTCATGGTCTAGGATACTTCCGAGTGGTAGTTCGGCGGCACGAAATTTGACCTAATAAATTGCGTAAAATTGTCTGCGAACCGGTTGCGGCAGCGCAAGCCAGCCAAGGCGGTTATCCGCGGGTAAACGGAATCGACTAATCGAGAGCGCCTTTTACTTGGGCGCGCGCTTGGCCAGGATGCGCTGCAGGGTACGGCGATGCATGTTGAGGCGGCGCGCGGTTTCCGAGACGTTACGGCCGCACAATTCGTAAATGCGCTGAATATGCTCCCAACGAACGCGATCGGCCGACATCGGATTTTCAGGCGGGTCGATTTTCCTGTTGTCGAGCGCAAGCAGCGCCGCGGCGACATCGTCGGCATCGACCGGCTTGGCGAGATAATCGACGGCGCCGAGTTTGACCGCGTTGACCGCGGTGGCGATGTTGCCATAGCCGGTCAGAATGATGGCGCGCGCTTCGGGCCGGCGTTTCTTCATCGCCGAAATGACGTCGAGCCCGTTGCCGTCGCCGAGCCGCATATCGACGACGGCAAACGCGGGAGCCGCCTTCTCAACCTGTAACAAGCCGTCGGCGACCGATTCGGCGGTCGTCACCGCGAAGCCACGCCCTTCCATGGCGCGGGCCAGGCGTTGCAGGAAGGACTTGTCGTCCTCGACGATCAAAAGCGTGCGCTCTGTCGAAACCGGGCTGGCCGCGGCGTTAATCATCGCAATTCACTCCATCAATCGCTCGAACCGCTTCTCCACGGCATCGCTATAACCGCCGCCCGCTGCAATCTGGAGGTCCTATTCCCGTAAGTCACGCCAAATTAACAAGCACCGTCAATTGGGCGAATTGTCCCTAAAAGCTAAGAGGCCCGGGCCGCAGCCTCAAGGGGAGGCGTCACGAGCGGGCGCTCAAAATCGGCACGGATCCAGGTCACCGTCACTGTGGCGCCATGCAGCGGCGGCGCCTGGTTAATCAGCGCGAGCCTGGCGCCGGAGCGCTCCAACAACGTCTTGGCGATGAAAAAGCCCAAGCCCAGGCCGAACACGACGTCCTCTTCGCCATCCGGGCCGCGGCCTCCGGGCCGTCGGTGCGTCACGTAGGGCGCGCCGATGCGGTCGACGACCTCGGGAGCGAAACCAGGCCCATCATCACTGATGGAAATTCCGACCTCATCACTTGTCCATTTTACAAACATCTCGACCCGGCTGTGGGCGAAATCGACTGCATTCTCGATCAAATTGCCCAGGCCGTAACGGATCGCCGGATTGCGCGCGCCGGCAGGCTCCGTGGCACGATTGGGAGGATAGGTCACGCCGATCGAGATGCCGAAGTTGCGGTGCGGCGCCACCGCCTCTTCGATGAGGGCGGACAGCGGAATCCGGTCGAACGGCTCGCCGGTGGGAAGTTCGGTGATCTTCGCCAAAATCTCGCGGCAACGCTGCGCCTGCTCACGCAATAGCCTTACGTCATCGGCGTAGGGAGAATTGGCCTCGAGCGCGCGCTCGATTTCGCGCACGACTACGGTGATGGTGGAGAGCGGCGTGCCGAGTTCGTGCGCCGCCGCCGCGGCGAGGCCGTCGAGTTGCGACAGGTGCTGCTCACGCGCGAGGACGAGTTCCGTGGCCGCCAGCGCATCGGAAAGCTGGCGAGCCTCTTCCGCGACCTGCCACGTATAAACGCCGATATAGCCGATCGCGAGCAGGATCGAGAGCCACACGCCGACCATATAGATTTCCGGCAGCTCCAGCGGGTTCTCCGCATCCCATGGCAAATCGTAATGCAGGAACACCAGCACGGTGGCGCAGAACATGGCGAACGTGCCGATCAGCAAAGTCATTCGCGGCGGCAGCGCCGTTGCCGATATCAACACCGGCCCCAGAAGCAGGAAAGCGAACGGATTTTCCAGGCCGCCGGTGAGATAAAGCAATGCCGCGAGTTCGGCGATGTCGAAGGTCAAGAGCCATGCCGCCCGGTCTGGCTCGAGCCACTGCGTCTGGTGAAAGCTGACGCGCAGCGCCACATTGAGCAATACCGCGAGTGCAATGACGGCGAGGCAGGGCCAGATGGGAACCTCGAATTCGAGGCCAAAATGCACGACCAGAACCGCCGCGAGCTGGCCGAAAACCGCAAGCCATCGCAGACGGATCAGGGTATCGAGCCGCACGTTGCGCGGACGCTCGTAAGTTCGTGGCAGACCAAACATGTCGACTAATGTAACGGCTGGGAAAGACATATCCAAACCCGGGCCACAAGCTGCTGGCGCCGGCGATGCGGATGAGCGAAATTAGGCATAATCGATCCAGCTTTTGGGAGTGAAACCGATGGCTTATCAGCTCGATCAATTCATAACGGATTGTCGCACCATCTTGACGCGCGACCCTGGCCCGAAAGGCCGCGAGGAGGTGCGTACCCGCCTTGAGCAGCTCCTGCAAAATCCCGCCTTTGTCCGCGAGCATTGCGAGGAAGCGCCACAGGGGTTGCATGTACTTTACGAAGACCCCGAGCTTGGCTTTCAGGTTCTGGCCCATATCAACGACAAGGCGCGCGTGTCGCCGCCGCACGATCACGGCGAGTCATGGGCGATCTACGGCCAGGCGACGCATTACACCGACATGACCGAATGGGAACGCGAAGACGGCGGCGATCCGGACCATGCCAAGCTCAAGCCGGCGAAGAAATATCGCCTGACACCGGGCCACGCCGGCATCTATCAAGATGGCAAAATCCATTCGATCGATTATCCGGACAATTCCCGCTTTGTGCGCGTCACCGGAACCAATCTCGATCAAATTCATCGCGTGCGTTTCGATTTGAAAACCGGCGAAATCAAACGCATGTCGCCGCAGCAGGCGACGTGACCGCGCGCGTCAATCCCGCTGCTCTGCGGGGAATGCTCGGCGACGACGGCGAACTCGCGCTCGTCGACGTGCGCGAGGAGCTGATCTTTTCGCAACGCCATCTACTGCTGGCGCGTTCGGTGCCATTGAGCCGCTTCGAGCTGAGATTCGCGCAATTGGTGCCGCGCCGCACGACGCCCATCGTGCTGTGCGACGACGGCGATGGCCGCGCCGAACGCGCCGCAGCGATCCTGTCGCGTAACGGCTACACCGATGTGAGCATTCTCGCCGGCGGCGTCGACGCCTGGGCTGCGGCAGGCTTTGAGCTGTTCTCCGGCGTCAATGTCCCCAGCAAGGCGTTCGGCGAATATGTCGAGCACGCCAACGGCACGCCGAGTATCGCCGCCGGCGAGCTCGAGAAACTGCTGCGCGACGGCGCCGACCTGGTCGTGCTCGATAGCCGGCCGTTTGACGAATATGTACGCGTCTCGATCCCGACCGCGACGAATGTGCCCGGCGCGGAGCTGGTACTGCGCGCGCGCGAGATCGCGCCGTCACCGCAGACGACGGTGGTGGTCAATTGCGCCGGCCGCACCCGGAGCATCATCGGCGCGCAGTCGCTGATCAATGCCGGACTGCCGAACAAGGTCGTGGCGCTGCGCAACGGCACGATGGGCTGGAGCCTGGCGGGTTTCCCCTGCGACAAAGGCAAAAACCGGCGTGCGCCACCTGCGTCGCCGACGACGTTGGAGTGGGCGCGGAGCGCGGCACAGCGCGTGGCGCAAAGTTGCGGCGTCGAACGCATCGATCGTAAGACGCTGGATGCCTGGCGCGCCGACGCCGGACGCACGCTTTACGTCTTCGACGTGCGCGACCCCGCCGAATACGAGGCAGCCCATCTACCTGGCGCGATCTCGGCGCCCGGCGGTCAGCTGGTGCAGGCGACCGACCAATATGTCGGCACGCTGGGTGCGCGGATCGTGCTGGTCGACGACGCGGAAGTGCGCGCCGCGATGACGGCATCATGGCTGCGGCAAATGGGATGGCGGGACGTTTTCATCCTGACGGAAAAAGGGACCGAGACCGGCTGGCCCGCAACGCCTGCTCTTGACGTCGACACGCGATCCGGCGACGCCATTAATTGCAAAGAGCTCAGGGAGCTTCTATCCCGGAGCGCGGCGACCCTCATCGACCTTTCGCTCAGCCGGAATTATCTGACGCGGCACATCCCTGGCGCCTGGTTCGCGATCAGGACCCGGCTTGCCAATGCGCTCGAGAAGATACCGCTGCACGGCACGCTGGTGCTCACCTCGGAAGATGGCGCGCTGGCGAAGCTGGCGGTCGTGGAAGCGGCGGGCTTGATCGATCGCCCGTTGCGTTTCCTCGAAGGCGGCAACGCAGCCTGGCAGTCGGCCGGAAATGCGTTCTCCGCGGAAGCCCAGATGGCCGACGACATTGTCGATCAATGGCGCAAGCCCTATGAACGCGGCTGCGATACCACGGCGGCGATGGCCGAGTATCTTGCGTGGGAAACGGATTTGCTGCCGCGCATCGAGCGCGACGGCTTATTGAAGTTTTTCTGCGTAGGGCCGTGAGCTCGGTCCTATAAGGGATGCCAGGAGGCGTCCTGGATGCTTGGCTCCGCGGTGTCATGACGCGCGCGGTCGATCACCTTGAGCAGCGCTCGCAAGACCTCTGTTACGCCGTCGCCGCTGACGGCGGACATCACCAAGGGATTTTTTTTGATCACACGCCGCAAGGCCGCCACTTGCCGCTTGATCTCGTCCGGAGTGAGCGCGTCGGCTTTGTTGAGAGCAACAATCTCAGGCTTGTCGGCAAGGCCGTGGGCATAGGCCAAAAGTTCAGCGCGCACGGTGCCGTAAGCCGCGCCGGCATCCTCGGCCGTTCCGTCGACTAGATGCAACAGCACGCGGCAACGTTCGACGTGGCCGAGGAACCGGTCGCCGAGGCCGACGCCTTCGTGAGCGCCTTCGATCAGCCCGGGGATATCGGCCAGCACAAATTCCCGGCCGTCGACATTCACCACGCCGAGCTGGGGATGCAGCGTAGTGAAGGGATAATCGGCGATTTTCGGTTTGGCGGCGCTCACCGCCGCAAGCAGCGTCGACTTGCCGGCGTTGGGCAACCCGACGATGCCGGCATCGGCGATTAGCTTGAGCCGCAGCCGGATCGTGAGCTCGCTGCCCAACTGGCCGGGATTGGCATGGCGCGGCGCTCGGTTGGTCGACGACTTGAAATGCGCATTTCCAAAGCCGCCATTGCCGCCGCGCAGCAGCACTGTGCGCTCACCGGCCGTCGTGAGATCGGCGAGCAACGTCTCGCCGTCTTCGTCGTATAGTTGCGTGCCGACCGGCACTTTGAGTATGGCATCAGGACCGTTGGCGCCGTGGCGGTCCTTGCCCATGCCGGCCCTGCCGTTCTTGGCCATGAAATGCTGCTGATAGCGGTAGTCGATCAGGGTGTTGAGACCTTCCACGGCCTCCGCGACGACGTCGCCGCCTTTGCCGCCGTCGCCGCCGTTCGGTCCGCCGAATTCGATAAACTTTTCACGGCGAAACGACACGCAGCCGTTGCCGCCGTCGCCGGAGCGAACATAGACTTTGGCTTCGTCGAGAAATTTCATCGCTCCACTTCGTACAAGGGCCAACGACTGATGGACAACGCGGAGCTACCCCGTTGGCCGGTATCGTGAACCTGATATAGGGTGAATTGCGGCAAAGCGGCACTCGATTTGCCGGTATTTTTCGGAGAGCGTTAAGCGTGTGGCGTGTTCTGAACTTCGCGGCGCGGGCGGCAGTGTGGCGGACCACGCCCGAGCCGCCGCTCGTCGGGCTGCCGGTCCTCCTCGGTTTCGCGGCCGTAACGGCGCTCGTCCGGATCGCCTTGCAACTGCTCGCAGCCGGCTCCTGGCACGCTTTCAATCCTTACGGTCTCAATGCGGTCGTCGCGTGGCTCGCGCTTGAGCTTGCTGTCGCTGGGCTGTTCGTACGCCCAGCGGGTCGCGCGACTACGCTTTCGGCCATGCTCTTGCTCTCGATCGTGGCTGAAGTCGTCACTAAGGGCCTTACGCTTTCCGTGCCGTTTTTGGCGCCTGCCGCCGCGCAGGGCACGCCATGGATCGGTCAGGCGGCAAGCTACGCGATCTATGCTGCCGCCGTCGCCTGGTGGGTTGGCGTCATGACGAGCGTTGTCGGCAGCGTCGAACCGCAGTCGCGGCTGCGGCTGATTGGACGAACGGTGGCCTTATGGGCGGCACTGTTCGTCGCCAATGCAGCAGTGCCCCAGGCGCCGGTGTTCCTGCCGCGCGACTTCGATGCCCGCAACGCCAATTGGTGGGAATTCCTCTACGCACTCGGAGAAGACAAAACCGGCAAGGGGCGGTCCGCGCCAGCGGAAATTGCGCGGCTCGAAAAAGCGCAGCCCGCGCTACTTCAGGCGGAAGTCGCGCGCCTTGCGCCGCCCCGGAAGGGCGCCACCGACGTCTATGCGCTCGGCATTGCCGGTTGGGGTGAACAGGATGTTTTCGTCAAGGAGCTCGACGGCGGATTGCAAACGATCGCCAGCGTGCTGCCAATCCAGGATCGCACGGTCCGCCTTATCAATCGACGCGATACGCTCGAAACTTTTCCGCTTGCAGATTTGCAGAACTTTCAAGCCGCGGTGCGCGCCATCGGTGACGTCATGGACAAGGACAATGACGTCCTCGTCCTGTTCATGACCTCGCACGGCGAAAAAACCGGCTTTGCGCTGGAATTGCCCGGCGCGGTTGCCGAGCTGACGCCGCAACAGGTCGCTTCAACGCTTGACGGCGCCGGCATCAAAAATCGGATCGTGATTGTTTCGGCCTGCTATTCGGGAATTTTCGTGCCGCCGCTCAAGAACGACAATACCATCGTGCTGACGGCCTCCGACGCGCAGAACACGTCATTCGGCTGCGCCCCCGAACGCGATTGGACCTATTTCGGCGATGCCTTTTTTCGCCAAAGCCTGCATCCCGGTACCGACTTCGAAAACGCGTTCGATCATGCCCGGATCCTGATCCAAGGCTGGGAGCTGATGGACCATGCGACGCCGTCGAACCCCCAAGGGGCGTTCGGGCAGGCCTTGGTCGACAAGCTCGCGCCGCTATTCGCCGCCGCTCAAAGCGCCGCGCAGTAGATTCGTTCCTTTAGCACCGCGCCGATCACGCCACTTCTCGGGCCCGACCCCAAGCCTTGAGCGACGCCCATAGGCCGCGATCGAGACGGAAGCGGTCGAGCGGCGCGGACGAGTTGATGGCGCGGATACGGTAGAGCCCGACGCTGGTCCACTGGAATCCGCATTTCTCAAGCACCCGCCGCGACGCCGCGTTGCTGACCCGCGCACCGGCTTGCAGCACGTCATGGCCGAGCACCCCGAAGGCGTGATCGATGACGGCACGGACGGCCTCGGTAGCGTAACCGCGGCCCCAATAAAGCGCGCCGAGCCAATAGCCGATCTCACGGGAGTTCTCGCGCGGTTCGACGCCGCAGATACCGATCACGTCACCATCACGGGTGATAGCGAAGGTCGCCTCGCCGTCCTGGCGGTTGATCCCCGCAAGAAAGCGCTCGGCGTCGTCGACGCCATAGGGATGCGGAATGTGCGCGGTATTCTCCGCGACGCGGCGGTCGTTGACGAGACGCACGATGGCTTTGACGTCGCCGCGGTGCGGCGCGCGCAGGACGAGACGCTCGGTTCGAGGACGGGGACGCTGCGCTGTTCTGGCTGCTGCGTGAGGACGGGCGTTGTTGATTGGCTTGCTAGAGTCATCGCCTGGGCTCCTGCCGAAAAACCGAAAGGGGAGCCGGCATCCCGGTCTCCCCTTTTTCGAAGCCCATTGAGGCTCGCCGGTTCGACTGGATGCCGGCGGACCTCGTATGATCCACCGTATTACTGCGCCGCTGCCTCCGACGGACGTACCGAGACGAACACGCGGCCTTTGGTTTTGGTACGGAACTCGACTTTGCCGTTGGTCAACGCAAACAGCGTATGGTCCTTGCCGATGCCGACATTGCGGCCCGGATGCCATTTGGTGCCGCGCTGACGCGCGATGATGTTGCCGGCGAGCACGTCTGCACCGCCGAAAATCTTCAGCCCCAGCCGCTGACCCGCCGAGTCGCGGCCATTGCGTGAGGATCCGCCTGCTTTCTTGTGCGCCACGAGTGGCCTCCGAACCTACTAGTTAAGAACAACTATACCGGATTCGTGACAAAAACATCACTTCCCGGCATCACTTCTTTTTGCCCTTCGTTGCGGGCTTCTTTGCTCGGGCCGGCGCCTTAGCTTTCGGCTTACTGGGCTTCTTTGCCGCAGCCTTGCCCGATTTTGCGGCCTTCCGTTCGGCAACTTTCGGCTCGCCTTTAGAGGCCTTCCCCGCGGTATGGCGTCCGGCGCCGCCGCAGGTTTCGGAGCCGATTTCTTTCTCGGCTGGACTTCCTTGCTCGGCTTCTTGCCCTCCGTCAGGATTTCGGTGATGCGAAGCAGCGTGAATTCCTGACGATGGCCGATCTTGCGCCGCGAATTTTTCCGCCGACGCTTCTTGAATGCGATGATTTTCGCGCCGCGGCCCTGCTCGATCACCTCGGCCGCCACCGTGGCGCCGACAATGGTTGGGGCGCCCAGGGTAACGCTGTCGCCGCCCACGACCAGAACCTCGCCGAACTCGACAATCTCGCCCGGCTCGCCCTTGACCTTGTCGACCTTGAGCATGTCCTCGGCGGCCACCCGGTACTGCTTGCCGCCCGTTTTAAAGACCGCGAACATGTCACTTCCTCGTAATGCCCTTGCTCGGATTCACGTCCGGACCGGCTCTTTCAGTCGATTCTGCTGATGGTTAGCGGACAATGGGCTTAATGCCGCATCGGACCCGCGCCGACCGGCGTCCTTATGACGGTACGATAAGTGCCTGTCAAGAAATGCAAAGCGCCCTCGCATGACCCGATCCCGAGGCCTCCTGGCATTAGCGTCGAATTGGTGACGTTTGCGCCGCGGGCATGTTAAAGCGCCAAGCTAGATAAAAGCGATAAAGGGACCCATGGGAGGGAAGCGGCCGATGAGTACAAAGACGGCCATAGTCTCCCGCCGCGCCTTGCTCGCGGCCACCCTTCCCGTACTGGCGGTCACGGTCGCTCGCGCGCAAAGCGGTCCTGCGGCCGCGCCCGACTATCCGAACCACCAGGTCACATTCATCGTGCCTTTCGCGCCGGCCGGGGGGACCGACGTCCTGGCGCGTCTCCTTGCCGAGAAGCTCGAGCAAGAGCTTGGCGAGTCTTTTGTCGTCGAAAATCGGCCGGGTGCCGGAACGGTGATTGCCACCAACTTCGTCGCCAAATCGCCGCCGGACGGCTATACCATCATGATGGACGTCTCCTCGCTGGCGATCGACGTCACGCTCTACAAATCGCTGCCATACGATCCGGCCCAAGACCTGGCGCTGGTTGCACTCATCGCCAGGGTGCCGTTCGTACTCGTCGTCAGCCCGTCGCTCCCGGTCAACAGCGTCGAGGATCTCGTCAAACTCGCCAAAGAACGGCCGCTCAGCTACGGCTCCGGCGGCATCGGCGCGTTTCATCATTTGGCCGCCGCGTTGTTTTGTAGCATGACCGGCATCAAGATGACTCACGTGCCCTACCGCGGTACGGCCCCGGCTCTCAACGATCTGATGGGTGGCTATATCCAACTCATGTTCAGCGATCTCGGCCCGGCGCTGCCGCTGATCGATGCAGGCAAAATACGTCCGCTGGCGGTGACGACCAAAGAGCGGTTTGCCGCGTTGCCGGACGTCCCGCCGCTCGCCGATGCCGGCGTACCCGGCTTCGACGCCGCAGCATGGCAGGGCGTTGTCGCGCCGGCCAAGACGCCCGAACCGATCCTCACCAAGCTCAATTCGACGCTCAACGCCATCGTGGCCATGGGCGACGTACGCACGCGCATGAAAGATTTCGGCATGATTCCGGCCGGCACCGGCTCGCTCGACGACCTCCATCAATTTTTTCAGTCCGAGATCGGGCGCTGGGCCAAGGTGGTCGAGGAAGCCGGCATTGCCCACTCCGAGTGATCGACTTGTCAGCCCAAGCCGCGCCTGAGAACACTGCCCGCCGCCTTCCCGCAGGCGACGAAATCTTTCTCGATCACGTCGCTCATTTCGTTCGCGATGGCGAAGCCGCCAGCCGCGCGCTGGCGCATTGCGGATTTGCACCGACGCCGATTTCGATCCAAGTCAATCCCGACGCAGCGGGCGGCGCACGCCCGACCGGTACGGGCAACGTCACCGCGATGCTTGAGCGCGGGTATCTCGAAATCCTGTTCAAGACCTCGGATACCCCGCTTAGCCGCGAGTTCGAAGCGGCACTGAGCCGTCACGCCGGAGTGCATCTGGCAGCCTTTGCCGTCGCCAATGCAGATAAGTCCCGCCGGCGGCTGGCGGCGGATGGTTTCGC
>JBAQAB010000518.1:0-4072 GCA_049285535.1 Xanthobacteraceae bacterium
CCGAGTGCCTGATAGCATTCGGCGATGTCGCCGACGACGACGCGGAAGCCGAAAATATCGGAGAGCTGCTCGAAGCCGACCGCCTTGCGCTCCATCTTGCGCCAGATCGAATAGGCGCGCTTGCGCCTGCCTGAGACTTCGGCGCCGATGCCGCGGTCGGCCAGCTTCTTGGTGAGCTGCTGCTCGATCTCAGTGATCCAGCCGCTGGATCGCGCCGCCAGCGTTTCCAGCCGCTCGGTGAGAACCTTGTAGGCGTCCGGGTTGAGCTCGCGGAAGGCCAGGTCTTCCAGCTCCTCGCGCATCTCCTGCATGCCCATGCGGCCGGCCAGCGGCGCATAGATTTCGAGCGTCTCATCGGCGGTGTGGCGGCGTGACTCGGGCGGCTGATAGGCGAGCGTGCGCATATTGTGCAAACGATCGGCGAGCTTGATCAGCAATACCCGCACGTCGTCGGCGATGGCCAAGAGAAGCTTGCGCAGGTTTTCGGCCTGCTTGGCCTCACGGGAAACCAGTTCGAGGCGCTTTAATTTGGTCAGACCCTCGACCAGAAGCCCGATCTCGTGACCGAACAGGCGATCGATTTCGGCGCGGGTGGCGTCGGTATCCTCGATGGTATCGTGCAGCAGCGCGGCCGCAATGGTGGCATCGTCGAGCTTGAGCTCGGTCAGAATCGCGGCGACTTCGAGCGGGTGCGAAATATACGGGTCGCCGGATGCCCGCTTCTGCTCGCCATGTGCGCGCATGGCGTAGACATAGGCACGGTTGAGCAGCTCCTCGTTGGCGGTCGGATTATACTGCTTGACCCGCTCGATCAGATCGTACTGCCGCATCAGGCGCTTGCGCGGCTTGGGCAGCGGCGCCTCGCCGTCGAGCGGCACCAGCGCAGGGGCATACGCCGCCGGCACGCGAGGTCTCGGCTGGTTCTGCATCCGCGGCAGATCGATCGGCGAGCGCGCCATGACGGCCCTGTAGCGTAGCTTCAGCGGCCGGCGCTACCGGGAGAGAGCCAGCCAAAATCGCTCTTAAGGATATCATGGAGCGGCGCTGGCGCCACAAGGCGTCGCTCGCCGCATACCGAAATAGCGCATGTGCCGGCGCATTGCCGCCGGGCCGTTTCGGTTTGGTTAAAATAGGCTGAAGCGAAGGACCGCCGGAGCCGTGCGCAAAGCGCGACTCAATCTTCCTCGTCGCCGACGTCCGGCTCGGGCTGGGCTTCCGGAGGAGTCAGCCCTTCGAGGCCCTTCAGCAGCTCTTCCTCGGACATGCGATCCGTGGTGACGTCGGTGTCATCGGCATCGACCCCGGTGCCCGGCGCGCCAATCAGGGGCACGGTCTCGGGTTCCGGCTCATCGACCTCGACGTATTTCTGCAGGGAGTGGACGAGTTCCTCCTTGAGGTCCTCGGGCGAAATGGCTGTTTCGGCGATTTCCCGCAAGGCGACAACCGGGTTTTTGTCGTTGTCACGCTCGACCGCGATTTGCGTCCCCGACGAGATCATCCGCGCGCGGTGGGCGGCCAACAGGACCAAATCGAAGCGGTTCTCGACCTTGTCGATGCAATCTTCAACGGTGACTCGGGCCATTTCGCGCGCTTCCTTGGGCTATCCGGGGCCCCGCAAAGGGACGTTGTCCGCAATATGGGGCTTAGGTATCGTCCCAGGCCGTCCGGCGCAAGTCCGATTTTTGCTTGTGATTTCCGCAAAACGGCGGTTCGGGAAACCGCAACTCGCCGCGATAATTAACTTGGCGGAGCCGCGCCGCTCTGTTACCCAAAATTTCGGGAACCGCTTCGCGGGGTTCCGAATCATATTTGCGGAAATGCCGCGACGGCGTGCCGCAAGTCGCTGGCCGTACTGCAGCTTGCCACGGCTCGTTCCGGCGATAGTACTTCGTGGCGAGAGTTGCTTCGACCGTCGAACGTTTCCGATGGCGAGAACTTAGATTTAAAGAACGCCGGCATCGTCTCATTCATTGCAGTCGGTCCGGTTTCATCACGAGAGACAGTCAGAGAGCATCATGTCAGCACAAATGGAAAAAATCGCGCTATTTATTGACGGCGCCAATCTTTACGCCACGGCCAAATCGCTCGGCTTCGATATCGATTACAAGCGGCTGCTGCGCGAATTCCAGTCGCGCGGCTATCTGGTGCGCGCGTTCTACTACACCGCCGTCATCGAGGATCAGGAATATTCGTCGATCCGCCCGTTGATCGATTGGCTCGATTACAACGGCTACACCGTCGTCACCAAGGCGACCAAGGAATTCGTCGACCAGACCGGCCGGCGCAAGGTCAAAGGCAATATGGACATCGAACTCGCCGTCGATGCCATGGAACTCGCGCCGCACATCGATCAGATGGTGCTGTTCTCCGGCGATGGCGATTTCCGGTCGCTGGTCGAGGCGGTGCAGCGCCGCGGCGTCCGCGTCGTGGTCGTCTCCACCATTTCGACCCAGCCGCCGATGGTAGCCGACGAGCTGCGCCGCCAAGCCGATCAGTTCGTCGATATCATCGAATTGCAGAACAAGATCGGCCGCGATCCCGGCGAACGGCCGGCGCGCGAGCCGAGGGAACCGCGGGAGCCGCGCGGCGAGCCGCGCCATACCCCGCAATTCCTGCAGCGCGGCCCAGCCTCGCCGCGCGTCGAGGTCGAGGAAGACGAGTTCGAGGACGAATAGCCGCCAAGTAGAACGCCAAGTCGAAATGGTCGCCAAGGCTGTGGCTATCTGGTCGCCGGGTTCGTTGGCGAGGATCGATCCAGGGGAAAAATCATGACGCGCCCGAGCGGGATGCCCGGCCGCGATTGCCCCCGCTGCCCGCGCCTCGTTGCCTTCCGCAACGACTGGCGCGAACGCGAGCCACAGTGGTTCAACGCCCCGGTCGATTCGTTCGGGCCGCTCGAAGCACGTCTGCTGATTGTCGGACTGGCGCCAGGGCTGCGCGGCGCCAATCGTACCGGCCGCCCGTTCACAGGCGACTATGCGGGCGATCTCCTCTACGCCACGCTCAAGGACTTCGGCTTTGCTCGCGGCGATTATCGGGCGAGCGCCGACGACGGGCTCGAGCTCGTCGATTGCCGTATCACCAATGCGGTGCGCTGCGTGCCGCCGGAGAACAAGCCGACGCCACAGGAGATCACCACCTGCCGCGATTTTCTCGCCGCGACGATCAAGGAAATGCCGAAGCTTAGTGCGGTTCTGGCGCTCGGCCGTATCGCCCACGAGACCTTCGTCGTCTCAAGCGGCGCGCGGCGCTCGGAATTTCCTTTCGGCCATGGGCGCACGCATGCGCTCGCTGGGCTGACCATGTTCGATAGCTATCATTGCTCGCGCTATAATACGAACACCGGCGTGCTCACGCCGCAAATGTTCCGCGACGTGATCGGCAGTATGCGCAAGACGCTCGACTGCCGGAAAGCCTAACCGGCATCACCCGCCGCGGCGCAGCCAAGTGATGACTTCCTCTGCGTTCTTGTCGGGCGGAAACACCGGATAGAACGCCTTGACGATCGTGCCGTCGTCGATGATGAGCGCCATGCGCTTGAGCAGCGTCATGCCGGAAGTCGCGAAAGTCGGCAGGCCGAGGGCGTGTGTGAGCTTCAAATCGGCATCTGAAAGAATCGGGAACGGCAAATGCAGCCGTTCCGCGGCCTCGCGCTGATAGGCGCTATCCTGCGTCGAAAGGCCGTAAACGTGGGCGACGCCGAGCGCTTTCAGTTCGGCAAAATGATCGCCGAAGCCGCCGGATTGCGGCGTGCAGCCGCGCGCGCCGGGGATATCGTCCCAGCCCGGTGGCGCATCCACCCCCGGCACGCCGGTGCGCGGATAGACGTAGACGACGGCGCGGCCATTGAGTCGCGACGGGTTTACGTGAGGCCCGCTCGTCGCTGCCAAGGCGATATCCGGCACTTTCATGCCGGCCAGGTGCCGGGCGGCACCGTCGTCTTTGGGAACTGGAAGCCCCTGCGGCAGATGCGTGGGATCGTGTTTTCCAGGTGCTTCTCTCATGTTTGTCCTCCCGCATACGACATGAACTCCATCAGGGAGCCGTCGGGATCGCGGAAATAAACGCTGGT
>JBAQAB010000519.1:0-5838 GCA_049285535.1 Xanthobacteraceae bacterium
CCGGCAAGTGCGAAGCCTGCGGCGAATGGAATACGCTGGTCGAGGAAGGCGCCGAAGGGCCGCGGCGTACTTCACGCAAGGGACGATTGTTCGCCGTCGAGCCGCTTAAAGGTGAATCGCAAGACGCGCCGCGGCTTGCCTCCGGCATCGCCGAGTTCGATCGCGTTACCGGCGGCGGCCTGGTGCGCGGTTCGGTTCTGCTTCTTGGCGGCGACCCCGGCATCGGCAAATCGACGCTGTTGCTTGAGGCGGCGGCAGCCTTCGCGCGCGGTCGTCACCGCGCCGTCTATATCTCGGGCGAAGAAGCGGTGGCGCAGGTCCGGCTGCGCGCGGAACGGCTTGGGCTTTCCGACGCGTTGGTCGAAGTCGCCGCCGAAACCTCGGTCGAGGACATCGTGGCGACGCTGTCGCAAGGCGTCACGCCCCGGCTTCTGGTGATCGATTCGATTCAGACCATGTGGACGCAAGCCCTCGACGCGGCCCCGGGCACGGTACCTCAGGTTCGGGGTTCGGCCGCCGAACTCATTCGTTTCGCCAAGCGCACCGGCGCGGCCGTGATCCTGGTCGGCCACGTCACCAAGGACGGCCAGATTGCCGGCCCGCGGGTCGTCGAGCACATGGTCGATGCCGTCTTGTCCTTCGAAGGCGAGGGCTCGCAGCAATTCCGCATTCTGCGCGCCATCAAGAACCGGTTCGGGCCCACCGACGAGATTGGCGTATTCGAGATGACCGGCGCGGGGCTTCGCGAAGTCGCGAACCCTTCCGAATTGTTCCTGTCCGAGCGCGATCTCGGCAGCCCTGGCACCGCTGTGTTCGCCGGGGTCGAGGGGACCCGCCCCCTCCTGGTCGAAATCCAGGCCCTGGTCGCCCCGACGTCGCTTGGGACCCCGCGGCGCGCGGTCGTCGGCTGGGATCCGAGTCGGCTGGCGATGGTGCTGGCGGTGCTCGAGGCCCATTGCGGCGTCCGGCTTTCGGGCCATGACGTTTACCTCAATGTGGCGGGCGGGTTGCGCGTCCAGGAACCGGCAGCCGACGTCGCCGCGGCTGCGGCGCTGGTGTCTTCGCTGGCGCGGGCCCCGCTTCCCGCCGACGCCGTCTATTTCGGCGAAGTGTCGCTCTCCGGCGCGGTACGCCCGGTGGCGCAAACCGCGGCCCGGCTCAAGGAGGCGCAGAAGCTCGGTTTCACCAAGGCCATCCTGCCTGAGGCCGCAAACAACGAAGCTCCGGACGGCTTCGCGCTGTCGCCCATCGGCGTGCTGGCCAACCTGGTCGCCGATATCGCCCGCGACGGGACGCCGCCCCTGCGGCGCGTGGGCCGCCAGGATGCATAACGGTGCCGGTTTGTCTGGCACGAACGCCCCAGCGATTTAGCCTCGCAATTTGGCGTCAGGACCTGGAACGCCACCGATCCTGTCGAGCGTCCGAGAAGACGGGTGACGGCATGCCGGAGCCCGGCTATACAGCGGCGGGCTGGGCGGGGCGAGCGCGGTGCACTGGCGAGCGGACTGGTAAGCAATGCCGATTACGCTGCTCGACATCATATTGATCGTCGTCATGCTGATTTCCGGGCTGCTCGCCATGGTGCGCGGCTTTATGCGGGAAGTGCTCTCCATCACCGCCTGGATCCTGGCCGCCGCGGCGACCCTCTATTCCTACGGGAAACTGGTTCCCTACGCCAAAGAGTACTTCAACAGCGACATCGTCGCCGCAGTCGCCGTAGTCGGCGGCGTATTTCTGATCACGCTCTTGGTCGTCTCGGTATTAACCATAAAAGTCTCCGATATGGTGCTCGACAGCCGTGTCGGCGCACTCGACCGCACGCTTGGTTTCCTTTTTGGGCTCGGCCGCGGGCTGATCATCGTGGTTGTCGCCTTTCAGTTCTTCACCTGGCTGGTCCCCGACCGCAGCCAGCCGGAATGGGTCAGAAGCGCCAAATCGCGGGTCGTCCTGACCGGCACCGGGCAATGGCTGATCTCGATGTTGCCGGAAGACCCGGAAAGCACCATTTTAAACAAGCTAAAGAAGCCGCACCCGGAAGATACCGAATCGCCGGATGCGACCCCGGACCAGCAGCACAGCGAGCTGGACAGGCTGGAGGCCAGGTATTCATGACCGAACCCGACCTCCTCGATCTGGACGCGGACCGGCTTCGCGAAGAATGCGGGGTATTCGGAATCTTCGGCCACCCCGATGCCGCGGCGATTACCGCGCTCGGGCTGCATGCACTCCAGCATCGCGGCCAGGAAGCGGCCGGCATCGTCTCGTTCGACGGCAAGCGCTTTCATTCCGAACGCCGTCTCGGCCTGGTCGGCGACGCTTTCTCACGGCGCGAGGTGATCGATCGCCTGCCCGGCAACGCCGCGGTCGGCCATGTGCGCTATTCGACGACCGGCGAGACCATCCTGCGCAACGTGCAGCCGCTGTTTGCCGAACTTAATGCCGGCGGTTTTGCCGTCGGCCACAACGGCAATCTCACCAATGGCTTGACGCTGCGCCGCCAGCTGGTGCGCGAAGGCGCCATGATGCAATCGACGACCGACACCGAGGTGATCCTGCATCTGGTGGCGCGTTCGCACCGCAACCGCTTCGTCGATCGTTTCATCGAAGGCCTGCGCATGCTCGAAGGCTCCTATGCCTTCGTCGGCCTGACCAACAAGAAACTCGTCGGCGCGCGCGACCCGCTGGGCATCCGGCCGCTGGTGCTCGGCAAGCTCGACGGCTGTCCTATCCTCGCGTCGGAGACCTGCGCGCTCGACATCATCGGCGCACAATACGTGCGCGACGTGGAAAACGGCGAAGTCCTCATCTTCGACGAGGAAGGTGCGCATTCGCACAAGCCGTTCCCGGCGATGCCGCCGCGGCCCTGCATCTTCGAATACATTTATTTCTCGCGGCCCGATTCGGTCATCGGCGGCCGCAGCGTCTATAACGTGCGCAAGACCTGCGGCGCGGAGCTTGCCCGTGAATCGCCCGCCGACGCTGACGTGGTGGTTCCGGTGCCCGACTCCGGCGTGCCGGCGGCGATCGGCTATGCTCAGGAATCCGGGATTCCTTACGAACTCGGCATCATCCGCAATCATTATGTCGGCCGCACTTTCATCGAGCCGACCCAGCACATCCGCCAGCTCGGCGTGCGGCTCAAGCACAGCGCCAACCGCGCGGTGGTGAGCGGCAAGCGTATCGTCCTGATCGACGATTCGATCGTGCGCGGTACAACGTCGGTGAAGATCGTGCAGATGATGCGCGAGGCCGGCGCCCGCGAAGTCCATTTCCGTATCGCCTCGCCGCCGATCACGCACCCGGATTACTACGGCATCGATACGCCGGAGCAGGACAAGCTGCTTGCCGCTACGCACGATCTCGAAGCCATGCGCAAATTCATCGGTGCGGATTCGCTGGCTTTCCTTTCGGTCGACGGCATCTACCGCGCCATGGGCGAAAAAGGCCGCGATCCCGTGCGGCCGCAGTTCACCGACCATTGCTTCACCGGCGAATACCCGACCGCACTGACCGACCGCTCGGGGCAAGACGCGACGCCACGCCAGCTCTCGCTGCTCGCCGAGGCAAGCTGAGGGATGCCACGGCCTCTTGCTGAGCGTATTGCGCTGGTCACCGGCGCAACGCGAGGCATTGGCCGCGCGGCGGCGCTGTTGCTTGGGCAAGCGGGCGCCCACGTCGTCGCTGTCGGACGCACCCAAGGCGCGCTCGAAGAAATCGACGATGCAGTGCGAGCGGCCGGCAGTACGGCGACGCTGGTGCCACTCGACATGCGTGACTACCCTGGCATCTATCGGCTCGCCACCTCGCTGAACGAACGCTATCAGTGCCTTGATGTGTTGGTCGGCAACGCCGCGGTTGTCGGCCAACGCTCGCCGCTCGATCACGTCGAGCCGCAGAACTGGGACGAGACCATGGCGGTCAATGTCACCGCCAATTGGCACCTGATCCGCGCCATGAATCCCTTGCTCAAGCGCTCGACGGCCGGCCGCGCCGTTTTCATCACGTCGGGCGCCGCGACCAACGCCCGCGCCTATGCCGGTCCCTATTCGGTGTCGAAGGCGGCGCTCAACGCGCTGGCGCGCACCTTTGCCGACGAGACGGCCTCGACGCCGGTCCGAGTCAATCTGTTCAATCCGGGACCGACGCGCACCCGTATGCGGGCCTTGGTGATGCCCGGCGAAGACCCGATGACGCTGCCGACGCCGGAACAAGTCGCGGAAAAGATCATCGATCTGTGCCTGCCGAGCTTTACAGAGACTGGCAAGCTTTACGATTTCCCCGCCGGCAAGCTTCTGCAATTCATACCGCCGGCGTGACGCAGCGCACTTCACCGCCGCCGTTTCTTCCCGGCGTAGGGATTGGCCTTGGCGCGCATGGTGAGCCGGATCGGCGTCCCCGGCAGCGCAAACTGCTCGCGTAAGCTGTTGATCAGATAGCGGCGGTAAGTCTCCGGCAACGCGTTGGGCCGCGATGAAAACAACACGAAGGTCGGCGGCCGCGCTTTCGGCTGGGTCATGTAGTCGAGCCGCAGCCGCCGGCCGCGCAGCGCGGGCGGCGGGTTCGCCGATGTCGCCTGCGCCAAAAAGCGGTTGAGCGCCGCCGTCGGCGCCCGGCGGTTCCATACTTCATGCGCCGTCAAAACCGCTTCCATCAGCCGATCGACGCCCTGTCCTTGTTTCGCCGAAAGAACGACGACCGGCACGCCTTTGATCTGCGGCAGCATCCGATCCACGGCGCCGCGCAGTCGCGACAGTGCCCCGGTTTCCGATTCGATCAGGTCCCATTTGTTGACCGCAATGACAACCGCGCGCCCTTCCCGCTCCACCAGATCGGCAATGCGGATATCCTGTTCCTCGAACGGCGTCAGCGCATCGATGAGGACAATGACCACCTCGGCGAAGCGGATGGCATTGAGCGCGTCGGCGACCGAAAGTTTCTCCAGCTTCTCTTCGATCCGCGAGCGGCGGCGCAAGCCGGCCGTATCGTGAATGCGGAAACGGTGGTCCCGCCAATTAATATCGACGGCGATGGCATCGCGCGTGATGCCGGCTTCGGGACCGGTCAATAGCCGATCCTCGCCGAGCAGACGATTGATCAGTGTCGACTTGCCGGTGTTCGGCCGTCCGACGATGGCAATACGGATCGGCGGCTGTTCCGAAACCGCAACGACAACATCATCGGGCTCGCGCTCCGCCGTCGCCTCAGGCAACGCGGCGCGCAACGCGTCGTAGAGATCGGCCAAGCCCTCGCCGTGCTCGGCGCTGATCGCGATGGGCTCGCCGAGGCCGAGCGCATAGGATTCGAGCGCGCCCGCAGCACCGGCCCGGCCCTCGCTCTTGTTGGCGACCAGGATCGATGGCTTGCCAGACTTGCGCACGAGATTGGCAAAGGCGCGATCCTCCGCCGTTGCACCGGCACGCGCATCAAAAAGAAAAAACACCGCATCCGACTGCGCTATCGCAGCCGCGGTCTGTGCCTGCATTCGCGCCGACAGGCTTTCGCGTTCGGCGTCTTCGAGGCCGGCGGTATCGATCGCTTTGAAGGTCAGATCGCCGAGCTTAGCCTCGCCTTCGCGACGGTCGCGCGTCACGCCCGGTTGATCGTCGACCAGCGCGAGGCGGCGGCCGACAAGCCGGTTGAACAGCGTCGATTTACCGACATTGGGCCGGCCGACAATGGCGACAGTGAAGGACATGGGCTCGGGCTTTGAAAAGAGAAGCTGTATATCATCCTGGTGCCGGCCAAGCGCAGTAGCGGGTCGGCGCGCAAAGATCATTTACACACAATAGAGTGCCGCGACCGGCGGGCGCTTGAGCGCCACGCTCCGGACTATTGGGT
>JBAQAB010000520.1:0-4951 GCA_049285535.1 Xanthobacteraceae bacterium
CGCCTTGAACGGGCCGTTGATGCCGCGAAAAATGCCGCCGCCCTGGTGGCGGATTTCCGAAAGCTTGCCATGCACCGGCACCGGCGCGCGCACTACTTTGCCGCCAAAGGCATCGCCGATCGCCTGACGCCCGAGACAGACACCGAGGATCGGGATGGTCGCTGCGGCTCTTTCGATCAGGTCGAGGCAGATGCCGGCCTCTTTGGGCGTGCAGGGTCCCGGCGACAGCACGATGGCGTCGGGATCGGCGGCCATCACCGCCGCGCTCGTCACCTTGTTGTTGCGATGCACGTCAACCTCCGCGCCCAGTTCACCGAGATAGTGCACCAGGTTGAAGGTGAAGCTGTCGTAGTTGTCGATCAGCACGATCATGATAGGCCCTGGGTGGGTCTTAGACACGCGCAAGCAAAAGGGTCAAGACAGTGGCAAAATCGCCGAGCATCCAGCGAGTTTAGGCCACTTGGCGCGCAAGAACGAGGCAAAAGGGGATAACGGACCAACCGATGGGGGGAGACGGGCCTGGGTTTTGGGGTTGGGGACCGCGCTCGCAGGCGGTGGCCGTTCTTGGATCGCGCTCGGTCGCCCGGCGCAATCGCCCGCACAAAGATCGGCCGACAAAGAATAACGGCGGAAGGTGGGGAAGCACCTTCCGCCGTAGGACTAGGCGTGACACGGCAAAAAATTTGGCAGGACCCACAAGACTTAACGACAGAACTTAAAGAACTGATTTCTCGCCGAGGAGGCTCGGACTAGCGAGCCGCCACCAGCCGCGCCTGACGCGGCTCTTGCAGCGGATGACTGGTATCGCGCAGGCAGGCCGCTTCGAAATACGGCCAGGCATTTTGCGAACAGTCCGTGCCGAGCGGCCGCATATCGGCCCGGTCGCTCTTGGCGCCCGGGATCGGCGAACTCGCTTGCACCGAATACGACAGACTGGGGAACGCAACGAAACAAGCCGCCACGATCGCGGCGACTGCGATTGCGTAAACGGTCTTGATCATGACACCCATCCCTGTTTGCAACGTTAGACGCTGCAGGAGAGCAACGCGCTCTAAGCGGCGTGGTTGCTCTTCATTTGATGTTAATTTTTAGCAGGACCGGCAATCGGCACAGTGACCCGCGTCACATCTCGGCGCATTCACATAAGTACTTGCCAATACACTGATATTCGCGCTCTTGCTGAACTGGCTTATAGCCGCGGCATGGATCGGCGCGACGATCACGCGCTGCCACCTTGCGGTCCTTTCTGGCGCGGGGTAGACCCGCCGCCGAGCCAGGAGCCGCCATGTCAACACCCTCGCCACGCGTGGCGCTCTTTGCCGGGTCGTTCGATCCCGTCACCAACGGCCATCTCGACGTCATCGGCAAAGCCGTAAAGCTCGCCGACCGGCTGGTGCTCGCCATCGGCGTTCATCCCGGCAAGACGCCGCTGTTTCCGGCCGATGAGCGGCTGGCGATGCTGACCGAGATTTGCGCGCCGCTCGGTCGCGCCGCCGGATGCGAGATCGCCTGCGTGACCTTTGCCGATCTTGTCGTCACCGCGGCGCGCCGCGTGGGCGCGGCCGTGCTGGTGCGTGGCGTGCGCGATGCCACCGATTTCGATTACGAGATGCAGATGGCCGGTATGAACACCGCTATGGCGCCTGACATACAGACCCTCTTCCTGCCCGCCGCTCCCGCGGTGCGCCCGATCACCGCCACTTTGGTCCGGCAAATCGCCGGCATGGGCGGCGACGTGTCCGCCTTCGTGCCGAAAGAGGTTCTGGCACGGCTGAAGAAAAAATTCGCGTAAAGCTTAAAACCTGATCCGGGAGACGTCATGATCCGCCTTGCCGCCATCCGCCTTGCCTTCCTTTTGCTTGCCGGGACCATCGCTGCGCCGGCCTGGAGTCAGGCACTCACCAATCCCGCCGCGCTCACCGCGCAGGGGCCGGCGGCCTACAAGGTCAAGTTCGACACCAGCAAAGGCCCGTTCGTCATCGAAGTGCATCGCGATTGGGCGCCGCTCGGCGCCGACCGGTTTTACAATCTCGTCAAGAACGGCTTTTTCAACAATGCCCGGTTCTTCCGGGTGATCTCCAGCTTCATGGTGCAGTTCGGCATCAATGCCGACCCAAAGGTCTCGGCGGTATGGCGGGATGCCAATATCAGCGACGATCCGGTGAAGCAGAGCAATAGCCGCGGCATGATCACTTTCGCGACTCGCGGCCCCAATACCCGGACCACGCAGATGTTCATCAACTACGCCGACAACAACAGGCTGGACGGCATGGGTTTTGCGCCGTTCGGCCAGGTCGTGTCCGGCATGAACGTCGTCGATGCGCTTTACAGCGGCTATGGCGAGGGTGCGCCGCGCGGCGCCGGACCCGAGCAGGGCAGGCTCCAAAGCGAGGGGAACGCCTATCTGATCAAAGAGTTTCCCAAGCTCGATTACATCAAGTCCGCGACGATCGTGCCGTAATTTGCCGCCGATTTGTGTTGCTCTGACCAAGCGAAGGAAAACGAATATGGCCACTGAATTGCCTGCCGGCGTCGACCCGCAAAACGCGTTGATCCTCGAAACCACGCCCGGCACCATCGTCATCAAGCTGCATGACGACATCGCGCCCGGCCACGCCGAGCGGCTAAAGCTCCTTGCGCGCGAAGAGTATTATGACGACGCGCCGTTCCATCGCGTGATCGACGGCTTCATGGCGCAGACCGGCGACGGCGAGCACGGCAACGGCACCGGCGGCTCGTCCTACCCGGATCTGAAGTCGGAGTTCTCCGACAAGCCGTTCGTGCGCGGCACCGTCGGCATGGCGCGCAAGGGCGGCAGCAACAACTCCGCCAACAGCCAGTTCTTCATCATGTTCGACGACGGCGATTTCCTCAATGGTCAGTACACCGTCGTCGGTGAGGTGGTCTCCGGCATGGACGTGGTCGACAAGCTCAAGCGCGGCGAGCCGCCGTCCAAGCCCGACCGCATCATCAAGATGCAGGTGGCCGCCGACGCGAAGTAACGGGCATGCCGTCGCTTCGCGGCATGGTTTTTGTCGCCGGAGCGATCGGACTTGGATTTGCCGTAACGAACCCTGTCTCGCCGCAGCCGCTCAACAGGCTGCCGCCGGCGCGCGCGCCGTGCAGCGTGCTGAGCGGACGGCCGTGCCATCCGTCGTTCTGCGGCGTCTTCCACGCCGGGCCGTGCTTCCCGCAATATCTGCCGCCGATCGGCGAGGATTTGCGCCTCACTATCGTTTCCACCGACAACAATGCTGCGGGCGGCACTCCAGCCGGGGCGTCCAGTAAGTCCGGCGATAATTCCAAGCCCGCGGCAGAGCAAAAACCGCTCGATTCAATCGGTGAACTGTACGCCGCGCTGCGCGCCTGCTGGGTGCCGCCGCCCAAGGACGCGGCACGCCACGGCATGGAATACACCGTCCGCTTTGCGTTTAAGCGCGATGGCGCGATCGTGGCGCCGCCCTTCGTCACTTATGCGAGCCACGATGCACCGGCAAAAACGCGCGACGCCTATCGCGATGCGATCAACGCCACGCTGACGCGCTGTACGCCGCTGCATTTCAGCGACGGCATGGCCGAAGCCGTCGCCGGCCGCCCGATCGCGATCCGCTTTGTCGATGATCGCGCTGTTGACAAGACGAAAGCGACGCAATGAGCGAGACGATCAGGATCCCACTTTCTGCTGCAAAAGAAAGGGCGTCACGCGTTGCAGCACCTGCCCCGGCAAAATCCGCCGCATACCGTCGGGGGATTGTCCGCCCGGCGGCACGATCGGATGGATGAAGCGCGAATAGGCCAAAACCGGCGTCGAGCCGAACAGGCCGAACGCGTCCGTGCCGCCGGCGGCCGCGAGATTCAGGGGACCTGACGATGGGCCGACGAAAAGGTCGGCGTGGCGCAGCAGCGCGGCCGCTTCGATGAGGCTGAGATCGCAGACATTGACAGTGGCCGCGCCGGCGCTGCCGGCGATAAAGCTCTCCGCGCGGGCGAAGTTCGCCGGACCGCCGAGCAGGAACACGGTGCCGGTGATGCGGCTGCGCAGCAGCGAGACAAATTGCGCCCAATGCTGGTCCGGCCAGTCCTTATCGGGATGCGAGGCGCCGATGCCGAGCGCAATCCAGGGCCGGGCGAACGACTTGAATTTGTCGGAGACGGCCGCGAGGGCTTTCTCAGAAATTTGCAAATCCGGCTCGGTTGAAGCCAGGGGTACCTTCATTGCCGCCATCAGGGCGGACAGCCAATCGATCGGATGATCGTGGAAATGGCTGCGATCGATGCCGGGATTGGTGATGAAGAAGCGTTGCGCGCCGAGCCCGAGCCCGATGCGCTCGGGGATGCCGGCAAGTTTTGCGGCGAGCGCCGGCCGTGTGGTGCGGTCGAGAATCCAGATCGAGCGGAAACGATGGCGCCGCAGCTGTGCGGCGAGCCGGATCAGATTAAGGCCACGGCGCAGCTCCGATCCGGCATGCTCGAAATAGAGCGTCTCGGCGACCGCCGGTTCCGCGGCAAGAAGCTGCCCGGCATGGCTCGACGGCGGGGCAAGAAAAGTTACCCGCCCTCCCGGTGCGACGCCGGCGATGGCGCGGATAAAGGGCAGGTGCCAGATGACATCGCCGATGCCGGGCTTCACCTGGATCACGGCGCAGCTTGTCGCCTCTCGAGTCACGTTGCCTGCCGCGCCAAAGGTTGCGATATGCGTTTCTAACGCCCAATGCCACAAAGTCCAATGCGCACGGAGCTGTTCGATTTCGCCCTGCCGGAGGATCGCATCGCGCTGCGGCCGGCGACGCCGCGCGATGCCGCCAGGCTTTTGGTGGTGCGGCCGGGCGCGACGCCCGAGCGCGAAGACCGCATCATGCGCGATCTGCCGGCGCTGTTGCAGCGCGGCGATGCCGTCGTCGTCAATGACACGAAAGTCTTTCCCGCCAATCTGCGCGGCCGCAGGCTCGGC
>JBAQAB010000521.1:0-3108 GCA_049285535.1 Xanthobacteraceae bacterium
CCATTCGCCCTCGACTAACGCGCCCTGTTTTGTCGTCAGCAAGGTTCCGAAGGTGAGGTCGTAATTGGGCGCCAGCGCCCAGAAATATTTCGGCTCGACGCCAAAGCCGTATCCCGATGTCTCGGAGAGACTAGGAAACAAAAATCCGCTTTTGCGCTTCACGGTCGGATCGGGCGCCGACATAAACGGCACGTAAGCCAACGGCACCCCGAAAAATTCAACGCGGGCGTCCTCGAAATACAGCATCTTCTCACCCTCGTCGTGGATGATCCGCGCCGCCTGAACCTGCCACAGCGGCGGTTTTTTCGGATCGTCCTTGCAGGGTTCGCAAGCCGTATAGACGCTATTTTGCAGTACGGTGTAATTGCCTTTGGCGCGATCGGCGCGCGCCGCGGCAAATCGCGTATCGTCGGGTGTTTCCAGCCGCAACGAATCGACAAAGCCGTCGCGGAAATCGTCGCTCAGATCGAGGTTCTGGGCGTAAGTGATCTTGCCATCCGGCTCGGTCAGCCGGACGTTGCCCTGGGCGCGCAGGCGTTTGGTTTTTTGGTCGTAGATGACCTGATCGGCCTCGATCGTGGCGCCGCCGTAATAGATCTGCACGTTGCCGACGGCGGCGACCGTATTGTTGGTGTAGTCGTATCTGATCTCGGTGGCTTGCACGAGCATCGGCGCGTTGGAGGGCGGCGCCGGCTTTTTTGGCGGCTGCGGCGGTCGCGGGGGGAAATGCAGCAGGTTGCCGGCCTGCTGGGCGAACAGCGGGGCAGGCAGGACGGTCGATCCGATGACGAACGCCAGCAGCGCAGCAAGCGCCGTTGCACCGACGCGAACGCTACTACACAGGCCGGAACAGAGGGCGCTACGCATACTCGCCACTAGCCGTCCTCCTGGAACAAAAGCGCGACGAATCCGGTCAGGCCTCCGACAACGACCGGAATCCACGCCGCGGCCATCGGCGGCATGAGTTCCGCTCTGCTCATGTCGTCGGTGATTTTCTGCAGCACGAACAGTAGAAATCCGGCGGTGATGCCGCTCAGCACCATTTTCTGAACACCGCCGAAGCGAAAGAAGCGCAGGCTGACGGATGCCGCGAGCAAGACCATCGCGGCGAGCAGAAATGGCCGCGCCAGGAGCTGCTGATATTGCAGGCGATAACCCGCGGCGCCGAGACCGGCGCGGTCCGCGAGGGCGATGTAAGTGGGCAATTCCCAAAACGGCACGGTCTCGGGCGTTGCGAAGCTTTCCCGCACCTGTTCAAGCGTCAGATTGGTGGGAACGCGATAGCTGTCTTCGACGTCGGGCGCCTTGCCGCTGGCATAGATGCGCGCGTCCTGGAGCTGCCAATGACCCAGCTCCAGAGTGGCGCTTTGCGCCTCGATCCGCTGCTGGAAGTGGCCGTCACGATCGAAGGTGTAGATGGTGACGCCGCCGAGCTGCGCGCCCTGCTCGCGGCTAGTGGTGGCATTGATGATGGCCGCACCGTCGGCGCTTTTTTGGCGAACCCAGAATCCGCTGGTGCTTTCCTGCAACGCCGACATGTTCTCCCCCAGCATGTCGGCTTCGAGACGTTTCGAGCGCTCGTGCAGAATGGCGGCAACGGGATTGTAGACGGTGGTGGCGACGGTGCCGAAGATGAAGGCCGCAATCATGGCGGGAGCGACGAATTGCCAGGCCGAAATTCCGGCCGACCGCGCCACGACGAGTTCGAGCCGCCGCGACAGCGTCAGGTAGCATGACATGGCGCCGACCAGGACCGAGAACGGCATGATCCGTTCCGTGAGCTGCGGCACGCGGTACATGGAAATCTTGGCGAGCACCCAGGCCGTGGCGTTGGGCCAATCGGCGCCGCGGCGCATCAGTTCGATGTAGTCCATCATTGCCGCCAGAGCTACGACACCGATGAACGAGCCGACGACGGACGTGAGGAATCGCATTCCGAAGTAGCGAGACAGCGTACCGGTGATCATGGGCTGCCTCATCAGCTCGTTGCCCGTGCGATGCGTTCACCGATCGCGGTCGCGAGCCTCGACACCGCCACGGCCGGCTCCACAGCCTGGCCGCGGGAGATCTGCCACAAGCCCGCGGCGATCGCGCCGAAGATCGCGACATATTGCACGGCGAGGACGGCCGGCACGCGCACGCCGACGATCACGCTGACGAAGCCGACGAGACGCAACAGCGAGACCGCGCCGATCATCCCCAACAGCGCCAGCGTGCGGCTTTGCCGCGTGGTCTGCGGCGGCCCGAGGAAAGCAAAGGCAAGAATGACGAAGGCGAATGGATAGAGCGGAGTTGTCAGCCGATCGTGCAGTTCCGACCGATATTGGTCGGGCTGCGACGCATAGAGCGTATCGTCGGCCCGCGGCCACATCAGCTCCCAGAGGTATTTCTCGCGCACCGTATAGACGACGTTTTGTGTGGCGCCGGCGAATTGCGACAGGTCGAACGGATAGCGGTCGAAGGTAACGATGCGAGGGTCGCGCTGTCCGGCTTCGAGGCGCTGAATGCTGCCGCCTTGCAGGACCAGGAACGATGCCTTGTCGTTCTTCACGATCTCGCCTTGCTCAGCGAGATAAGTGGCGTGAACGTTGGGATCGCGGCGGTCGTCGACGAAGATCCCGACCAGGAGGCCGTTCGGCCGCCGGTCGGCGATGTGGAAGGTCAGATTCCCGCCCACCGTAGTGAAACGGCCCGGCTGCACGATATTGGTCAGGATGTCGGCGCGCACCTGGGCGCCCCAGTCGCGCAATTCACGCAACGCCCGTGGCGAGACATAGGCGGCAATGGCGGCGACCAGGAGCGAGACGACCAGCGCAGCCGCAAGGAACGGCCGCAACAGCCGCCACGGCGACACGCCGGCCGCATTCATCACGATGATCTCAGAATCCGTGGCAAGCTTGTTGAGGACGTGCGCCGCTGCCATGACCAGCGCGATCGGCGCCAGCATCATGATCAGGAGCGGGACGATCATCCCGGTGATGCCGACGAAGACCAGCATCGTTTGGCGCTGACTGGTGATCAGGTCGAAATCGCGCATCGCCTGCGTGAACCAGATCACGACGGTCAGGCTGACGAGGATGATCAGAAACGCGCCCATCGTGGCGCGAA
>JBAQAB010000522.1:0-6420 GCA_049285535.1 Xanthobacteraceae bacterium
GGCTTCTGCCTGGCCTGCCGGCAGGACTGCTGACGCAGCGACAAGCACAGCAAGGCGCATCAAGAGGATTGGCGCTCCGAGCCAGAGTCGCGCACGAGTCATCGAAGGATTCCCGATTTCGTATCCGGCGGTGGCCGGATCCTGCACGAGCGGAGATCATGAAAATTTTCGGCCGCTATCCGGACGGACGTGGCGGCTGGGCCAAATTACGCGGTGCTAAATGGCGGGCGGACCGCGGGCTTGAAATGACGGCGCTATATCTACTGAGACGCCGCGTACCGGCATCTGCGTCGGCCATAGGCGGCGGATCGGATCCGGCGTTACAAGCACCGGCGGTAAGGAAGGAATCGCCGTCGCGACCAGCGCCATGCTGGCGCAGATCGGGCAATAATCGTCCGGCGCGGCTGGTTGGTGGTGCTTTTGGACAGGCGCTGCCGCCCCTGTGAGACTGGCGGCAAAGTCCGTCTGATCGGCATCGGTTAGCGGCGGCAGCCCGAGATCGTCGCGGTGCATGTGGCCGAACGACACAGCCATCTGAAATGCCAGTGCAAACAGCGCCAGCTGCGCACCTGATCGAATTCTCGATCGGAACCAAATCATTGAATTGAGCCGCCGTGTCCGCGCTTGCCCCACGCTGACCGAATTCCCAGACAACGAAGCTTGTAGAACGACAATAACCAAGGAAGAGGGCGATCTATCGTGGGAAATTGCGTTCCTTTTTCGGCCGCCAAATTCCACTCCAACCGGCTAGGCGGTTTCCAACCGGCGCAGCCCTGGTAGACCGCTTGGCCGTCTTGGTTGCCGCCGTTATGTTATATCATTACATTTTCCCGGCAGCGAATACCAAGCCAAATGCTGGATACGCCCGATTTTCAGCCAGACTGCGGAGGCCTTGGGATGAAGACGGCCCTCAGGTTTGTAACAGCGCTTCTGGTCGCATTTGCGGCCCTCACCGGCGTCCGTGCGGCCGGCGGCAAAATCGCGATCGTGGCGGCGGAGAATTTCTATGGCGACCTGGCAAAGCAGATCGGCGGCGACGAGGTTTCGGTCGCCAGCGTTCTGAGCAATCCCGACCAGGACCCGCATCTCTTCGAGACCGCACCGTCCGTCGTGCGTAATGTTGCCGCGGCCCAAGTGGTCATCTACAACGGCGCCGACTACGATCCGTGGATGGAAAGACTGCTCGAAGTAACGCCGAAGCCCGGGCGTGTCGTGATCGTTGCTGCTGATCTCATGCACAAGAAGGCCGGCGACAACCCGCACCTCTGGTACGATCCGTCAACGATGCCGACATTGGCCAAGGCGCTGTCAGCGGCGCTCAGCACGGCCGATGCCGCCCACGCGGACAATTACGCGACGCGGCTTAAAATCTTCCTTGCCTCGCTCCAGCCGTTGAATGACAAGATCGCGGCAATTCGCGCCAAGTATGCCGGCACCGTCGTCGCGGCAACCGAGCCGGTGTTCGGTTACATGGCAGCCGCGTTGCACCTGACGATGCTGGAACGGCATTTCCAGCTCGCGGTCATGAACAATACCGAACCGAGCACAAGCGACCTCGCTGCATTCGAGGACGATCTCAAGACCCACAAGATACGGGTGCTGCTTTCCAACGGGCAAGCCTCGGACAAGATCGTGCAACATCTCGTCGCTCTGGCGCGCGCTGCCAATGTTCCGGTGGTCAGCGTGACGGAAACTTGCCCGCGCGGCCTGTCCTATCAGAACTGGATGCTGGGCGAGCTCAACGAAACCGAGACCGCGCTGGGCGGACCCTCCTCATGAATGTCATCGAATTCGATCATACGACGCTAGTGGTCGGCGGTCGTCAGATCCTCGTCAATAACAGCTTTGCGATCAAGTCCGGCGAGTTCATCGGCGTCCTCGGTCCCAACGGCGCCGGCAAGACCACGCTAATGCGAGCCATCCTCGGACTCTTGCCGCCGATTGCGGGTGAACTGCGCGTGCTCGGCCGGGCTCCACAACGCGGCAATCCGGCCATCGGATACCTGCCGCAGGTACGCACGGTGCTACCGGATCTGCGCGTGCGCGGGATCGACTTCATCGCCAGTTCGCTGCACGGCGAACGCTGGGGCGTGCCATCGCTTCGGCGCGTCGACCGCGACAAGATCAATGCGACGCTGGCAGAGGTGGGCGCGCGGGAACTCGCCGAGCGCTCACTATCGGAAATGTCTGGCGGCGAGCGCCAACGTCTTCTGCTGGCACAGGCGTTGCTCGGCGAGCCACGACTGCTGCTGCTCGACGAACCGTTGATCAGTCTCGACTATCGCTATCAGGAAGCGGTCATCGATCTGGTGCGCCGCTTCGCCCGCGAACGCAATATCACGGTTTTGTTCAGCGCTCACGAGCTCAATCAGCTGATCGGTGTGCTCGATCGCGTGCTCTATCTCGGCAATGGTCATGCCGCGCTTGGCACCGTCGAGGAGGTAGTCACGGCACCGGTCCTGTCACGTCTCTACGGCGCTGATATCGACGTCGTTCGCGCCGATGGGCATATCTTCGTGCTGTCCCGCGGCCGCGACGTCGAGCGGACCGACCATCTGCATGACCATGATCACGATCATCACCACCATGCTTGATTATGATTTCATGCGGAATGCGTTTATCGCCGCAGGTGTGGCGGCCGTCGTATCAGGGCTCGTCGGCTACTTTCTGGTGCTGCGCGGACAGACGTTTGCCGGTCACGCTCTCGGCCATATCGGCTTTGCCGGCGCGACCGGCGCGGTTCTTATTGGGCTGGCGCCGGTCTGGGGCCTCGTCGGCGTCACGGTTGCCGCCGGGATCGTCATGGGTTTGATGGGAGACCGCCTCAGCGGCCGTGACGTCGCTATCGGCGTCGTGCTGGCGCTGGCACTGGGCTTCGGCCTCTTGTTTCTCCATTATTATACGGCATTCGCTACCCAAGCGACCGCGTTACTGTTCGGCAATATCCTTGCCGTCGATGGTCCGATGATCGCAACGCTTATCGGGCTTGGCGTTATCACGCTGGCGGCGCTCGCCGCGATCATGCGGCCACTCATTTTTGCCAGTCTTCAGCCGGAACTGGCCGAAGCCAAGGGCGTGCCGCTGCGCTTTGTCTCGACCGCTTTCCTTGCCATTGTCGCGCTCGCGGTATCCGAAAGCGCCCAGATCGTAGGCATCCTTTTGGTCTTCAGCCTTATGGTCGGCCCGCCAGCCACGGCGCAGCGGCTAGTCACCGGACTAGGGAGCGGCATGGCGCTCGCAGCGCTCATTGCGCTGGTTGAGGCTTGGCTCGGCATCACCATCGCTTACTATACGGATTGGCCAGTCAGCTTTTCCATCGCGCTGTTAAGCGCGCTGGGATATTTTTGCACCCGCGGCAGGTGGTTGGATCGCAGAGCGCTGCTCTCGGCCGCCAACGTAGCTGAAAAGAAATCCTGAACATTGCCTCTTTAGGGTGTCATGCCCATCATTGATGCGGCGCCAGGAACAGGATGATGACCGACCAGAATCCTCGCGCCATTTGCATCGGCGAGGTCGTGATCGAATTGGCGAGAGAGGCCGACGGTACGTTCGCGCTGTCCTGCAGCGGCGATGCCTTTAACACCGCGATCTACTTGGCGCGTGCCGGCATCGGCGTGGCGTTTGCCACCGCTCTCGGCGACGATCCCTATTCCGACAGCGCCGTGGCGCTCGCCTCGGCGGAAGGCGTGTCGTCAAATCTCATGCTGCGCGTGCCCGGCCGCTTGCCGGCCTTGTCCCTCATCGAAGCCACCGCCGGCGTAGGCACCATACGCAGGTGGGACGAGGCCGCGCCGGCGCGCGAACTCTTCGAACTGCCCGATTGGATGCGCATTGCCGAAAGCCTCACCGCGTCGCGGCTGATCTATTTCTCAGGCATCACGCTGTCGCTTTATTCGAATAACGGCCTTGGCCGGCTGTTCGCCGTGCTCGAAGTGGCGCGGCAACAGGGTGCCAAGGTGGCGTTCGACGGCAACTTCCGGCCGCGCGGCTGGAAAGGCGACCTGCAGCGCACCCGCGTCGTTTTCCTCGAAGCACTCAAGCGTGTCGACATCGCGCTGCCGGCCTTCGATGACGAGGCCGTCCTGTGGGGCGACCCTAGCCCGGAGGCGACGGTGGCGCGCCTGCAAGCCTTCGGCATCGGCGAGATTGTAGTCAAGAATGGTCCCAACAGCGCACTGGTGGCGGCCAGCGGGAGCCAGGAATTCGTTCCGGTGCCGGAAGTCGTGGTGCCGATCGATGCGACCGCTGCCGGCGACGGCTTCAATGCCGGTTATCTTGCGGCGCGGCTTTCCGGCAGCGATCCGGCTCAGGCCGCGGGCGCCGCGCACCGGCTTGCTGGCAATGTCATCCGCCATCCGGGCGCGCTGATGCCGCGCATCGCCACCGCGATGCATTGAACGGATTTCGGATACCCTATGACGCCTGACGCAGCGTCGTGCATCCGTTGCGCAATCCCCCGAGAATCGCTTTCGCGCGCGTCATGGAAAACTCCCGCGTCTTCTCATCAAACGCCTCTCCGCTGTCGGGCATCATGTAGCCGTGCAGCACGCCGGGGAAGATATTCAGGTCGAGATTTTTGAAGCGCGGCGCGATGGTGCGATAGGCTTCCTGCACTGGCGGGGGAGCCGCGTGATCCTTGTCGCCCCAAATGATGCAGACGGGTGCTTCCACACCTTCCAGTTCGGCAATGTAATCGAGGAGCTGCGTGCCATGACAGGAGACGCCTGCGGCATAGCCAAGACGCTTCGGTGCGATGATCGCGTAGGGTCCGCCGTAGCAGAATCCCATCACCGCGGCGCGGCCGTTGAATTGCGGTAACGTGCGCAGGTAGGCCAGCGTATCGGCGAGGTCACCCTCGCCATCCTTGATCCGTTCGAGGCGCGGTTGTGCACGCTCCTTGGCGCGGCCGTCCTCGCGCGTGAGCGGACCGGGGACCGTACGCCAGAACAGGTCGGGTGCGGCGACGATATAGCCATCGGCTGCGAATTCATCGGCAATCGCGCGAATGTCGGCATCGACGCCGTGAATGGCGGAGGCCAACACCATCGCCGGCACAGACGCGTCGGATTTGGGCACGACCAGATAGCAATCGAACTCGCCGCCGCCGCTGGAGCGGATTTTGACGGTTTTGCCGGCGTTTTGACCGGACGTGCTCTGCGCTGCCATGTCTTCATTTCCTCCCGATTTCTAACCGCATTATAGGCGGCTCAACGCCCCGCGAAAGCGGGGCTACGCGGCAAAATCGTCGGGCCGTAGTTCGATCGGGGTGCCATGCGGCGTGCGCTCGCACGCGCGCTGCCAAGCCTCGCGGGTGCGCAACAGTGCGGCCGCATCGGCAAGGCCTTTGGCGGTAACGATGCGCTCCAGCGTGGCAAGCCAATGGTGGTAATAGGTTTCGCCGGTATCGGGATCGCCGGCAGCTTGCGCTTTCTTGATCTCGTCGCCGAGCGTCGCCGCCCATTCTGTCCAAGTGAACAGGCCGCGATCGTGCAGTTGCAGCGCCAGCGCGAAGGCTTCGGCTTCCCAGGGCGCGCCGAACACCGGGCCTTCGGTATTGCGCGGGATGCTCGGCACGGATTGCGTCGCACGTTGCGTGGCAGCATCGCTGCTCATGCCGGCTCCAGATAAGGCTCGAACGCCTCGATCGAGACTTTGAGCGCGGGTTCGGCGCCATCACCCCACAGCTCGCGTCCCTCGAACAAAACCGTATAGAGCCATTGCGGGTTTTCGCCCTGGCCGATTGCCGCCGTGTCCGGAAATACGTGACAGCCGCGTATCGCTTCGATCACGCCGGTTTTGTCACGCGCGTAACGCGGTAGCCGCGTGTGCGTTGCCGGATGGATATTTTTGGTGCGCACGCGGTCGCCGGGCGCAAATCGTGCCGGCGCTTCCGCCGGGCGGCTGTACGACCCGCGCGTCAGCGTGTTGGGCACGTCGGCCGCGGCGAGCTTGCGTTTCAGCGGCTTGCCTGGACGCAGGGCGTGGCCAGCTTTGATCTCGTCGGCGCCGGCGAGGCCGCGCGCGACGACGAGGTTCTCCAGCCGTACCGCCCATTTCTTGTAGTAGGAACTCGTGAGATAGACGTCGGGCGGCAGTTCCTCGATGCCCGCGCGCGTCTGGTCGATGGTCCAAATGCCGGTGTAACCCATGGCGCGGTTGAGCGCTAAGCAGTGGCCCTCCCATGCGGCGTGAAACACCGGCTCGTTCGGCTCCGGCTCGACTTTGCCGAAGCCATGCATGCCGCCCATATCGTGAATGCCGTCCATCACGCGTCCTTCGGATTTTTGGGCAGTCCGGTGCCGATCATGCTGTCGCGGGTGACCAGGGCTGCGAGCTTTTCCTCGCTCCAGCCTTCCGTGCCGGCGGGGCGAATCGGCAAGACCAGAAAACGCGTCTCGGCGGTAGAATCCCAAACGCGGA
>JBAQAB010000523.1:0-2071 GCA_049285535.1 Xanthobacteraceae bacterium
CCGAAAAGGACGTCATGCGCATGACCGGTGAGCCGCAACTCGACGCGCTGGCGGCGCGCGCCAGCGCCTTGCCGGTGCGGCTCGTCATCGAAGAAGTGGATTTATTCCGGCAGATGCTGCTGCAAGCGGTGACACGGAAGTAACGTCACGCCTTGTGCAAATAGCCCGAGCCCATGCGCTGCAACACTGCGTCGGGCGTCGCATAGGCCTCCTGCAGATCCACGCTCCAGTAGCGCAGCTCTTCGAGCGGGATCGGCGCGCCGGTCACCGCGCAACGCACGAAGGCGCCAGGCCGCATGACGCGAAAATCGCCGTCGAGATATCTGACCTCTGCTTCGCCCGGCATCGGCGCGGGACGATCGGTACGATTGAGCAAAACTACCTCCGACTGCTCAGAACTGCTGCTCGATATCTACGGGCCAAAGCGGAGCAAACTGTCCATCGGCGAGCGGAAACATAGTCGCTCCGTGGCCGCGACGGAAGATGCCACTTTGGCCGGCCAAAATGAGAGCGCCGCACCGATGACAACGGCGCGGCGCAAATCACGATAAACGCTAGCTTACCAACCGCAGTGCAGATGGCCCCAACGGCCCCGCCAGCAATGCCGGTGGCGATGCCACCAAACATGCGTCACCGCCCCGTGGTCGGCGGCGGCGACGCCGGCTGGAAGCGGCGCAATCGGCGCGGCTTGCGAAGTCCCGGAAACGGCCGCCAAAACCAGTGCGGCGACCGCCATCGCAAAAACAGTCCGTATCATTGTCGTTCTCCTTGAGGCGCGAACCAGCGCGATGCCATAACGCCGCAACATGATGGCAGTTCCGCGGCCACGAATGCGCTGTGAAATGAACAAACAGTCAGCTTTCCAACTCACTGGAGTCCAAACAGCGCTTTGGCGTTGTCGCGGCCGATCTTGATCCGATCGTGCTCGGCGATCTCGGCGGCGTCGAACCACTCCGCCGCCTGCGCATGATCCTCGAACGGATAATCCACCGCGAACAACACGCGATCGGCACCCACGGTGAGGATGGTATGGATCAACGACTGCGTGCAGAAATTGCCGCTCGTGGTGATGTAGAAATTATTACGGAAATATTCGGCCATGGTCCGCTTGGCCGGGCGGCCGGGCAGTTTGCTCAGGCGGTGATCGAGCCGCCACAGATCGAACGGGATGCGTTCGCCGAGATGACCGATCACGATCTTGAGCTTCGGATAATCGTCGAACAGCCCGCAGCCCATCAGGCGCAACGAGTGGATCGCGGTTTCCTCGGCGAAATCCCACGGCGAGCCGATCAGCCAGGGGTGACCTTCGTAGCGTTGCCGATGGCTCGGTAGAGAATAGCGCGGATGCAGGTAAAACGGCGCGCCGAGCCGTTCGACCTCGGCCCAGAACGGCCGATACTCCGGCAGATCGTAATAAACGGCGGAGTCAGCGGTGCCGACCTGGGAAAATCCGTTGACCAACGCGCCCTTGAATTTGAGATCGCGCACGCAGCGCTCTAGTTCGGCGGCAGCGGCTTGCGGATCCTGCATCGGCAGCGCCGCGAGCGCTGCAAAACGATCGGGCCGCTTGGCGACGGCCGCCGCCAACGCATCGTTGGCTTCACGCGCCAATTCCACCGCCTTGGCGGCCTCGGGAATTTCCTGAATGCCGTTGGCGTTGAGCGACAGCACCGCGCAACCGATGCCGCACGCATCCATTTCGGCAAGGCGCCGATCGAACAGATCGACGAGCTTGCCTTCGATTCCCGACCAATAAGGATGCTCCGGAAAGCGCACCGATTTTGACGCCGTTGCACCGATAGCGAAGTGTTCCTCGACCGCGATCTTGCCCTGCATGGCGACGCCTTTTGCTTTTAAAACAGATTGCCCTGGTTCGAGCCACCGCCGCGCCGCGGCCGTTTTACGACCTCGCCGCTTGGCTTGGTTGTTGATGTCGTATCATCGACGTGCGCACCGACGCGGCCGTCGGCAAACTCGATTTCAATCGGTGCTCCGGCAGTGACCGCGGCCGCGCTGCGCAGCGGCCGGCCCGCCGCATCGCGCACCAGCGCGAAGCCGCGCGCCTATACGC
>JBAQAB010000524.1:0-15373 GCA_049285535.1 Xanthobacteraceae bacterium
AGGTTGCGTTGATTTCTTCGATCCAGCCGTACTCGTTCTGGACGGTGACGGCGTCTTCGAGCCGGATCGGCTGCGTCACCGCGATCTGGATGCCGGCGATGAGATTACTCAGCACCGGTTGCGCGGCGAGACCGAAGATAACGCCGGCGGCTCCCGCGGAGGCAAACAGGCTTACGCCATATTGGCGCACCTCGCTGAAGGTCATCAAGGCAAAGCCTAGCGTAACGAGGACAATCACCGTGTCGAGCGCCCGCAGCAATACGCGCACTTGGGTGACATGCTTGCGCGCCAGCAGGTTATCTTCGACGTCAATGCGGAAATTAAGGAGGTAAAGGTTAGCGCCGATGTGAAGGACGGTGAGCGCGATCCAGCCGAGCAGGCAAATGGTCGCCAATGCCAATACGCGCACGAGCACGATCTTGGTGTCGGGTCCGAGCGGCGCGGCCGGCAGTGCAATGGCAAGCGCGAGGAGCAGCAGCGCCAACCGCGTCGGATTTTTGGTGGCGTCGAGAATTGTCTGAAGGTAGGGATGCCGCCCATGCAGCAGCCGATGGAGGATGGCAAGAACCGCAGCGTGAATGAGCCAGGCCACAATGATGGCAGTGGCCAAGAGAATGAGCGAAACCGCCCACGGCGGCGCGAATGACAGCGCCGCCCGCAGTTCTGTCAACTTCGATTGAATATTTTGCGCTATCTCTTGCCACATGACCGAGCCACAAGAATTTTGCCGCGCGACTGAAATACGGTTGGAAACGCTTGAAAAACCGGCCGGTTTCATGCGCCGGTTCTGCCTGGACAGATGTGCCACGAGGTGGCATCAAGGCCGCGACCGAAGGCGAATGGACGGCCAGTAATGAAGACCTTTCTACTGCGATTATTTACTTGGTGGAACGGCCAGACTTTCGGCACGCAATGGTGGACGTGGCTTTACGGCGAATTCGTTGGCGAGGACGAATTCGGCAACCGCTACGTCCGCACCAAAGGCGGCAAAATCGATCCGACGCTTGGTTTCGAGCGCCGCTGGGTGATCTATCGCGGTATCGCCGAAGCTTCCACCGTGCCGCCGAGTTGGCACGGCTGGCTGCATCATACCGTGGATGTGCCGCCGACCGATGAAAAAGTGAGGACTTACAGCTGGGAGAAGCCCCATCGGCCCAATCTCACCGGCACGCCGGCCGCGCATCGGCCGAGCGGATCGACGCTGGCGCAGGGCCGCCGTCCCAAAGCGACCGGCGACTACAAAGCGTGGAATCCGGGCGGTTAGCTACCAGACATCAAATCGGCGGCGGTTGCGATTTCCGAACGTCGCTCGCTGACCCGATTCCCGATATTTTGATCCTGGTTTCGCCTTATTCGGCATGTTAACGGGGCGAGGCGGACAGGCGCCTCCAACCAGACTGCGCATAGAATTCATGGCTCGAACCGCCGCACTCATCGTCGTGATCAGCGCGACACTTGCCGCTGGCCCCGTTGCGGCCCAGTTCGGCAATCCCTTCAACGATTCGCCGCAGCGGCCGCCGGCCGACGTGCCCAACGGGTTCCCGGCCCAACCGCCGCCCGTCCAATATCCGTCCCAGCAGCAATACCCGGCGCAGCAACAGTATTCGCCGCCGCAGCAATATCCGGCGCAGCAATACCCGGCACAGCAATATCCGGCACAGCGGCAAGCTGCACCCACACCGGCTCCCGTGGCGCGCGGACCGTCGAGCATCCAAGCGCAGCCGCTGGCGCCGCCTCCCGGCGCATCGTCAGTCCCCGCCAATGCCAATCGCGGTAGCGCGCCCGCCGCCGCGCTGCCGCAGGGCGCTACGCCATCCCCCGTGCCGGCCAATCCGGCAACGCCACAACAGGCGGATACGGCGCCGCCGGCAACATCGCCCGGCCAGGAGGACGATACGACGGTCATCGAGACGCCGACCGAAAAGATCGAGAACGGCCGCGCGGTGTTTGCCGGCCTCGACAAGATCACCGGCCGTACCATCAAGTTCGACGCGGCAATCGGCGAAACCGTACAATTCGGCGCCCTTCAGGTCACGGCGTGGGCCTGCTACACGCGACCGCCGACCGAGCCCACCAATACCGACGCCTTCATCGAAGTCGACGAAGTGACGCTGCAGGGCGAAATCAAACGCATCTTTACCGGCTGGATGTTCGCTTCGAGCCCGGGTCTCAATGCCGTGGAGCATCCGATCTACGACGTCTGGCTGACGGGTTGCGAACAGCCGCTGACGGGCCCGGTGGCGGAGTCAACGCCGATGCCGCCGCCGCCCGGCACTCCCGGCCCCGTGGCTGAGCCTACGCCGCCGCCGGTTTCCGCACACCCAGTGCAGCCGTCACGGCGGCCTGCCAAACCGCCCGCGGAAGATTCCGCACCCTCTACGGACGACTAAGCGGTTAAACTGCGAGCCGCGCCAGCACCGCGTCGCCCGACACCGGGCGATCGACTGGCAGCGCGCCGAAGTCTCCCTCGCCGACAAGCGCGGCGTCGAGCAGCTTGTGATAGACTGGCCGCGACACTTCGACGGCGCCGAACGTGCGCAGATGGTCAGTGACAAATTGGGTGTCGAGCAGCCGGTAGTGACCGGCTTTCAGTCGCGCCACCAGGTGCACGAGCGCGATTTTAGAGGCGTCGCGCGCGCGGTGGAACATGCTCTCGCCGAAGAAGGCGCGGCCGAGACTGACACCATAGAGGCCGCCAACCAAGTCTTCCCCGTCATAGACTTCGACGGAATGGCAATCGCCGCGCTCGTAGAGCTTGCGATAAAGGCCGCGGATGCGGGTATTGATCCAGGTTCGCGCGCGCCCCGCCGCAGGCTGGGCGCAGCCGTCGATGACCGCGTCGAAGTCGCGATCGACGAAGACAGTATACGGGGTGGATCGCACCGTGCGCGCCAGCCGGGCCGGTACATGAAATCGATCCAGGGGGATCAATCCGCGCCGTTCCGGCTCGATCCAGTACAGTGCCGGATCCTCGGCGCTTTCAGCCATCGGGAAAATGCCGCAGGAATAGGCCTTCAGCAGCACCTCAGGGGTGATGTCGATGAACGCGGATTCGCGGCTCGCCATAAGGCTCGTTTAACCGGCTCATGCCTTCCGGTTCAAGAGGCCCATCAGTCGAAGGTAAAGTCGCATTTGTTCGCGCCTGCAAGCGTGGAACCGCTCCCGCCGTTAACGAGCTGCAAAGTATAACTCGTTACGATTAATGAGCCGCAAAGTATAACTCATTACGATTTTCTCTAGCTTGAACACTTCCGCGCAACCGACGTTACAAGTCCATGGACGCGAAGGGATTGGGGTGGAGTGTCATGGAACCGAGCGCGAGAGCGGGCGAGCCGATTCACGTCCTTTTTGTTGAGGACGAGTTCCTCATCAGCGAATGGGTGTCGCAATCTTTGTCGGAGCAGGGATTTGACGTGTGGACGGTGACCAACGCCGCCGATGCCCTGGCGCACCTCGCCGCACTGCCGGTGGATGTCCTGTTCACCGACATCAATTTACCGGGCGGCATGGACGGTGCGGCCCTGGCGCGGCGCGCCCGTGAGATGCAGCCGCAGCTGCCGGTCATCTACGCCTCGGCGCGGGCCACGCTGCTCAAGCAGGATGCGCGCGTTCCAGGCTCGATCGTGGTCCCGAAACCCTACGAGCCGGCTTTGGTCGGACGGCTCTTGGCCGCCGCAACCAAAGCGGCTACGGCGGCAGCCCCGGTCTGAACCGTGGCTATTCCTCGACCCCGCCGCGGGCGAGAAAAGCCTCCAGCCAGTGGATGTGATAATCGCCGTCGATGATATCTTTGTCGCGCGCCAATGCGCGAAACAACGGCAACGTAGTCTCGATGCCGTCGACAACGAACTCGTCGAGCGCGCGCTTCAGCCGCATCAAGCATTCGCCGCGCGTCTTGCCGTGGACGATGAGCTTGCCGACCAGCGAGTCGTAATATGGCGGGATCGTATAGCCATGGTACACGGCGGAATCGACGCGCACGCCGAGGCCGCCGGGTGGATGGTAATGCACGATCTTGCCCGGTGACGGCCGGAATGACACCGGATTCTCGGCATTGATGCGGCACTCGATCGCATGGCCGTGGAATTTGACGTTGCTTTGCGTCAGCTCAAGGTCGCTGCCGGCGGCGACGCGGATTTGCTCCAAGATCAAATCAATATCGGTGATCATCTCCGTCACCGGATGTTCGACCTGGATGCGCGTATTCATTTCGATGAAATAGAATTTGCTGTCTTCGTACAAGAACTCGACGGTGCCGACTCCGAGATACTGGATTTGGCGCATGGCCTTGGCGACGGTCTCGCCGATCTCGTCGCGGGTGCCGGTATTAAGCGCAGGGGAGGGACCTTCTTCCCAGACCTTCTGATGACGGCGCTGCAAAGAACAGTCGCGCTCGCCGAGATGAATGGCGCGGCCCTTGCCGTCGCCCAGCACCTGGATCTCGATATGGCGCGGCCGCTCGAGATATTTCTCGAGATAGAGCGTGTCGTCGCCGAACGCGGATTTAGCCTCGGCGCGCGCAGATTGCAGTGCGCCATCGAGTTCGCTTTCCTCGCGCACCACTCTCATGCCGCGCCCGCCACCGCCGGCCGCGGCCTTGAGCATCAGCGGATAGCCGACGTCGCCGGCGAGACGGTGCGCCTCCGCATCGGTGCCGATATCGCCGTCGGAGCCGGGAACGACCGGAATGCCGAGTTGCTTGGCGGTGCGCTTGGCGGCGATCTTGTCGCCCATCAGGCGGATATGTTCGGGTCGCGGCCCGATGAAATGCACATTGTGCTCGCCGAGAATTTCTGCAAACCGCGCGTTCTCGGAAAGAAAGCCATAGCCGGGATGCACGGCATCGGCGCCGGTAATCTCGCAAGCGGCGAGCAGCGCCGGAATGTTGAGGTAACTGTCCTTGGCGGCGGGCGGCCCGATGCAGACGCTCTCATCGGCCAAGCGCACATGCATGGCGTCTTCGTCCGCTGTCGAGTGCACCGCGACGGTGGCGATGCCGAGCTCCTTGCAAGCTCGCAATACCCGCAGCGCGATCTCTCCGCGGTTGGCGATGAGAATCTTGTCGAACATCAGCGGAGCTCAAGAATGCAAATGGCGAGCGGCGAATTATAAATAGGGCTGGAAAGCGTTTCTAACATTGTCCCTACTCGCTACTCACCATTCGCGATCCGCGCCTATTCGATTACCAACAGCGGCTCGCCGTATTCCACCGGCTGGCCGTCTTCGATGAGAATCTGCAGGACCGTGCCCGAGCGCGGCGCCGGAATCTGATTCATTGTCTTCATCGCCTCGATAATGATCAGCGTCTCGCCGGCTTTCACCGCGCTGCCGACCTCGACAAAGGGCCGCGCGCCCGGCGCCGGACCGAGATAGGCGGTTCCGACCATGGGCGAAGCGACGAGACCGGGATGCTGCATCGGATCGGAGGCAGGCGCGGCTGCCGACGGCGCGCAGAGCGGCGCTTCGGTGGACCGTCCACGCACCGCCGGTGCAGTGCCGTGCCGGGCGACGCGAATCGAGACGCCGTCGCGTTCGTATTCGATTTCGGTGAGGCCGGTCTCGTCGAGTAGCTTGGCCAGTTCGCGGATCACATCGTGATCGACTTCCGGCGCTTTCGCTGTCGACGAGCCTGCTGGCTTACGGGCCACGATCACTCCTTGGCGTCGAGCATCGCGGCGAGGCCGGTGATGGCGAGCGCATAACCGTCGACTCCGAAGCCGCAGATCACGGCGCGGGCGGCCTGCGAGACATAAGAATGCCGCCGGTATTCCTCGCGCTTATGAATGTTGCTGATGTGCACTTCGATCACGGGAGCCGTCATGACCAGGAGCGCGTCGAGGAGGGCAATAGAGGTCGTCGTAAATGCCGCCGGATTGATCACCAGCCCGGCCGCTTTCTCTGCATGGACCTCGTTGATCCAATCGACAATATCGCCTTCGTGGTTCGATTGGCGGAACACGATCTCGACGCCGAGCCGCTGCGCCGTGGTCCGGCAAAGCTTCTCGACGTCGGCGAGCGTGGCGCGGCCGTAGATCTCCGGCTGGCGCTGGCCGAGCAGATTGAGATTGGGTCCATTGAGGACGTAGATGGTTATAGCCATTGGTAGGCGCTGAGCCGGCTCTCATCGGCGCGGGCGGATAGTCCCGCGCGGGTCCGTTTATAGGGAAGGCTCCCGCAAAGGGGAAGCCGGGACAGCGGCCAGGACGCTGTTCGCGGCCTCCGGAACCGCAAGGATTCAGGATTCCCGTCACGTGACGGGGTGAATGAATGAAAGACGCGAGCTACTCCGGCTGAGTCTTGAGCTTCGCCTTTAACTCATCGAGCCCGACCGCGCCCACTACCACTTCGTCACCGACCACGTAGGTCGGCGTGCCGCTGACGCCGAGCGAATCGGCAAGCTTCATGTCCTCGTCGATCGTCGTTTTCACCTCGTCGCTATTCATGTCCTTCTCGAGGCGGGTCATGTCGAATCCGACTTCCTTGGCGACGGCGAGCGCACGCGCTTTGTCGGCCGGGCCGCGACCGCCGAGGAGCTTCTGGTGAAACTCGATGTACTTCTTCCCGGTTGGGTCCTGCATGCGCGCGGCGACGGCGACGTCGGCGGCTTCAACCGAGCCGGGGCCGAGCACCGGGAATTCCTTGAGCACGAATTTGAGATTGGGATTGGTCTTCAACAGCGTCATCATATCGGGCAGCGCACGCTTGCAGAACGCGCAGTTGTAATCGAAAAACTCGACGACCGTCTCGTTGCCTTGCGGGTTGCCGAGCACCACCTGATGCGTCGAATTGAACAGGGTGGCGTTGTCCTTTTTGATCGTCTCGCGCGCCTTGGCGGCATCCGCCTGTTTCTGCTGCTTATCCAGGGCGTCCATCGCCGCTTGCAGCACTTCCGGATGCTCAACGAGGTAGCTCTTGATGATGCCCTCGATTTCGGCCCGCTGGCCGGCTGAGAAGGTCTGTGCCGCCGGGACTTGCGTCGCCGCAGCCGGCGGCGCCGCGGTGGGCGCCGGCGTCGATGGAGCCTGCGCCCGCGCGAGGGGAGACAGCAGCACCATCGCCGCGATCGGAATTGCTTTGCGTAGAGTCGGCATCATAGCAGTCTTCCTTTTTGGGTTCATTGTCCTATGCGAAGCAGCGGGTTGGTTTTCAAGTTCTTATTGAAGGCGACGATATCGTCGGCCCGCACCCAGCCCGGAGAACCGATGGGAAATCTTTGCTTGGCCCGCTCGGCGAGCTCGCGCGCCGTTCTGTTGTCGCCGCGGGCGAAGGCGGCCTGAGCCGAGGCAAGATCGGCGTCGGCGTAGTCGTTCTGGCGACCATAGGCCATCGCCAATGTCGTATAGGCGTCGCCATCCTCGGGCTCCTTGATGAGCGCCTCGCGCAGCAGCGGGATCGCCTCATCCGACAGTTTCGCGTCTTGACTGGCGACCAGGGCCTGCGCCAGCAGGATCTGGATAAGGGTCGGCGCCGGCGCGAGCGCCACGGCGCGGCGCAGCGGCGGGATCGCCTCCATCGGATGTCCGCCTTCCAGCAGTGCCTGGCCCTTGAGCTCGTAGAAGTAAGGGTCATTGGGCATCGACGCAATCAAGCTATCGATCTGCGCAATCGCGTCGTGCAAGTCGCCATAGCGATAGGTGGAAATAGCCCGCGCGTAGCGGGCGGGCAGGCTGGTGTCCGTCGCCGGGTAACGGCGCAGCACCGAATCCGGCCGCTCGGTAAAGCCATAGAGTTTGGCCCGCATCATGTCATGGCGGAATTGCAGCTCGGGCGAGTCTTTCACACTCCAATAGGGCGACGATTTCGCCAATGTCTCGAGGGCGGCCATGCGCTCCTCGGGCGCCGGATGGTTCTGCAAGTAAGGATTGGAGCCGTACGCCGAGAACAACGACTGGTCGGCGAAGCGCTTGAAGGTGTCGTACATGCCCCTGGCCGATTGATGCGTCATGGTCAGAAAACGCACGCCGGCGCGATCGGCCGATTCTTCCTGGGCGCGTTGATAGGCGAGCAGCGTGCTCATGCCCATCGCCTGCGGCGCGTTCAGAAGCGCGCCGCCGACATTGCCCATGTCGATATTGCCGGAATGGGCGCCCGCCGCCAATGCGCCGGCGCCGAGCAGCATGCCGACGATCACCGCAGTCTGCACGTTCGCCAGTTCTTGGCGCATCTTGGAAAGATGACCGCCAACGATGTGGCCGCATTCGTGGGCGAACACGCCGATCATTTGATTGGGCGTGGTCGATTGCATCAACGCGCCGGTATTCACGAAGATGCGGTGCGCGTCCATGACGAACGCGTTGAAATCAGGATCGTTGATGATGACGACCTGAACGTTCTGCGTGGTGAGACCGGCGGCCTTGAAAATCGGCGCCGTGTAATCGCGCAAGAGCTGTTCAATCTCGGCGTCGCGAATCATCGGGATGCCGGCGTCGGTCCCCGTTTGCGCGCGTGCAGGAACGCTCGCAGGCAGGCTTGCCAGCGTTAATGCGGCGGCAGTAGCGAGCGCGACCGCGCGCGAAGCTGGCTTCGTCGGCCCTACCTTGCTAGGAGATCGAGCGACAATCATGTCAATTAAGGCTTCGGCCCCACGGTCCGGGGCGCAAACTATGGACGGAACGGGTTAGGGTCAACACGAGGCCAGCGCGTTGCCAAGTCATAACTGCGCCTTACGAAACCCGCCGAATACGGCATCAGCGGGGCGGGTGCGGCTGGTGTTCCGAAGCGCGATTTAAGGGCGCTGCGATGCTTGAAAAGGCAAAAAGTCTCCTGCAGCCGTCGGCGCGCAGCAACGTGCCGCCGTTCATGGTCATGGACGTAATGGCGGCGGCGGCGCGGCTGGAGGCCAAAGGTCGTCGGATCGTGCACATGGAGGTCGGTCAGCCGGCTGCCGGTGCGCCTGCGGCCGCGATCGCCGCGGTGCGCGCAGCGCTGGCGGACGGTCCCCATGGTTATACAGAGACTTTGGGTATTGGCTCGCTGCGCCGGCGCATCGCGCGCGCTTATCAAGAATGGCACGGCCTCGACATCGAGCCGGAACGCGTCGTCGTCACCACCGGCTCCTCGGCCGGTTTCATGTTGGCGTTTCTCGCAGCGTTTGAGCCTGGCGACCGTGTTGCGGTCGCATTGCCCGGTTATCCGCCCTATCGCCACATCCTCACGGCGCTCGGCTGCGAGCCGGTGTTTGTCGAGACCGGCGCCGCAACGCGTTGGTCGATCACCAGCGAGAGCCTGCTCGCGCAACATCAGGTGCGCCCGCTCAAGGGCGTCGTGGTTGGTTCGCCCGCCAATCCGACGGGGACGATGACCACCGCGGCGGCGCTTGCCGAACTGATCCGCAGCGCCGAAGACGCCGGCATCGCCGTCATCTCCGACGAAATCTATCACGGCCTCGATTACGCTTTTGCGGCGGAGAGCGCGGCCAAGCTGTCATCCGACGTCATCATCATCAATTCGTTTTCAAAATATTTTTGCATGACCGGATGGCGCATCGGCTGGATGGTGGCGCCGCCGTCATTACTCCGCGCGATCGAGCGGCTGCAGCAGAACCTGGCGATCTCGGTCCCGACGCTGTCTCAGATCGCCGCCGAAGCCGCGTTCGATGGCCGCGCCGAACTGGAACAGATAAAGCACGGCTACGAGGACAATCGCCGCATCCTGCTCGAAGGCTTGCCGCGTGCCGGTCTCGATTCATTTCTGCCGGTCGACGGCGCGTTTTATCTCTATGCGGACACATCGCGTTTCTCGGACGACAGTTTTGACTTCGCCACGCGCATGCTGGAGGAAGCCGGCGTAGCGGCGACGCCGGGCGTCGATTTCGATCCGCTCCGCGGCCGGAACTTTTTGCGGCTCTGCTATGCCGGGACACGAGAAGATATGCGCGAGGCGGTCGAACGGATCGGCCACTGGCTCAAGGGATAGGTGGGCGCAAGTGGTGAGGAGCCGTGACGCAATTGGATAGCGCCCTCGTGCTGTTCTCCGGCGGCCAGGATTCGACGGTGTGCGTTGCCTGGGCGCTCGAGCGCTTTGCCCGCGTCGAGACGATCGGGTTCAACTATGGGCAGCGCCACGCCATCGAGCTCGAAGTGCGGCCGCGTATTCGCGCCGCGCTTGCGGCACATTCGACGCAATGGCGCGATCGGCTCGGCGACGATCACATGGTGCGTATCGACGCGCTGGCAGAGGTTTCGGAGACGGCGCTGACGCGCGAGGTGGCGATCGAAATTTCGGAGTCGGCACTGCCTACGACGTTCGTGCCGGGCCGCAATCTTGTGTTTTTCTCCTTCGCCGGCGCGGTCGCCTATCGGCGCGGCATCAAGCACCTCGTCGCCGGCATGTGCGAGACCGATTTTTCCGGCTATCCGGATTGCCGCGATGACACGATCAAGGCGATGCAGGTGGCGCTGACGCTCGGCATGGACCGGCGCTTCGTCATCCATACGCCGCTGATGTGGATCGACAAGGCCGGCACGTTCGCATTGGGGCACGAGATCGGCGGCGATGCGCTGGTCGACGTTCTTCTCGCCGAGACCCACACCTGCTATCTCGGCGACCGCGAGCACCGGCACCCATGGGGCTTTGGCTGTGGCGAGTGTCCGGCCTGCCGCCTGCGGGCGGATGGTTATGCAAAGTGGAAGGCTGCATCATGACGGTCGAACGGCAGCGCGAATGGGAAGGGGTGATATTCCTCATCCTGTTTGCGCTCACAATCCCCGCGGCCAATTGGCTGATCGGCCATGTCGGGACCGCGTGTATTCCCCATGGCCCTTGTGTACTGCCGGTGGCGCCCGGCTTAATGGCGCCGTCCGGGGTGACGATGGTCGGCATTGCACAGGTGTTGCGCGATCTGGTGCAGCGGCGGCTGGGAACGGCGATGTCGGCGCTGGCGATCGTGGTCGGCAGCGCGCTGTCCGCGATGCTGGCCCCGGCGGCGCTGGTTCTTGCCTCGGCAATTGCTTTTCTGCTTTCCGAATTTGCCGATCTTGCCGTTTATACGCCGCTGGCGCGCCGCCGGCTGGTCGCCGCCGTTGTGGCATCGAGCCTGGTTGGCCTCGTGGTGGATTCAATTGTGTTTTTATGGCTGGCCTTCGGCTCGCTCGATTTCCTCGCCGGCCAAGTCGTGGGCAAGGCGTGGATGGTAATGTTGTCGATTCCTTTCGTGGCATGGCTGCGCCGGCGCGACGCCCGACTCGGCATTATGCCGGCGTGACCCCGACCTGAGACGAGGCGAACGATGAGCGATGCTTTATTCGATATTCTGCGCAAGGTGACCACCGCGACGATCACCACGATGCTGTTGAAGAAGGGCATCCGGCGCTGCTGGATGAACGGTCCGAAGCCGCTCGTCGCCGGCAGCGAGCGGCTCGTCGGTCCAGCATTCACTTTGCGCTTCGTGCCGGTGCGCGAGGATTTGGCAACGCCGGAAAGCTGGGCGAGCCCGATCTCGACCCGCGCCGCGATCGAGGCCATGCCGGATGGCGTCGTTGCCGTTGCCGACGCCATGGGCGTGCCCAGCGCCGGAATATTCGGCGATATCCTGTGCGCACGTATGCAGAAGCGTAATGTCACGGCGCTGGTTACCGATGGCGTCATGCGCGACCTCTCAGGCGTGCTGGCCAGCAAGCTGCCGGTATGGTGCGCGGGCGTCGCCGCGCCGGCTTCGGTCAACGGCTTGACCTTCGTCGGCTGGGAAGAGCCGATCGCCTGCGGCGGTTGTGCGATTTTCCCGGGCGACGTGATCGTGCTCGATGACGACGGTGCCGTGGTTATTCCCAAGGCCTTGGTTGAGTTCGTGGCGCACGAAGGCGCCGAGCACGAACTTTACGAGAGCTGGGTCTTCGCCGAGGTCGAGAAGGGCGTCAAGCTGCCTGGTCTCTATCCGCCGAACGACGAAGCCAAAACCCGTTACGCGACCTGGCGCAAGGACAAGACCTAAGGCGGTGCGGGATGGCGAAGATCGGAGACGATGCGTTTCTGGCGCCATCCAGATTAGTCCAACAACATGCCTTGGTCGCTGTACGATCAAAGAAACGGCGGAACGCAGCAGGCGAGAGCCTTATCGCTGACATGCTGGGTCTTGACCCCGTGCCAATCGCTTCCGCCAGCGTACCGAAACATTTGGTCGATTTTCTGTATGCAACGCTTCACCTTTATGGATCGTATTATCGCTTTGATGAATACAGGACTGTACTTCGGCGATATCCCTGGCAGGGACGAGTGTCTCGCCATGTGCATTTGTCTATTTGCATGCATGCGATACTGAACGAATGCTATGTGTTTGAGGAAAGACTCAAGAAATTCTTTGCGGCGGTCGAGACTTGTGCCGAGGCGGCTGACCAAGATTTCCCGAGGAGTAATTCAAGTACTATTCTGCGAAGCTATCATCGCTCCTTAATATCATTCTTGAAGGCCCGTGGAGTGCATACCCATCAAAGTGATTTCGTGCCTCGTGAGCTTGACAGGATAAGCTTGATTGAAATGCTAACGGGGGGCGGAGAGATGAAGAAACTTAGGTTTGCGCTTCCCTTGGCACTTAGAAATTTTCGCATGATCTGGTTGAAGAATATTGACGGTGCACAACAATCAATCAAGACGCATATGATAGCTGCGTTTGCAACTACCGAACATATTTGGTCTCGATTAGCCCCGCAGGGAAAATCATAATTGTTTTTCATCCTCTCTAAGACGCTGGGCTTCTTCGCGGTGCCGTCGAATTTGTTGATGGCCATGGGGCTCGTCGGTCTGGCGTTACTGCTCACGCGATTTCGGCGGCTCGCCAGTTGGCTGATCGTGTCGAGCCTCGTGCTCATCGCCTTTGTAGGTTATTCGCCGCTCGGGCGGATGCTCATCCTGCCGCTGGAGGATCGCTTTCCGCCGTGGAATCCCGCGCAAGGTCCGCCGGACGGCATCGTTGTTCTCGGCGGTGCGATCGCGCCTGGCATATCGCTGGCGCGCGGCGCTGTTGCGCTCAACGATTCCGCCGAACGCATCACCGCGACCGCCGAATTGGCGTTGCGCTACCCCAATGCCCGCATCATCTTTTCCGGCGGGACGGCTGCGCTGTTCAAGGGGGCGCTCGAAGCTCCTCTGGCGGTAAAAGAGTTCGAGGCGCTCGGCGTGGCCCATGACCGCATCACCGCAGAAGAGCAGTCCCGCAATACCATCGAGAATGCCGTGTTCTCCCGGCTCATTGCTCAGCCGAAGCCGGGCGAGCGCTGGCTCTTGGTGACCTCGGCCTTTCATATGCCGCGTGCGATTGCGGCGTTCAGGGCGGCCGGTTTTCCGGTTGAAGCCTACCCGGTTGATTGGCGGACGCGCGGTCCCATCGACGCAACGGCGCCCTTCGTTTCGGTGATCGGCGGCCTGGGGATGACCGATTTTGCCATGCACGAATGGGTGGGTTTGCTCGTTTATCGCCTGACCGGTCAAACCGCAGAATTGTTCCCGGCGCCGTAACTCCGGCGCCGTAACCCCGGCACCGCCGGCTGCAACTATTTGTTTACCGATCCTTCATTGCTGCGGCTCGATACTCGATCCTTAAGCTCCGTGCTTTGGGGACGATCCTCATGACCTCGACAGATATGCCCGCTGCGCTGATCGAGCAGCCGGTTCAACCCGTCGCTGCGGCGCAATCCGCGAAGAACGATTGGGCCGGAACCGCGTTGACGCTGCTGTTTGCCGCCGCCGCTGTTCTGTTCGTTTCTTTTGTTGCGGTCGTGACCGGGCTCGTCTGAGCCGATCGTCACGGTTTATTGCCGGCCCGTAGCCGGATTTCGCGCCAGCGAAATTCGGGTTACAAGCGGCCTGTTACAAGCAGCCATGGCCTTGCATCTTATCATCGGCAACAAGAACTACTCGTCGTGGTCGTTCCGGCCATGGTTGGCGCTCAAGGTCGCCGGGATTGCGTTCGATGAAACCGTGATCTCGCTCGAGGCGAAGGATTTCAAGGCGCGCGTGACCGCCTTGAGCGGCGCCGGGCGGGTGCCGGTTTTACTCGACGGCGAGGTGCGGATTTGGGAATCGCTGGCGATCCTCGAATATCTGGCGGAGAAATTTCCCGCTGCCGGCCTGTGGCCGAAAGACGTCGCCGCACGCGCTCACGCCCGCGCCGTCGCTTCGGAAATGCATGCCGGGTTCCTGCCGCTGCGGCGGCATCTGCCGATGAATGTGGCACGGCCGGTCAAATCGCGCGCGCTCGACGACGGCGCGCCGGCCGACGTGGCGCGCATCGATGCGATCTGGAGCGAGTGCCGCGCCAAATTCGGCGGTCCATTTCTGTTTGGTCCGTTCGGCGCGGCCGACGCCATGTATGGGCCGGTCGTCTGGCGTTTTCACACTTATGCGGTTGAGGTCGGTGCCGCTGCCCGCGACTATATGCGCGCCGTTATGGATCTGCCGGCCTGGGCGGAGTGGCGCGATGCGGCCCGCCGCGAAACCTGGGTGCTGCCGCACGACGAGGTCGACTGGCCGAACGTATCGCGGGAATAATTACTGCGGCGAAGACGCCGTCAGCCAAAGCGCCGTTCAAGCTCTTCCAGGAGCGGCCGCTGGTAAAGCAGGATTTTCGCCTTCGCGATCGGCAGCGCGAAATATGCGATACGGTCTATCTCGGGGAAGCTTTGCTGACGGCCCGATCGCGGCGGCCACTCGATCTGAAATTCATTGCTGGCAAACCGGGCGAGATCGAAGTCGGCCTCGAAGGCAAAAGCGTGGACGGCTTTTCCGCTTTTTTGGTGAGTCGGAGCAAGCGCGATCAGCTTGTCGTCGGCGGGCAGGTTTGTCTCCTCGGCAAATTCACGCCGGGCGGCTGCGATGAGGTCATCGCCGGGTTCGACGAGACCTTTGGGGATCGTCCAAACGCCGTCGTCCTTCTTCGCCCAGAACGGACCGCCGGGATGCGCGAGCAGGACTTCGAGTCCGTTCTTACGCCGGTAGGCGAGCAGTCCGGCACTGGTTTCCTTAGTGCGGCGCATCGGCGCAGGTCCCGTTAAAACTGCGGCTCTCTACCGCAGTCCTTGCTAAATCGACCCTATCTGCATGATTTTGTCACGATTACGCCGACAATACCCAACGCTCGCGCGTGCTTTTTGGAGCGCGTTGTGAGAAGGGGTACACCGAACCAATTGCCTGCACGGGAGCCAACGCCAATGCGATATCGACATATCGCCGCTCATACCGCTTTTGTTGCCGCTTTTGTTGCCGCTTCAGCGGTTCTTTTCGCACCAGCCGTCAAGGCCGACGACGCCCCCAAGGACGTCAAAGGCCTCTATCTGATGAGCGATTATCCGGCGGTGACGCTACGCCCTGGCGAGACCTCATCGATTAGTCTCCGGTTGCAGAATTACGACATGACGCCGGAGCGCTTGGCGCTGTCGATAAC
>JBAQAB010000525.1:0-21471 GCA_049285535.1 Xanthobacteraceae bacterium
ATTTACGCACGCTGCCGACCACGGGGCCTTGCGTGATCCAGGGGCCGGGCGAGAATGCCGGCGTCATCGATATCGGCGACGGTCTCGCGGTCGTCTTCAAGATGGAGAGCCACAACCACCCGAGCTATATCGAGCCCTATCAGGGCGCGGCGACCGGCGTCGGCGGAATTCTGCGCGACGTGTTCACCATGGGGGCACGGCCAATCGCTTGCCTCAATGCGCTCTCCTTCGGCGATCCGAAAAATCCGCGGACGCGTTCGTTGGTTTCTGGCGTGGTCGCCGGCATCGGCGGCTACGGCAATTCGTTCGGCGTGCCCACCGTCGGCGGTGAAGTGCGCTTCGACCGCCGCTATGACGGCAATATCCTGGTCAATGCCATGGCGGTGGGCTTGGCCGAGAAGGACAAGCTGTTTTACTCGGCGGCGTCCGGTGTCGGCATGCCGATCGTCTATCTCGGCTCGAAAACCGGTCGCGACGGCATCCATGGCGCCAGCATGGCCTCGGCGGAGTTCGCCGCCGACGCCGAGGAGAAGCGGCCGACCGTGCAAGTCGGCGATCCGTTTTCGGAAAAGCTTCTGCTCGAAGCCTGCCTTGAAATCATGGCCAAGGGCTGTGTCATCGCCATCCAGGACATGGGCGCGGCGGGGCTGACCTCTTCAGCGGTCGAGATGGGCGCCAAGGGCAATCTCGGCGTCTCCCTCGATCTCGACAACGTGCCGTGCCGCGAGACCGGCATGAGCGCTTACGAGATGATGCTGTCAGAGAGTCAGGAGCGCATGCTCATGGTGCTCAAGCCGGAGAAGGAAAAGGAAGCCGAGGCGATCTTCCGCAAATGGGGCCTCGATTTCGCGATCGTCGGCGAAACCACGCCGACCAAGCGCTTCATCGTCCGCCATGGCGGCGCGGTCATGGCCGACCTGCCGATCAAGGAATTGGGCGACGAAGCTCCGCTTTACGAACGTCACTTCATTCAGAACAAGCGGCTTCCCATCATCGAGCCGGCTTCGGTCAAGCCGCCGATGAGCAATGCGGATGCGCTGGAAAAGCTGATTGGTACGCCGGACCTGTGCTCGAAACGCTGGGTCTGGGAGCAATACGACCACGTCATTCTCGGCAATACCGTGCAGCGGCCGGGCGGCGATGCCGCCGTCGTGCGCATCAACGAGGGGCCGAAGGCGCTGGCGCTGACGTCCGATGTCACGCCGCGCTACTGCGAGGCGGATTCGTTCGTCGGCGGCAAGCAGGCGGTGGCCGAAGCCTGGCGCAATCTCACCGCGGTCGGCGCGCAGCCGCTGGCGGTCACCGACAACCTCAACTTCGGCAATCCGGAGCGGCCGGAGACCATGGGCCAGTTCGTCGGTTGCGTCCGCGGCATCGGCGAGGCCTGCCGCGTGCTCGATTTCCCGGTCGTGTCCGGGAATGTCTCGCTCTACAATGAGACCAACGGCCGCGCCATTCTGCCGACGCCGACGATCGGCGGCGTCGGGATCCTCGACGACTTCACCAAATCGATGACGCTCGCCTTCAAGGGCGAAGGCGAAGCGATCCTGCTGATCGGCGAGACGCACGGCTGGCTCGGCCGCTCGGTTTATCTGCGTGACATTTGCGGCCGCGAGGAGGGGGCGCCGCCGCCGGTCGACCTCGCAGCCGAACGCCGCCATGGCGACTTTGTCCGCGGCTTGATCCGCGCTGGTGTGGTCACGGCTGTGCATGATGTGTCGGACGGCGGCCTCTTGATCGCGCTCGCCGAGATGGCGATGGCGTCTGGTATCGGCGCCGTTTTGGAAGCGCCGTCGGGCATCCCGCCTCACGCTTTTTGGTTCGGCGAAGATCAGGCCCGCTATATCGTCACGGCGAAAGACGCGCACGGCGTCATGCGGCAGGCCAAGGCGGCCGGCGTGCCGCTCACAAGGCTCGGCGCGACCGGCGGGGCCGTTCTCGCCGTCGACGGCGAGCGGCCGTTGCGGGTCGACGAGCTCAAGCGGTGCTTCGAAGCTTGGCTCCCGGCCTATATGGCGGGTTAGTCGGCATAACGCCGCGGCGTCGGCCTTACCGGGATTGGGCCATCGCCAGTGCGTTCTTGCATAGCGGCGACAGGGCGGCCTGGTTGCGCATCAGACAGGCAATGATTCGTCCGCCACCCGGCGGCACGCCGGCGCAGAACGCTTGCTGGTCGGCCGCGCAGATGCGGACGACGCGCAGCGCCTCGCGCGGCGGCAGCACCATCACATTGGGACCCTCCGGTGTGGCGGCCGGTGCCGGCACCGCCGTTGCAGTCGCTGGTGCCGCGGCCGCTGCCGGCAGAGCCGAGGGCGCGAGTTTGGCCGTGGGATGGGGTGTCGGCTTGGGGGCGGCAGCCGGCTTCACGCTTAACGAAGCCGGCGGTGACACCGCGGCCGACGGGGAGGGTGCAGGAGGCGCGACCCCTGCTGTCGCGGGTGGTGCAGGCGCCGGTGTAATCGCGCTCACCGCCGTCTTGCACGATCCCGAAAGCTTGGCGAGGTTGCGCTTGAGGCATTCCAGCGCGTCCTTGCCGCCGGGCGTTACGCCCGAGCAGTTCGCCATGAAATCGGAGCGGCAAGAGGCGCGGATCGCCGCGATCTGATCCTGTGAAGGCTGCTGGGCGCGTGCGCCGGGCCCGATGAGCAGCAGAAGAACCGCCGCAGCCGCCGGAATAGCCTTGGTGGCCGTCGCCGTGAAAGCCATGGATCCCCCTTTACTCACATGCTTTTGCCAGAATGCAGTGACAATTCGGTTATGAATAGTGCAATGTTGCATTCGTGCAATTTCGGGGCGCGCAAAGGTTTGACGTTCCATGGCCATGGCCGCGAACGATATCGAGCGCTTGATTCGGGCCCGCATCCCGGACGCCAAGGTGACCATCCAGGATCTCGCCGGTGACGGCGATCATTACAAGGCGACGGTCGTTGCCGAATCGTTCCGGGGCAAATCCCGGGTCCAGCAGCACCAGATCGTCTACGAGGCGCTCAAGGCCGAGATGGGCGGCAAGTTGCACGCACTGGCGTTGCAGACCGGCATCCCGGAGCGCTGAGAGACATGGGGGGTCCCGATGGGTCTTTCCTGCATGGCAGCCGTAGGTGTCCTTTGCCGGCGTTTTGCGGTACATATATTGCACGGTAACGGGCGAGATTCGGCGCGGGTGTAATAGCCTGTGGCCGGCCAAAGATGACCGCGAAGGGTGATTTCATGTCCATCGAGCAATTCATCGACAAGCAGGTTAAGGCCAACGACGTCGTCCTGTTCATGAAGGGCACGCCGCAGTTTCCGATGTGCGGCTTCTCGGGCCAGGTCGTGCAAATTCTCGACTATCTGGGGGTCGCCTATACCGGATTGAACGTCCTCGAAAACGATGAGATGCGTGGCGGCATCAAATCCTATTCGAACTGGCCGACCATCCCGCAGCTTTACGTCAAAGGCGAATTCGTCGGCGGCTGCGATATCGTGCGCGAAATGTTTCAGGCCGGCGAGCTGCAGTCGCTGCTGAAGGACAAGGGCATCGCGGTCAAGGAAACCGCACAAGCCTCCTAATTCGTTCCGCGGCCGTGCGATAGCGAGGAGCCCGGAATCCCCAACCACTGTTCGCGCGGAATTTGCACGCTCGGTGGTTGAGGATTCCGGGCTCGCCGTTTGATGGCGTCCAGAATGACGGAAATCAGCGCGAGTAATATTCGACGACGAGGTGCGGTTCCATTTGCACCGGGTAGGGCACGTCGGTCGGCGCCGGCACGCGGGCAAGCTTCGCCGTCTGTTTCGAGTGATCGACCTCGATATAGTCCGGCACGTCGCGTTCGCCGAGCCCATTGGCTTCGAGCACCAAAGCGAGCTGCTTCGACTTCTCCTTGACCTCGATTTCGTCGCCGACCTTGACCCGGTAGCTGGAGATCGTCACGCGCTTGCCGTTCACCTTGATATGGCCGTGGCTGATGAACTGCCGCGCGGCGAAAACGGTGGGTACGAACTTGGCACGATAAACCACGGTGTCGAGCCGGCGTTCCAGAAGCGCGATCATGTGGGCGCCGGTGTCGCCCTTGAGTCGCCGGGCTTCGTCGTAGATGCCGTGGAAATGGCGCTCCGACATATTGGCGTAATAGCCCTTGAGCTTCTGCTTGGCGCGCAACTGCACGCCGTAGTCGGACAATTTGCCCTTACGGCGCTGGCCGTGCTGGCCGGGCCCGTATTCGCGCTTGTTGATTGGTGACTTCGGCCGGCCCCAGATGTTCTGGCCCATCCGCCGGTCGATCTTGTACTTCGCCTCATGGCGTTTGGTCATTCGCGTCCTCGCTGTTGCGTTTAGACATGATCTCGCCCGAAAACCGGAAAACCACTTTTCGGGATCATGCCGTGGCTGAGGATCGCGCCCTCCTCCTGTCCCGGCAGTAACCGGAACCGACAGGCTCGAAGCCGAAGCGCCGGCTCAAACCGCGGGTCGCGAAACACCGCGCGGGCCCAATGGGCCCGCGAAGTGGCCGGTATCTAGGGGGAAACCCGCGCAGTGTCAAACGGCGACGGAATGACCGTCCGGTCGCTAACCGGCGGCGAAGTGCCTTTTCCGCATGCTTCGCAGCACGGTTATGGCGAGCACGGCGGTCAAGGCGTCTAGTACCGCGACTACGATGAAGACAGCGGTCCAGCTTCCGGTTTGCTGCTTTAAGAACGCCGCCGCGGGTCCGGCAAGGATCGAGCCGACGCCCTGGGCGATATAGAGGAGGCCATAATTCGTTGCCGCGTATTTCGGCCCGAACGTATCGGTCAAAGTCGAGGGAAACAGCGAAAAGATCTCGCCCCAGCCGAAGAACACCAGCCCGCTCAAGACCACAAAGAGCGCCGGCTGGTTAATATAGGCGAATAGAACCAGGATAGCGGCGCATTCCAGCGAGAAGGCGAGTGCCATAGTGCCCTCGCGGCCGATATGGTCCGAGACCCAGCCGAAGAACGGCCGCGTCAGTCCATTGGTGAGGCGCGACAGCGTCAACGACAGCGGCAGCGCCGCCATGCCTAGCACCGGCAGATTAGCGACGCCGAAATCCTTGGCGAATGGCCCGACGTTGAAGACGACCATGAGGCCCGAGGTCGACATCATGCTCATCATGAGGAACAGCAGATAGAAGAGCGGGCTCTTGAGCATTTCGCTCGGAGAAAAGCTGCGGTGCGTCTGCTGCGCGGCGATCACGCCGCCCGGCGCCGCACTCGGCACCTGATAGTCTTCCGGCGGCGTGCGCAGCCACTGCGCTGCGAGGATTCCGATGGCGCCTTGGATCACTCCCCAAACGACGAATGTCTGCGGATAACCGTAAGCTTTGATCATGCTGTCGATCGGGAAACTGGTGAAAAAGGCGCCGAAGCCGTATCCGGCGGCCGCAAGTCCGGTGGCAAGGCCGCGCCGGTCGGGGAACCAGCGCACCATAAGCCCGATAATGCCGACATAGATGATGCCGGTGCCGAATCCGCCGAGCACGCCGTACGTCAAGTAGAGCGCCCACAGGTTATTCGCGTAAGCCGACAGCACCCAGCTACCGCCTGAAAGCAGTGCGCCCAACGAAATCAGCGCGCGCGGACCGAAGCGATCCACCAGATAGGCTTGGAATGGGGAAAACCAAGTCTGCAATATGACCAACAGCGAGATGGTCCATTGCAACTCGGCAAGGGTGGCGCCCAGTTTTTGATCGAGCGGGCCAGTGAATAGCGTCCAGACATATTGCGGGCTGGAGATCGCCATCATGGCGATGACGCCGAGGATGAGCTGGTTCCACCGGTTTGGCGGCGACGCCGCGCGATCGGTGGGAATGGCGATTGTCATGGTTTAGCCTTCCGATCAGAACTCCCGACATCAGCCACTAACCCCGCAGCGTCGCAAAACTGCACGCTGAGTAAAGCCGATATTCGATGCAGCGATGATTTGAAATTAGGCAGTTCAGCGGGCCGATGAAGCTGCCAATGCGGTCTGATGGAAGCCGAAGCGTGCGAGAACTGCTTGAGGTGCGCGGCCCGAGGTGAAAATGGCGTGCGTCGTGCCCGCGCCGGCCGCTGCTAACGATGGCCCGAGCAGATCGACCACTCGCCGCGCGATCGCCGGCGCCGGATCGATAAAATTGACCGGCCACGTTGCAAGCGTCCGCAAGCGCTCGATCAGCAGTGGATAGTGCGTGCACGCGAGCACGATGATGTCGGTGCGTTTGCCGTCATCGACGAAGGCGGCCGCGATTTCTTCGCGCAACGCGGCGTCTGTAACCGGCACGCCGGCAAGTTCGTCTTCGGCATAGCCCGCCAGCTTCTTCGACCCCACCAGCGTCACTTGGCAATCGCCCGCGTAATCGCGGATCAGCGCGCGGGTATATTCGCGCTGCACCGTCGCCTCGGTACCGAGGACGGAGACGCGCCGTGTCACCGAGGCGGCGCAGGCCGGCTTGATCGCCGGCACCGTGCCGACGAACGGCACCGAGAATTTTCTGCGCAAGTCGGGCAGGACGATCGTCGACGCCGTGTTGCAGGGAATGACGACGAGATCCGGACGGTGGCTCTCGATCAGCCCGCCCATCAGGGCGACGACGCGGGTAACGAGAGCGTTCTCCTCGATCGCGCCGTAAGGAAAGGCCGCATCGTCGGCGACGTAGATGAAATCAGCCTGCGGCCGCGCCGTCGCGACCTCGCGATAAACGGTGAGGCCGCCGAGGCCGGAATCGAACATCAGGATTTTTTCGCGCGCCGCCATGGCGCGAGATATGCCATGAGCCGGCCGGCGTCGGCAAACTCCGCCGGGCGAACGGAACGGCGGTTCGGCGCCTTAGGCCGTGAGGCTTTCCACCAGCCGGGGCCCGTCTTTCGGATTGGCGCTTTTCTGCTCTTGCACCGTTGGTTGCTTGGTGACCGGCGCAACAAGCCCGCTCACCGCGGTGAAAGTCAGGATCAGGATGACCGCCAGATCGCCGTCATGGAATTTGGCGAAGGCAACCGCGCCCATCAGATAGGCCCAGAACGGGAAAGCGATCGTGGAGACAACGGCGTTGAGGACCCAGGCGTCGCCATCCTCGCGCACGTACCAGCAGAACAGCGGCGTCAAAATCAAACCGACCAGGAGCGCGCCTACCGCGATGGTGGTGACCGAAAGCCCCGCCATGGTGGCGGTGCCGTTACCGGCGGCTACCGCCTGCGCCAAGATCGCGTTGACCAGCATCGAACCGCCGACGATCTCGGCCGGAATGTATTTCACCATCCGGGTGAGATAATCGTCGCCGGGCTCGGCAGCGGCCACCGGCTGTGCACGCGATTGGAACATGCCGCCGAAGTCGGAGGCTTGCGCCGTCGCGGCTTCCGGCAGTTTCGGCTTGCGTACCAAACGGCCCATGACCCTCTCCTCCGTCGGTCGTGCGAACCTACGTCAGCAGGTCGAGTCGGGCAAGGAGAGGAAACCCCTGAAATTACTGTAGAATGCCGGATATGGTTAACGCCGGTCAGGGCCGGCCAAACACCCGGGCGAAGATCGTATCGACCTGGGCCATGTGGAAATCAAGATCGAAATTGGCTTTTAATTCCGCCTCGCTCAAATGCTTACGCACGTCCGGATCGGCTTTGAGCAACTCCAGAAAATTGCCGCCGCCGGCCCACACTTTCATGGCATTGCGCTGCACCAGCCGATAGGCGTCCTCGCGTGCTACGCCTTTTTGCGCCAGCGCCAGCAAAACCCGTTGCGAATGCACCAAGCCGCCGAGCCGGTCGAGGTTCTTTCGCATATTTTCCGGATAGACGATCAGCTTATCGATGACCCCGGCGAGGCGTGCCAGCGCGAAATCGAGCGTTACTGTCGCGTCCGGGCCGATCATGCGCTCGACCGAAGAATGCGAAATGTCGCGTTCGTGCCACAGCGCCACATCCTCCAGCGCCGGCACGACATAAGCGCGCGCCATCCGCGCCAGCCCGACGAGATTCTCCGATAGCACCGGATTGCGCTTGTGCGGCATGGAGGAAGAGCCTTTTTGCCCTTCGGAGAAAAACTCCTCTGCCTCCAAGACCTCGGTGCGCTGCAAGTGGCGGATTTCGGTGGCGAGCCGCTCGATCGAGGCGGCGACCACCCCGAGCGTGGCGAAATACATGGCATGGCGGTCGCGCGGAATGATTTGGGTCGAGATCGGCTCGACAGAAAGCCCCATTTTCTTCGCCACATAGGCTTCGACGCGCGGATCGACCTGCGCAAAGGTGCCGACGGCCCCGGAGATCGCGCAGGTCGCGATTTCCTTGCGCGCCAATTCGAGGCGCGCCCGGGCACGAGAAAACTCGGCGAAGGCCACGGCGAGCTTGAGCCCAAACGTGGTCGGCTCGGCATGGATGCCATGCGAGCGGCCGATGGTCGGCGTGAACTTGTACTCGCGGGCGCGCCGCTCCAGCGCGGCAAGGAGCGCATCGACGTCGGCAATGAGAATATCGGCGGCGCGAACGAGCTGCACGTTCAGGCAGGTGTCGAGCACGTCGGACGAGGTCATGCCCAGATGCACGAACCGCGCGTCGGGCCCGACAATTTCGGCGAGATGGGTGAGGAAGGCGACGACGTCATGCTTGACCTCACGCTCGATCTCGTCGATGCGCGCGGTATCGAAGGCCGCCGCTTGGCCTTTCTCCCAGATGGTCTTGGCCGCCGACTTCGGGATCATGCCGAGCTCGGCCATGGCGCTGGCGGCATGCGCCTCGATCTCGAACCAGATGCGAAACCGCGTTTCCGGCGTCCAGATCGCCGCCATTTGTGGGCGGGTGTAGCGGGGGATCATCGGTTGCGCTTCATGCTTATGCCGCAAACCGCGCGCGGTCGTGCGGTTGCCGGTAGTCGACCGGCGTGCCCTTGGGGATGATGCCGGTCGGATTAACGCGCGCGATCGAATAATAGCCGATCACGTAATAGCGCGGTTTGACGGTTTCGGCGATGCCGGGCATCGCGTAGAGCTCGCGCATATAGTTCAACAGGTTCGGAAAATCGGCGATGCGGTTCCTGTTGCACTTGAACAGCGAAAAATAGGCGACGTCGAAGCGCACCAACGTCGGGAACAGCCGCCAATCCGCCTCGGTGATGCGGTTGCCGACCAGATAGCGCTGGCGGCCGAGCCGCGCCTCGATCTCGTCAAGCGTTGCGAACAGCGCGTCATAGGCCTCCTCATAGGCGGCCTGCGATTTGGCAAAACCGCAACGGTAAACGCCGTTGTTCACGTTGGCGTAGACCTGCGCGTTGATGCGGTCGATCTCTTCGCGCAGCGGTTTTGGATAAAAATCCGTCGGATCGGCGCCAATGCCACCGAACTCCGCATTGAGCATGCGGATGATCTCGGAGGATTCGTTGTTGACGATTCGCTTGGTTTTCTTGTCCCACAGCGTCGGCACCGTCACTTTGCCGGTGTAATGCGGATCGCTCGCGGCATAGGCCTGATGCAGATAGTGAAAGCCGTTGACGCGGTCGGGCGTGCAGTCCGGGAAGGCGGGATTATCCTCGAACGTCCAACCTTGTGTCCGCAGCCCCGGAACTGCGATCGACACGCTGATCGCACCCGTGAGTTTTTTCAGCGCGAGATAAATCTGCGTGCGATGCGCCCAAGGACAAGTATAGGCAACATAAAGGTGATAGCGTCCGGCTTCCGCTTTGAAGCCCGACGAACCGTCCGCCGTGATGCGATCACGGAACACGCTGTCGACGCGCTGGAAATTGCCGGCCTTGCCGGTTTCCGCCGGCAAATCCTCGTCGCGCCATTGGCCGTCGACCAGTATTCCCATCAGGCAGCCTCCCCGCGGACCAGCGCCGCCGCCTGGCGGATCGCCGCGATATTGGCGCGATAGCTCTCCGGCGTGCGGTCTTTGAACACCGCCGAACCGGCGACAAAGGCATTGGCGCCGGCGCGCGCGGCGAGCGGCGCGACCTCCGGCGTGATGCCGCCGTCGATCTCGATGTCGATCGGGCGGGCGCCGGCCATGGCGCGCAGATTGCGCACCTTCTCGACCGCGTCAGCGATGAACTTTTGCCCGCCGAATCCGGGATTGACCGACATGACCAGGATGAGGTCGACCAGATCGATGACGTATTCGATGCTGCTTTCCGGGGTGCCGGGATTCAAAGTCACGCCAACTTTCTTGCCGAGCGCGCGGATCACCTGCAGCGAGCGATGAATATGCGGACCCGCCTCGACATGCACGGTGATGTGATCGGCGCCGGCCTTGGCGAAAGCTTCGAGATAAGGATCGCAAGGTGCGATCATAAGGTGCACGTCGAGCGGCTTTTTGGTGTAGGGCCGGATCGCTTTGACAATATCGGGTCCGATCGAGATGTTGGGCACGAAATGACCGTCCATGACGTCGACATGAATCCAGTCGGCGCCCGCGGCATCGACCGCGCGCACCTCCTCGCCCAATTTCGCGAAATCGGCGGCAAGGATCGATGGGGCGATGATGAGCGGGCGCGGCACGAGGCTCTCCGAGCTTACGTGTTCGCCTAACACGTCGTTTCCCGCGGGGCAACGCGCCGAACCGCCGGGAAATAGGTGCGCCCACCGCGCACTTGCCCGGCAGCGTGGGCCTCGCCACATTCGCACTTCCTATGGAAACGGAGGTTTCGTGGCGCGCAACGACGTCATCGTGCTGGGAGCGGGGATCGTCGGCACCTCCGTCGCGGTCCATCTGCTCAAGCGCGGGCTATCGGTGGCACTGGTCGACCGCGGTGGGGCCGGCGAGGGGACCTCCTACGGCAATGCCGGCATCATCGAGGGAAACACCATCTTTCCGGCGGTATTTCCTTCGGATTGGCCGACGCTTCTTCGCATCGCGCTCAAGCGCTCGCCGCTCGCCAATTATCACCTCGCGTTTTTGCCGAAAATCGCGCCCTGGCTTTTGGCCTTCCGCGCCGCGTCGCAGCCGGAGCGGCTGATCGAGACCGCGCAAGCAATGCGGCCCTTGTTTGCGCGCGCGGTCGCCGAGCATGAAACGCTGAGCTTGGAGTCCGGCGCCGCCAAATATCTGCGCCGCACCGGCTGGCTGAAACTCTATCGTACCGAGGCCGCATTTGCCGGGCTTAAGCGCGAACTCGATCTTGCCGCATCCCTCGGCATCGCCAATGTCCCGCTCGATCGCGACGCGGCGCGCGCGCTCGAACCATCGCTTGCGCCGTTGTTCCGCCACGCCGTGCATTGGACCGGCGCGGTGAGCGTAAGCAATCCGCTGGCGCTGACGCGGGCCTATGCCGCGCGCTTTGCGGCGCTCGGCGGCCTGCCGTTCACCGGCGATGCGCGCTCGCTGCATCGCGTCGGTACGCAGTGGCGCGTCGATACCGCATCCGGCCCGCTGGATGCCGGTGAGGTCGTGATCGCACTCGGACCGTGGCTGCCGGACGTACTCGATCCGCTCGGTGTAAAGCTGCCGCTCGCGGTCAAGCGCGGCTATCACCGCCATTTCCGTCCGCAAGGCAATGCCGCGCTCGCCCGCCCGGTGCTCGATGCCGAGAATGGCTACGTGCTAGCGCCGATGGAGCAGGGCATCCGGGTGACGAGCGGCGTCGAGTTCGCCGCCCGCGACGCGCCGCCGACGCCGGTGCAGCTCGATCGCCTGTTGCCGGCGGCCCACAAACTCTTTCCGCTCGGCTCGCCGGTCGAGTCGCAACCGTGGCTCGGGGCGCGTCCGTGCTTTGCCGATTCACGTCCGGTAATCGGACGGGCGCCGGGCCAAGCCGGATTGTGGCTCGCCTGCGGGCATGCGCATTGGGGACTGACGCTTGGACCGGCAACCGGCCGGCTTCTGGCCGTGATGATGACCGGCGCGACGCCGTTTTGCGATCCGCAGCCTTATGCGGCGGACAGATTCACCAGGTAGCCGTCATTGCGAAGAGCAACGCGACGAAGCAATCCAGGGCTGCGCTTTCGCGCTGGATTGCTTCGCTTCGCTCGCAATGACAGTTACTCGCTGATCGTCTTGATGACGCTATTTTCAGGCCGCGTATTGTTGCTCGACGAGTACTTGTCGTCGGCCCGGACCATGTCGTCGTATTTCGGAATGGTCGTCACCGCGAACTTCGGCACCAAGCCCACCACTTTGTAACCGGCAAGGTGGAGCTGGTGCAGGATCTCCGGCATCGCTTCCGCCGTGCCGTGCTGGAAGTCATGCATCAGGAGGATGCCCTTGCCGTTCTTGGCAAGCTTGGTCATCACCGATTTGACCACGTCTTCCGGCTTGTGAATCTTGAAATCGAAAGTGTCGATGTCGGTCGAGAAGGTCGCGATGTTGCGGGTGCCGAGATAAGCGATCAGGTCGGGCGGCATTTGCAGATCGGGGAAGCGGAAGAATGGCGCCACCGGGCCGCCCGCCGCCGCCATGTGCACGGCGCTCACGCCCATTTCGATCTCTTGCTTGGCCTGTTCGATATCCTTGGCGTAGGGGTTCTTCGCCAAATCCTTGTGCGACCAGGTATGGCTGCCGACCGTCATGCCGGCATCGACCAATAGCTTGGTCAATTGCGGAGCCCAGGTGGCGTGCTCGCCGATCTCGAAGAAGGTGGCGCGGACGCAATTGTCTTGCAGCGCCTTGAGCACCATCGGCGTGTTTTCCGGCCACGGACCGTCATCGAAGGTCAGCACGACTTCCTTCTCGTGCAGGAAGTCATATTGCTTGAAATGCTCGGTGCCGAATGCCGGGCCGCCCGTGGTGTCGATCTGGACGATCCGCGACATGCCGAGCGCGTCGGGATTGTTGCATTGAGGCAGCGCCGTGGGCCAAAGCGAGGTGCCCGCGCTCGCGGGGGCTGGCGTCGGCGCGGCCGTTGCGGGAGCGGCCGCCGCGGAATTCTGGGCAACAACGAGCTTGGCGGGCGGCGCGGATGGTGCGGTTGACTGCGCAGCGCCGGTTACTTGCGAAACTTTGATGACTGGAGCCTGGATCTGGGAAGTCTGGACAGCTTGCGTCTGGTTAGCTTGAACGCCGACGGCCGGTGCGCTGGTCGCCTGTGCAGGCGAAAGGATGTGCTCGGCAAACGCGATGAGCGAGCCTGTGCCCGACGGTTTCTGCGCGGCAACCACCCCGAACGCCGCAAGACCCAGAGTGAGCAACGCCGCAAAAATAATCGCCACGACGCGCATCGTACCCTCCGCCACAAATCCACAAAAACGGCTTACCCATGAAGTGAAGGCGCAATCGTGGAGCGAGTCAATAAAAACCAAGTTCGGCCGGTGGAGAATGCCGTTCGTGGTTTCCGCCGCAGGGTTAACGCTTGTTACGTGGCTGACGTCATTATTTTAATTTTACCGGTTGAATTGACTCTTCCAGCTTGGCGGCGAGCCGGAGAAGGATAGAGCGCCTGCCTCGTAGACGCCGCGGGCGACGGCGCGCGCCACGATATTGGCGGCAAGGGTGCCGAGCACACTGAGACCATGCAGCGTATCGGCGAGCGGCCGGCGTCCGGTCGAAGCTGCGAACAGGACGTCGCCGTCGAGCGGGCTGTGGACCGGATAGATCGCGCGCGACAGGCCGGATTGCGCCATCACCGCAAGCCGCTTGGCTTGCGCCTTGGTCAGGATCGCGTCGGTAGCCACCACTACCAGCGTGGTGTTTTCCGGCGTGGTGCCCTTCATGCGCGGTTCGAGCATTTGCGATGAAAAGGCGCTCGGTAAACCGCGGCCGCCGAATTCGCCGTCCACTTCGAACGGTGCCGCCCAGAACCAGGGGCCTGCGCCGACCGTGACGCTGCCCACGGCGTTCACGGCGGCGAGCGCACCGATCGTGCAGCCGTCGGACGTTTGGCCGGAGGCAGAGCCGATACCGCCTTTGCAATTCGCCGTCGTCGCCCCGGTACCGGCCCCGACGCTGCCGAGCGCGAAGTCCAAGCCGGCGCCGGCCGCCGCGGCATAGCCAAAGTCGCGGTAAGGCGGAAACCGGCCCCAGTCTTTGTTGCCGCCGTTGAGAAGGTCGAACAGCACTGCGCCCGGTACGATCGGCACGCGCGCTGTGCGAACCACAAAGCCGCGGCCCTGTTCGCGCAGCCACGCCTGGACGCCGGATGCGGCATCGAGCCCGAAGGCCGAGCCCCCGGACAAGGTGATGGCATCGATACCTTCCACCGTCTGCGCCGGGTCGAGGAGGGCGGTTTCCCGCGTGCCCGGGCCGCCGCCGCGCACATCGATCGACGCCACCGCCGGCTCGTCGAATATGACAACGGTCGACCCGGAGCCAAGCCGAAAGTCTTCGGCATGGCCGACTTTGAGCCCCGGTACGTCGGTGATCAGATTGCGCATCAACTCCTCGTCATTCCGGGGCCCGCCCCTTGGCGCGAACCCGGAATCCATAATCACAGGTTTCGCAGAACTAGCACTGAACTTAACCTTGGCGGCAGGGCTGGATTCCAGGCTCGGCCGAAAGGGCCGCCTCTGGGAGGACGCCACGCCTTGCAATCGCCGCTCGGGTCGGTGCATTGATCCGCCATGAATGTCACGTTCGTCGCTGCGCTCCTCGCCGGGATGCTGAGTTTCCTGTCACCCTGCGTCCTGCCGCTGGTGCCGCCTTATCTCGTCTATCTTACCGGCACGTCGCTCGAGCGGCTCGCCGGCGCGGAGACGAAGCCGCAGGTGCGGCGTGAGACGATCGCTGCCGCATTCCTGTTCGTGCTCGGTTTCTCTACCGTGTTCGTCGCGCTCGGCGCCAGCGCCAGCGCGATCGGCGGTTTGCTGCGGATCTATGCCGGACCACTCTCGATAGTGGCCGGCGTCGGCATCATCATCATGGGCCTGCATTTCCTCGGGCTGACGCCGATCGCCTGGCTGATGCGCGAGAAACGCCTCGAAATGGCAAAGCCGGTCGGCTTGTGGGGCGCTTATCTGATGGGCTTTGCGTTTGCGCTGGGCTGGACGCCGTGCATCGGACCGATCCTGGCCGCCATCCTCGCCGTTGCCGCCTCTGAGGCCACGCTCGCCAAGGGCGCGGGGTTGCTCGCCGTTTATTCGCTCGGGCTTGGCGTGCCGTTTTTGATCGCCGCGCTGGCGGTCGAGCCGTTCGCGGCGTTCCTGGCGCGCTTTCGCGCCCATCTTGGCCTGGTCGAGAAGGCGATGGGCGGTCTTCTGGTACTGACCGGCGTCGCCTTCCTCACTGGAACGGTCGGCCAAGTCAGCTTTTGGCTGTTGGATACATTTCCGGTGCTCGGCAAGATCGGTTGATCAGTTTGTCTGCGCACCGGGCAGCTCAACATAAGTGATTTTGCCGTCGGGCTGCTTCACCCAGCGATAGACGACGTAGTCGAGCCGCGTGATATCGCCCTTCTTGTCATAGGAGATGTTGCCGATCACGGTCTTGAAGGTCATGCCGGAATGCATTTTGTCGGCGACCTTCTTCGGGTCGAGCGAATTGGCGGCGGTCGCCGCCTGCGCGATGATCTGCACCGCGGCGTAGCTGTAGAGCGTGTAGGCCTCCGGCTCGAAATTCTTGGCGCGGAATTCCGCCACCACGGCCTTAGCCTCCGGCCGGTTGCGCGGATCGGGCCCGTAGGTCATCAGCGAGCCGACGACGCCCGGGCCGCCGACCGAAGCGAACTCGTCGGAGGTGATGCCGTCGCCGCCCATCAGCGGCGCGGTGACGCCCTGGTCGCGCATCTGCCGCACGATCAGGCCGGCCTCGGTGTAGAGGCCGCCGAAATAAACCAGGTCGGCGCCCGATTGCTTGATCTTGGAGACCAGCGCCGAATAATCCTTCTCGCCGGTATTGATGCCCTCGTAGAGCACAGAGTCCATGCCGCCGGCCTTGATCGTTTTGAGCGTTTCGTCGGCAAGGCCTTTGCCGTAGGTGGTCTTGTCGTTGACGAAGGCGATACGCTTGCCCTTGAAATGCTTGAGGATGTAATCGCCGGCGACGCGGCCCTGCTGATCGTCACGGCCGCAGACGCGGAAAATGTTCCACATGCCGCGCTCGGTGACCATCGGATTGGTCGAAGCCGGCGTGATCTCGAGGATGCCGTTCTCTTGATAGACCTCCGAGGACGGGATGGTGACGCCGGAATTGTAGTTGCCGATGACGAATTTCACGCCGTCACCGGCGAAATCGTTGGCGACCGACACGCCTTGCTTGGGGTCGGAAACGTCGTCGCCGTATTCCACGCTGATCTTCTGGCCGAGGATGCCGCCCGCTTTGTTGATATCGGCGGCAGCTTGGTCGACGCCGTTCTTCATTTGCGCACCGGTGGCGGCGTTCGCCCCGGTGATCGGGCCGGCGACGCCGAACTTGACCTGCGCGGCGGCGGTTCCGGCCGTCAGCCCGGCAACGGCAATCGCAAAGCTCAGACGGAGACCTAGCGTGGCGATCTTTTTCATGGCTGGTTCTCCTTCGGATGGAGCCGGCGCTCGTTTCCTGAGCGCAACACTACGTCAGCGCGGCTTGCGGCGCCAGCGCAACGGACCGTCCGCCGCGTTGAGCCAATGATATTGCGCGACCATTTGGCCGGCGCGGGCAATGCGAAAGCCGAGAAATCCGAACGCCATGCAAAACGCGCTGTCGACCAGATAATAATGCAGCGACAGTAGCGTGCCGCTGAACAGGCTGAAATGAATGAAGCGGACGGCGAGTCCCAGGATCAGCGCATACGCCACCACCTGCCACCACGGCCGCCAGGTCGCCGCGACCGCGCGGCCGGCGAGCGTTGCCGCGCCGCCGCCGAGGATGACGGTCACCAGGACGAACACGCCGAACGAGCCTTCCTCGAAGAAGAAGCTGGCGAATGCGGAAGCTGCGCTGTCCATGGCCGCCTTCCGAATGCCTATCGTCCGCCTTCGAGATAGGCGGATTTGATTTCCGGCCGTTCCAACAGCTCGCGACCGGAGCCCGACAGCGTAATGAGCCCGTTGACCATGACATAACCGCGATGCGCCAGGCGAAGCGCATGGAAGGCATTTTGCTCGACCAGGAACACGGTCAGGCCCTCGTCGCGGTTGAGCGCTTTGATGGCATCGAAAATTTGCCGCACGATTAGCGGCGCCAGCCCGAGCGACGGTTCGTCCAACAATAATAGCCGCGGCCGGCTCATGAGCGCGCGGGCGATTGCCAGCATCTGTTGTTCACCGCCGGACAGCGTGCCGCCGCGCTGGCCGAGGCGCTGCTTGAGCCGGGGAAACAGCGCGACGACGCGTTCGAGGTCTTGATCGAACGTGGCGGCATCAGCGGTGGTGGCTCCCATCTGCAGATTTTCCAGCACCGTCATGCGCGGAAAAATGCGGCGGCCCTCGGGCGCCTGGGCAATGCGCAGCTTGGCGATCTCGTGCGTTGGTAGCGCGGTGATATCGCGCTCCGCAAAGTGGATCGAGCCCTCGCGCGCGCGCGGATTGCCGCAGATCGTCATCATCAGAGTCGATTTGCCGGCGCCGTTGGCGCCGATAAGGGTGACGATCTCGCCGTCATTGACGTCGAGATCGACGCCTTTGAGCGCCATGACGCGGCCGTAGAACGTTTTGACGCCGCGAACGGAAAGGAGCGGCGCGGTCATAGGCCGGCCTCGGCTTCGGCCTCGCCGATCTCGTCTTCGGCGACGCCGAGATAAGCGGCGATGACCCTGTCGTCGTTGCGCACGGCATCCGGCGCGCCGTCGGCGATCTTTACGCCGTAATCGAGCACGACGATCTTGTCGGAAATCTCCATCACTACGGTCATGTCATGCTCGATCAACAGCACCGCGATGCGGAACTCGTCGCGAATGGCGAGCAGCAGAGTGTTGAGCTCGGCGCTTTCACGTGGATTGAGCCCGGCGGCCGGCTCGTCGAGGCAGAGCAGCACCGGCTCGGTGCACATGGCGCGCGCGATTTCGAGCCGCCGCTGTGCGCCATAGGGCAGGTCGCCGGCCGGATCGTCGGCGCGAGCAGTAAGCCCGACGCGATCGAGCCAGGCGCGCGCCTTGTCGATCGCCGCGCGCTCGGCCCGCGCGTAGGAGGGGAAGCCGAGCACGCCGAGGAGCGTGTAGCCGGAGGCGAGCATCAGCCGGTTGTGCTGCGCGACCAGGAGATTTTCCAAAACCGTCATGCCGGGAAACAGCCGGATGTTCTGGAAAGTACGCGCGACACGGGCACGCTGCGTCACCAGATAATCCGGCATGCGCTCCAACAGAAAGAGCGCGCCGCTGCCGGTCGCCACGCTTCTGGCGCTGGAATCGGTGAGCGCTGCGAGTTCGTCCCACACGGCGCCATCGCCGTGGCGCAGCGCCAGCCGTCCGGTGCTGGGCTTGTAGAAACCGGTAATGCAGTTGAACACCGTCGTCTTGCCGGCGCCGTTCGGCCCGATCAGCGCGGTGATGGCGCCTTGGCCGACGTCGAAGCTGAGATCGTCGATGGCAAGGAGGCCGCCGAACCGCATGGTCAAATGCTCGACGCGGAGCAAAGTGTCGGCTGCGCTCGACGCAATTTGCTCACTCATGGCCCTAACCGTGGCCTTCCTTGACCAGGTCGGCGGCGATGCTCTTGCGTTCTTTAAGGAACACCGAGGGCTCGCGGGTCGAGATCAGCCCGCGCGGGCGCCAGACCATGATCAGCACCATGGCGAAGCCGAAGATGAGCATGCGGTACTGGGTCGGATCGAAGGTCGGACCGAAGATCCTTTTGAGGAAATCGAGATCGCGCATGATCTCGGTGCCGCCGATCATTACGATGGCGGCGATGGCGACGCCGACCTGGCTGCCCATGCCGCCCAGGACGACGATCGACAGGATGGTGGCGGACTCCAGGAAGGTGAAAGATTCCGGCGAAATAAAACCCTGTCGGGTGGCGAAGAACGAGCCGGCAAAGCCGGCGAACATCGCGCCCATGGCGAAGGCGGTGAGCTTGGTATTGGTCGTGTTGATGCCGAGCGAGCGGCAGGCGATCTCGTCCTCGCGCAAGGCCTCCCAGGCCCTGCCGACCGGCAGCCGCCGCAGCCGCACAGTGACGAAGGCGGTCAGCAAGGCCAGCGCCAGGATGACGTAATAGAGAAAGATGACGCGATAGACAGGGCTGAACGGCAGTCCGAACACGGCGGCAAAGCCGTTGTCGTCGGCATTGAACGGAATGCCGAAAAACGCCGGCCGCGGGATGCCGCCGATGCCGGCATAGCCGTTGGTCAGCGCGGTGAAATTGATGATCACCATGCGAATGATCTCGCCGAAGGCGAGCGTCACGATGGCGAGATAGTCGCCGCGCAGCCGCAACACCGGGAAACCGAGCAAAACGCCCCAGAATGAGGCGAGGATGCCGGAGACCGGCAGCAGAACCCAGAACGACAGGCCGAGTGTCTTAGCGAGCAGCGCATAGGAGTAAGCGCCGACCGCGTAGAACGCCACATAGCCGAGGTCGAGCAGGCCGGCGAGCCCGACCACGATGTTCAATCCCCAACCCAGCATCACATAGATCAGAATCTGGATGCCGAAATTGTCGATCCATTTCACGCTTCGGGAAAAGCCGGCGGTGAGGAGCACCAGCGCCGGATAAGCGATGACAAAAGCGATGCCGAAAGGAACGAGCCATCGGCCGATGAAACTGCGCCACGCCGGCGGTGTCGTCGCGACCGGCCGCATGGCGCGCTGGCGTAGCCGCGGTTCGAGCAACAGCGCGTAGCCAAAGCGGCCGACGCCGACGGCGGCGACCACTGCAAACAATAGCGGCCAACGGGTCGTCAAGATCAGCGCGTTCTCGCCGTTGACCGTGGTCTGAAAACCGATCAGCGGCAGGAACAGAGCGAACGCGATCGCAGCGGTGATCCCGGCGTCGCGCAGCGCTGCTATCGTATCGACGCGCGCTTGGGCCAGGGCAGGGCGCGCCCGGCGCGGATCGTCTCCGGCGGAATTGGCGCGCGCCGGCACCTCACACCTTCTCGACGTCCGGACGGCCGAACAGCCCCTGCGGCAGGAAAATCAGCGTGATCGCCAGAATGGAAAAAGCGGCAACGTCCTTGTAGTCGATGGAAAAGTAGGCCGACCACATGGTTTCGATCAGCCCGATCAAGAGGCCGCCGATCACTGCGCCCGGCAACGAGCCGATGCCGCCCAGCACGGCGGCGGTAAAGGCTTTTACGCCCGGCACAAAACCGTCGGAGAAGGTGACGACGCCGTAATACATCAGGTACATCGTGCCGGCGACGGCGGCGAGCGCGGCGGCGATGACGAAGGTCGTGGCGATAGTGCGGTCGACATTGACGCCGACCAGAGCCGCCATCTTCTGGTCCTGCTCGCAAGCGCGCTGCGCGCGGCCGAGCTTGGTCTTGGCGACCAGATACCAGAATGCCAGCAGCAGCACCGCTGTGACGCCCCAGATGATGAGCTGCTTGTACGATAGCGTGACCGGATAATTGTTGTGCGTGAACAGCACGAATTCGCCGCTGATCATCGGCGGGATCGATTTGTTGCGCGGCCCTTGCGTGACCTGGACGAAATTCGACAGAAAGATCGACATGCCGATCGCCGAAATCAGCGGTGCGAGGCGAAACGAGCCGCGCAACGGCCGGTAAGCGACCCGCTCGATCACCCAATTGACCAGTGAGGTGAACAGCATCGCCACGACGAGCACGATCAGCAAGGCCAGCACGACCGAGGAAATGCCAAGCCAGGTGGTCAGGATCAGGAACGCGATCAGCGCGATGAAGGCTGACACCATGAATACATCGCCATGGGCGAAGTTCACCATGCCGATGATGCCGAACACCATCGTATAGCCGATCGCGATCAGCCCGTAGATCGAGCCAAGCGTGATGCCGTTGATGAGCTGTTGCAGAAAGACGTCCATGCGTCCTGTTCACCTCCGCATGGCTGCCCGGCCGACAACCGGCTTAAGGCTTAACAGGGGTGCCGCGGCGCGGCAACGCCGCGGGCTCTGTGCCGCAGGAGCACGGCGATGGGCCAAATCTGCGGTATTGCCGTCACCTCGCGCGCGGGCTACGCCAAGGCCGTGAGATCTGCCAATTAGACCAGGGAGCGACCCCGATGGATCGGGCGAAATCCGAGGATGCCATCGCCGAGAAGGGCCGGCCGTTCACCGGGGCGGAATATCTCGAAAGCCTGCGCGACGGCCGCGAAGTCTATGTTTATGGCGAGCGTGTCAAGGATGTCACCACCCATCCGGCGTTCCGTAACGCTGCGCGCTCGATTGCCCGGCTTTACGACGCGCTGCACGACGACAAGACCAAAAGCATATTGACCTGCCCGACCGACACCGGCTCGTCGGGCTTCACCCACAAATTCTTCCGCGCCGCGCGCTCGCGCGAGGATTTGGTTGCGCAGCGCGACGCTATCGCGCTGTGGGCGCGCATGTCCTATGGCTGGATGGGCCGCTCGCCGGATTACAAGGCGTCGCTGATGAACACGCTCGGCGCCAATTACGATTTCTACGGCAAGTTCTCGGATAACGCCAAGCGATGGTACCGCCGCGCGCAGGAGAACGTGCTGTTCATGAATCACGCCATCGTCAATCCGCCGGTCGACCGCTCGAAGCCGGTGGACCAGGTCAAGGACGT
>JBAQAB010000526.1:0-1741 GCA_049285535.1 Xanthobacteraceae bacterium
CTCGTGTGCTACGCCATGAAGGCAAATTCCAATCAGGCGGTGATCGCGACGCTCGCCCGGCTCGGCGCCGGTGCCGATGTCGTCTCCGAGGGCGAACTCAAGCGCGCGCTCGCCGCCGGCGTTGCGCGCGAGAAGATCCTGTTCTCCGGCGTCGGCAAGACTGAGCAGGAACTGGCGCTGGCGGTCGACGAGAACATTCTCTGCATCAATGTCGAATCCGAGCCGGAGCTCGAACTGCTGTCCTCGATCGCCGCCGCCAAGGGCCGCGTTGCGGCTATTTCCATTCGCGTCAATCCCGACGTCGATCCGAAAACCCACGCCAAGATCGCGACCGGCAACGCGGAGAACAAGTTCGGCATTCCGATCAGCCGCGCGCGCGAGGTCTATGCGCGCGCCGCCAAGCTCAAGGGCGTGCGCGTCATCGGCGTCGACATGCATATCGGCAGCCAGATCATTGAGCTCGATCCGTTCGGCGATGCGTTCGCGCTATTAGCCGAGTTCGTCGGCGTGCTGCGCGCCGACGGCCATGCCATCTCGCATGTCGATCTCGGCGGTGGCTTGGGCATTCCCTATCGCGAGGATAACGAGCCGCCGCCCGATCCGGACGCCTACGCGGCGATCGTCAAGCGCGCGACCAAGAATCTCGGCTGCAAGCTGATTTTCGAGCCGGGCCGGCTGATCGTCGGCAATGCCGGCATCCTGGTGACGCGCGTCATTTACCTCAAGCGCGGCGAGGCCAAGACCTTCGTCATCGTCGACGCCGGCATGAACGATCTGGTGCGGCCGACGCTTTATGAGGCGCATCACGATATCAAGCCGGTGCGCCAGTCCGCGGTCGGCGCGCGGCGAATCACCGCCGATGTGGTCGGGCCGGTATGCGAGTCCGGTGACTATCTTGCGCTCGACCGCGCGCTGGTCGAGCCGAAGCCGGGCGATCTCCTCGCGGTGATGACCGCCGGCGCCTACGGCGCGGCCCAGGCCGGCACCTATAACAGCCGTGCGCTCGTCCCCGAAGTGCTTGTTCGCAATGACGAATGGGCGCTTATCCGGCCGCGCCAGACGCTCGACGAGCTGATCGGGCTCGACCGGCTGCCGGGCTGGCTGTGAGTCTGGCTTTGATCTTGCTTTCGATAAATTTTACCGGGCTTTGAGTGCCATGAACTGGCCCTCATGTTAACGTGTTGTCTGCCAGTTGCAGGCGCATGAATGCCCGTCTGGCGCCCCGGAAAACGGACGAATTGTGACCGAGCAGCCACTGCCGAATACCGCTCCCGAGAAGGTCGAGCCAGAGGCTAGGACCTTCCTTGCCGTGGCGCTGCGGCGTGCGCGCTGGACCATCCTGTGGGAGCGGCTGTGGCCGGCATTGGCGGTGCTGGCGACCGCGCTCGGTCTGTTCCTGGCGCTGTCCTGGCTCGGGCTGTGGCTATGGCTGCCGCCGCTCGCGCGCGCCGTCGGCGTGATCGGTTTTGTCGTCGCCATTGTCGCGGCGCTGATCCCGCTGGGACTGCTGCGCATGCCGGCGATGCGTGACGGCCTGACCCGGCTCGATCGCGGCAGCGGGCTCGCCCATCGCCCGGCGACCGCGATCGCCGACGAGCTCGCGGTCACCTCGAAAGATCCCTATTCGCTGGCGCTGTGGAATGCCCATGTCGAGCGCGCATTGGCGGCGGCGCGGGCGCTCAAAGCCGGCGCGCCTTCGCCGCGCGTCGCCTGGCGCGATCCTTATGCGGTTCGCGCGCTG
>JBAQAB010000527.1:0-17459 GCA_049285535.1 Xanthobacteraceae bacterium
ATTTACGCCTTAAAACTGGGGCCGCTACTATGATTTCCACCCATCAACAAGAGCCGGATGCGACTGACGTTTATGTCGGAAAACGCGTTCGGATGCGAAGACTGGCGCTCGACATGAGCCAAACGAACCTTGCAGACGCCGTGGGCTTAACTTTCCAACAAATTCAGAAATACGAGAAAGGCACCAATCGGGTCAGTGCGAGCCGTATGCAGCAATTCGCAAAGATTTTGGAAGTTCCGATATCGTTTTTCTTCGAGGGTGCCCCACCAGCGCAGGTCGTCGGCGGCAGCAGAAAGGTAAATGGCAAAGCGGCCGTGAGTCCCGCTTACGTCACGAACTTTCTTGCGACCCAAGACGGGCAGAATATTATCAAAGCGTTCAGCAGAATCGAAGATCAAAAACTACGACGCAGCATAATTCTTCTCGTAGAACAGATTGCTGGAGTTGACCGCTAGTCTTTCTCGGGCGCGAAGGCGCAATTCCAGGCGGGGCCATCTTCATTATACGCGGTGTTTTCCACAGGGTTATCCACCTGCCTTCACAACCGGAAGAAAGGTGACCGTTGACCCTTACTTTTGTGCTTTGTAGAATTTCTGTGTGCTCGGTGTTTCTCAAGTGAGAAATGGAAATCAATTATGCCTTTAACCTTGTTTGTTGATGACACCTGCCCGAAGTGCCGCAAGACAATCATGCAGTCCTTTATCGAGTCACATCCAACTCGCAGCGAACTCGCTCTCCACAAACTGCAGTGTGCGGACTGCGGGCCGATAGAAACTAGAGTCATCTCACTAAGGCTGGAGGCCACGTCGCCCGAATTGGCGGCCTAATCAGGGGAAGGCCTTTTGCCACCGCTACCCGCCGCAATACGACAGCCAGTCGATGGCGCAACAAGAGGTTTTCGACCCGAAGCCGCCGTCGCGATTTGAACAGATCAGCGATGAAGATCGCGGCAGTCCATAGGATCTCGTACATCAGCTCCGATCATGGACCGATTCTGCCTCAGTGCGCCAATTCAGCCCCCGGATGAAATTTTCGGAAAGGACACGTGATCCTTCGCCCGCAGTACAACAGCCGGGAGGCGCGGCGAGCCACCCGAGGTCGGATTCAGGCGCGACCTACGCCGTGCCGCTACCGAACGTGCGCGGGCGCGCGGCAGCTATCTGAAATGCACCGGCCGCCCCGGCATTGACCGGGCCGAGGTACGGCGGCTGCGTGGTAGTGGCATGAAGCCAGCAGAAATCGCAGCCCAGATTGGCGTCGGCAAGTCCGCCGTTTATGATGCTCTGCGCGAGGGCTGAAATGCCGCAACAGCGCCCCTTGCCGCGGTCTACGTCAGCGGTCTCTGTCCTGTAATCTCTTGCTGTCGTGTTCGCCCTGCTTGCCGTTGTTGCTTTGTTGTTTTTGCATTGACGACGGAAAGAATGAGACAATGCCTGGACGCGCAGAAATAATATGGGGCTTCGTGGCGCTAATCGGCCTTCTTATATTGTTGGTCCCATTCGCGTGGTCGCACTGGCATTGATTCAGCAAACCTAGATCAAGATACGCGGCCTTATATGTTGCCGCAAAAAGCTTTGATGTTCACAGTAACAAGAACATTCGAACCTATCGCAACTTGATGAAAATGGGCCGTGTTGCATGTTTGGAATTCTATGTTCTTAGTTACGTGAAGAAATGAACCAGCAAAGAACCCGAGCGGAATGAGCGTTAACTGCGACATCGTTACTCCTTCCCGCGCGGCACCGCGTCGCTTGGGTGGTCCTAAAACTGGAAACGCAACAGATCGCCGATGATGCGCTGACTGGCCGCGAGATTCTAGCCCAAGATGCACTTATCCCGCGGATATGCCATCCAAGTCTCGCGATGGGGCACTGTTCAGGTCGGATCTTCCACACCATTTCAGCTAGGCAATGAACCGCCAACAAGCTTTTTAAGCGCGCTTGGATGTTCCGGATGGGGGTCGAAAGCGCGGATCAGATCCCGAACAATCGACACCGCCATTTGCACACTCAGTGTTTCCTGTTCAGACTCTTCAATATCACTGAGGAGCCTCCAGCACGCGGCATGCGCCTTGACCCGCAAGCCTTCAGAGTACTTTCGCGCGCATACGGCATCTATAGTTGTATAGAACAAACTTCCAGCGAAAAATCCCAATTTCCGTCTGGGATGGGCGTTTAAATCGGGAGAGCCACTTCAGCGCCCAATTGCCGCCCTTCCCTCGTTGTTTCGGATCGAATTTTTCCCTGCAAGCTGGCTCGAAAAGCTCACGATGCCCAGTGGGTTGATGCAGCCGCGGCTGGGCCCTCAAACAATCTCGAAATTTCAGCTTCGTGCAACTTATCGTCTTCGCCGGGAAGAGCTTTCTTTGCAAGGGCACGCATGCGCACCAACTTGGACCAGATCGCGGTTGGCGATCCGTCCGCTACTATGGCGTTGCAATATTCAATTTGCAGCGCGCTCATCGTCTCTTGGTCCGGCACCCCCTTGCCATGATAACCAAGCTCGGACCCGTAAGGCGCTTGCCATTTACTGATTTTATAATCATCGCCGGTCTCTTCGAACCTCGGTCAAAGAAATAATGCACAGGCAATGAGGGAATTCACTTCTTTGATATCTATAATGTTATTGAAGCTGTCTTGGCACAGCGAATTATGAGACCGCTGCTATTTTCCGTACAAACGAGCTGCCGCGACACACGTCCGTGCACGCCGTCTCCCGGCTAGAGTTCAAAAGATTGCGCCCTCGCCAATGAGGGCGCAGGCGCAAACCTCGCTCGGGAAGAGATAACGAAATCGACGCACAGCGGCTTTCGCGACGGCTGCGGCGCGGGGTGGCGCCGCAACCTGCTTCACGCGGTTTTCTTCTGCGGCGAACGCAACTCTTCGAGTTTGCGTTCCCACTTCATATCCGTTGCAAAAGCCTTGCACTCTTCCGGGCTCATAAAGACGGTTTCCTTCTCGGCCGGATAAGCGCGGTTCACCACATCCTTCATGTAGCGCGAAATAACGTCTTCCATAATCGGGATGAGGTCGGTGTAAATGCGAGAGTGGCGTGGAACGTGCTCTTCCCACAGATGGAAGAGATCGGAGGAAATAATGTGAACACCGTGGGCACAATTGCCGGCACCCAAGCTTATCACCGGAACGGGTAGCGTCTGCGCAAGATATTCGGCCACCTCCGACGTTGTCACCTCGCACAAAATCGAGAAGCAGCCAGCATCTACCATCGCTTTGGCATCGTCGACCATTTCCTTGGCACGCTTGGCGGTCTTGCCTTGTGCAGTGAACCCGCCTAATTGCGGCATGCGCATAGGTGTGATGACGATATGGCCCTGTACTGGGATGCCGGCGCGCACGATCGCCTCGATATTTTTGGCGTGGTACTTATTGCCTTCGCATTTCATCACTTCGGCATTTGCCTCATGAACAAACCGCCCGGCATTCTCCACGGCCTGCTCCGGCGAGACATGGAAACTCCAGTAAGGCATATCGACCATGCGCAGGCCGTATTTTGAACCGCGGTCAATCGCCTTCGCCATCATCATGACTTCATCGAAGCTGACCGTAACCGTGCTCTGATGACCAAACAGGATCATGCCGCCGGTGTCGGAGACGCACAGAATATCGATACCCAAACGGTCGGAGACGACGGCCGTGCGATAATCGTACGCAGCGAGCTGGGTAATGGGCTCGCCCTTTTTCATCTTGGCATTGAGCGTATTGATCGTAACCTTTCGTCGCGCCGGTGCGTCTGCCATGGCTGTTCCTTTTCCTCCACACAACTTAGGCGGCCTTGAAGGATCGCCGTCGCTGCAGATGCATGGGCGCCGAGGACCGCGGCCCAGTCAAATTCGCGCCATCTATACCATGTTTGCTGCTGGCTATGAACCGCAACCTGACGCCAATATCAGCGCCAGGCAATCCTCGGGCGGCGCTTGGCCGTATCGTAGAACGGCAGCGGGGTTCGCCGGATGTTCTGAAAAGTACCCGTCGGGTCGTGCAAGCTCGTGCCCGCTTCGGTGTCGGCGCGCACGTAACCCAGCCCTAGGATGCGTCCGGCGGCATTGCTCCGACAAGCGGATGTCACCAAGGTTTCACCAAACTTGACCGGACGCCGCAAATCACCTGATGGCTGCCACGGTAAACTTAGCGTGTTGGCCTCGGCGCAGAACGAAATGAGTGTAAGCGGCGGCCAGCCGAAACTGCCGGGACGGTAGAACCTTCCGAGTCCGGCCTCCTCCGGCGAAACGGGCACACGAAATTCGTTATCGAAAAGGACAAACCCTGCTTCAATGCGAAGCATATCGGCGGCGGTAAATCCGGCCGGCCGCGCCAACCGCGACCAGGTGCGCCAGAAGTTTTCCTTTGCTGCGCGTGGCAGGATGATTTCGAACCCGGCTTCGCCCGTGTAGCCGAGCCGCCCGACCCGGCATGGAGTGTCGTTCAGGCTGGCTTGGCTGAAGCTGAAATAGCCAAGCGACCTGAGGCGGCTGGTGTCCCCAAGCTGGCTCAATACGTCAAGCGCCCTCGGTCCCTGCAAAGCAAGAACCGCTATGTCGTTCGTGACATCAGTGACTTCGACTTCGGAGCCGGCTTGACGCAGGAGATCTACAACATCCTCACGGCGCCCGCTCATGACCGCGTATGAGTCTTCGGCAATCCGCCAGACGGTTATGTCCGCAATAACAGCGCCCGTGGCGTTGACGCGCAGTGCATAAAAAATCCTGCCAGGGTCCAGGGCCGCGAGAGATCGGCCGGTAAATTTTTCGACGACATCTTTAGCGCCGGTCCCTTTGAGTCGCGCGCATTCGAGAAATGAAAAGTCAAACAGCGCGCAATTGTCGCGGCACGCTCGCGCTTCCGCGGCGGCATCGCCGAAATCATCGATCCGGGGAAAACCAGCAAGTCCCATCTGATCGGGTCACCCCACGAGTCGCCAGCCAACATCGATGAGGATGAAAGCGCCAATCAGCAAGAGAACAACCGATACAATTTGGCGTAACAGGGGCCGCGGCACCACATGGGCAAGCTTGGCGCCGTACCACGATCCGACCGTCAAGCTCGCGGCAAGAATCCCGCCTAGGGTCAGATCGAGCTTGCCATAGAGGACATTTCCGAGAGTTGCGGCAATCGCGACGGGAAGCTGGATCGCCTGACTCAGGCCTACCGCGGTAAGTACCGGTACACTCATCGACATCATAATGGGCACAAGCACGAGGGGCCCGCCCGTGCCGGTGAGGGAGGACAGAAAGCCGGTTACTCCTCCTACCGTGAGCAGAATGCGGTTGGAAACCTCGGTACCTTCGGCCTCGGCGAATTTATGCGTGCGGAGTGAATTGAGGCCCGAAAAAAAAGTCAGCAGACCGAGACAGATTTCCAACAGCAGCCGGTTGAATACGCTGACGGCCCAAGCTCCGGCAAATGCCGCCGGCGCCGCGCCAATGCAAAGTCCGATTGCCATCCCCCAACGGATCGATTTGTTGCGGGCGAATACGATAGTCGCGACAAGTCCGGAAAGGATATACGCCAGGAGTGCCGCCGGAATTGCGACCTTGATGGGAATGTCGGTAAGAAAAATGAGCGCCGGCACGAGAATAACGCCGCCAATTCCGATGCATCCGATCATCAGCCCTGACACTAAGCCGAGGAAAGCGATCCCGATAAGTTCCGGCGTTGCCAACGAAGTCATCCCGGGTTGGTCGCAGCCACAATCTACGCATGCAACGCAAGAGAGGTTGTGCCTAGCAATAATTCACCTGCTAGCCGGATGGCAAATGCAATAATTTTCTTAGGCGGCGTCTATTTTGATGATAGCATTGTTCGTGGGCCTCTCATCGTTGGGTCGAGGGCATGTTCATTAGGCAGTTTCGCTATCTCGTCACGGTGGCAGAGGAACGCCATTTCGGCCGCGCGGCACAACGCTGCCACGTGACGCAACCCAGCCTCTCCAACGGCATCAAGCAGCTTGAACTTGAACTTGGCGTTTCGATTTTCCTGCGCGGCCGGGGTCAGCGCTTTCAGGGTTTGACCGCCGAGGGAGAACGCGTCGCCGTCTGGTCGCGCGCTATACTGGCCTATTGCGACGCCATGCGTAAGGAAGTCGCAACGATGCAAAACCAGCTCACAGGCAATCTGCGTATTGGCGCGATGCCGTCGATGTCGCCGGTCCTGCCGTTCTTACTTGAAATCGTCCGGGCAAAATATCCAGGTGTCCGTGTCGATGTGCAATTCATTGGCAACGAAGCAATGAAGCTCGGCTTGAATAATTTTTCACTTGATGTTGCCTTGACCTATATGGACAAGGCCGACCTCGGCCGCAAAAATGCGCTCCAAATTTACACGGAACAGCTCAGCCTTTTAGTCCCCGACCGGCCGGAATTTCAGCACCGCGACACGATTACATGGAAAGAGGCGGCGGAGCTGCCGCTGGCGATGCTCCGGCCGTCGATGCATGAGCGCCGGTTCGTCGATCAGGTGTTCAAGAGCGTCGGCTGTTCACCGGTCCCGCGGGTCGAATCCGAGTCGATCCTGCACCTGATGTTCCAAGTCCAATTCACTGAGCTGTGCACGGTCATTCCGTCACACTTCGCTCACGCCCCTGGGCTGCACCGCGGAACCCGCGCGCTGCGTCTCGTTAGTCCAATCGTGACCCAGGATGTCGGCCTCTTCTGGGCGGACGGCGAAATTGTTCTGCCCATGGCCAATGCTTTCGTATCGATCGTTCAAAAAATCAACAAATCCGGAGATCTTCGCAAACGGCTGGAAGGCACCAAGCCCGTTATCTACGATGGGCCGATCGCCAAGCGGAAGAAACTCGAGCGCGTTTAGAACGCGGGCGTGGATCGCCTTTAGCCAAGCGCCAAATCCCTGAGCTTCATTGCCGCTGCCATTGGATCACATTCGGCCATCAGCGCGGCTGCCCTGATTGTCAAGTTGCCTCCACCGCTGATAATCGATCCGCTGCGTTGATAAAAATACGGCTCCGGCCTCTCCGCGTCCCCCGGCGAGAATGCGAAACTGCCGGAATCTGACGGAACCACGAGATTAAGATTTTGCGGAAGGCACGCAATGGAAGCCTGATCGCCGCCCTTGCTGGGAGCGGCAGTTTTGAGAACAGCGGCCGCATCTCGCATCAAGGCGGTCAGGCAAATGAGGCCCGGTCGACACAATTGGGGCGAATAATCCTCGGCATCGCCGCTCATTAAGCCTGCAATGGCATAGGGCAATTCTTTGGAGAACTTCTCCCGGTCAATTCCGCGATGCAGCAGCTCGACCAATAACCAGGCTTCGACCTCCGCCGGCGAATGTTCTTCGGGATCAAAAACGTGCGGCATCGGTTTGCCGTTTTCGAGAAACTGCAATTCGAGCATCGGCAGCCGCATTTCCAGCGCGATCGCCTTGTCAAATTCGCCCGTGGCGATAGTGGCGTCGTGCGGTCGGAATTCAAGCCTGATGCGTTCTTCCGGGTTGCTCGCGGCGACATAGCTGTTGGCGATCCGCGCCAGCCATTGCGCAAGGTTAATGGCTTCGGCCCGCGCCTGCGCGAGTTCCGACAAATCGCCGATTGTGCGCGTTTGCCATTTCATGGCCGGAGGATCGTCAGGCCGATCAAGCAAATTTGTCATAACGGATATCTCGCACGGCCAGGCCGCCAGCAATCAAGGCACGGATTGTGCTGTCGACCATGATCGGTGGCCCGGCAACATAGGCGAGCAGACTTCGATCGTTTTGCCCCAAGCCCTTGGCGGCCACTTCGTGCACCATTCCCTGTGCCACGCGAAGGGTCGGAAAATCGCCGTGCAATGGCGTCGCTGCAGCTTCATGCGACAAGGCGACGGTGATTTCGAGATTGCCCTGCGAAGCCGCTGCGTAATTGGCTAATTGTTCCAGATAGAACGTATCGGCGAGCGTCCTGCAGCCGAAAAAGACTACGCCCTTATGAGCACTGAAGTGATTTGTCTGAATTGCGCACTCGAGAATTGACATCATACCTGCGATACCGGAGCCGCCCGCGATGCAGATGATATTGCGGCGCTCCTCGGGGCGAAATACTGCCCGGCCGAGCGGGCCAAAGACCTCCACCTCCCGTTCTCCGGCAATCTTGTCAAAGAACCAATCGGTAAAGCGACCACCCGGCTTGCGCTTGAGCACCAGCGCGAGCCGGTCGAGCTCAGGCTCGAAATTGACCATCGAATAAGCTCGGCCGCCGGCGACGTCGGGGGACTCGAGTACAACGAACTGCCCGGGCTGAAAGCGCATGGGGCCCGACAGCTGCAAATCAAACTGCGCCACGTCGTTGGTCAGTCGCCGGATATTGCGGATGATGCCACGACGCGACTCTGGCCTGAACGTATCCGTTGTTGTGAGATCCGAAGGTACACGCACTGCAGTATCGGAACGCGGCCAGCTCTGGCACGTCAATATGTCGCCCTTTTCGGGCTTCAGCCGCGCGGCGCCTGGTGCCTCATTCCAACGGACCTCTACTTCCCCGGACGTGACCCGTGCGCGGCACGTTCCACAGGTCCCTGTGGCGCACTCAAAAGGAAGATTGACCCCTTGCCGCAAGCCGGCATACAGAATCGGCTCCCGTTCGCCGCAGTCGAAGGATAACTCACCGCCCTTGTGCTGAACCGTTATCTTCATCGGGACGGGTAATCGCCACTATTTGAAGAAATCATCGTCTGCCTCGTCGCCCGTATCGAATTCGTAAGTCAACTCGTCCTCGATATTCGCCAAGACCGCACCGTTCTCCTGCCGGGTCTCGTAGGTCTTGAGAGGCTTCTCAGTCTCGCCTTGCATTTCCAGGGTCTTGAGATTCCACGCCCACAAATGTTTCGTGCAAGTGAGAATACAGCGCGCGACGACCCCAGAGTCGACCAACGGCTCTTCCATATGCGGACATATTGGCGGAATGGCGCGAAAGCCTTCGCCGTAGTTCACCAGTACAATTGAAATGCCGTCCACATCGAACTGCCGCACCGAGTTTTCGGGCATCTCGGCCGCATCACATATGCGTTTCCAGGTCATCGCTGTTCAAATTGGCCAGTGCGAACCCTTGTCGAGCCGCCGATTTTCGATCCGTACTTCGCGGCTGAGGAATTTCGCCTTACCGTCCGCAAGCTTGAACGTGTCGAGGTATTTTCCAATCAGAAATAAGCGAGTTTCGCCGGCATCGACATGCGAATTGATGCCATCCAAGAGAGTCTGGTAGACCACAACCGAACTCACCGCTTTTGCCGAATGCGCCGCCTCATCGACATCGACAGTGTACACAGAGGTGTGGCGGGTCAGTGGGGAATGATCGGTATTGTGCTTAGGTAGGAGTTTGACCATCGACGCGAGTCCGTTGTGGTCGAGCGCGAGATAGGTCACATCCTTATTGATCTCAGGGCTCCAGGCACGAATCGCATATTGGAACTGATCGTCGCAATGCGCGAGCCAATCGTTCCATTGCTGCCGATCGAGGAAAATCGTCGAACGATAAATCGTGTCACGAACAAGAGCGGCCGAATCCACCGATAGTCCCCATTGCATGAATGTCGCAAATGCGCCGACGTGCCGCGAGCGCAACAGTTGTCGAAAACAATCGTCCTCGGTTGGTGGGCTGCCCGCCAACCGAGGGACGGTCACTCGGCGGCCACCGAGACCGGCTCCGTGTAAGGCAGGTCCGGCTTGCTCGGCAGCCGATTCATCCAACGGCCCCATTCTTCGTAATAATGCCGCATGCCGTTTTCATCGTGGATCGTCTGGTTTTCGTGCCGCCCGTGTAAAATGCGGCGTGGCTCTGAGCCCGTCGCCATGGTCGTGCCTTGGCCCTGAACGCCGATGAGATCCTCGTGCAGATTGCGTCCGAAGGGCCCCCAAATCGAGTTGTGGTGGTTGATGCGAATCATCCGCTCTTCAGCCGTGTCGCGCTTGAGACCCAGGCCGCGGTATTCGATCATGACTTTGTCGGGAGCAAGCGGGGTGACAATATCACAGCGCAGTGCCGATCCGCGCAGATTGAAATTCATGCCGGGGAACATGTCGATCATGTACCACTGATTCGGCGGCAGATGAGGGAACGACAGCGCGGCCCGACTATCGAAGCCTTCGTACTTCTCGTAGTTGACCTCGAATGTGCCGACGACAACGTGGCCGTGATCAAATGCTTCGTTCTTGCGTGCAAAGTACGCATCGTTAAATCCGGTCACGCGGTTATGGTAATGCATGAAGTCGTGATAAAATTCGCAATTAGTATCGTGCCAAAGCTTATAGTTCGCATGCACGATCGCCTTGTGATAGTGAAAGACCTCAAGCGGCTCGGCCTCAAGACTCTTGCGGAGACACGTGAATGCCGCTCCGCCCCAGTCTTCGAGCGAAGTCTGCGGATTATCATCGAGATTGACCCAGACGAACCCGCCGAATTTCACTTCGCAGCGTAGCCTGCGCAGACCGACATCTTCCTTGCACAGGCGCTCCTGAAAGCCTTCCTTTTCACGGCTGATGTAAACGCAATTGCCGCGCATATCGTATTGCCAAGCATGGAACATACACGTCATCCGCTTCGGATTCCCCGAAGGCTGCCCTTCGAGGAAGCTTCCGGAAGGTCGACGCTCAATGATCATGCCGCGATGCGGGCACACATTGAGGAAGGCGCGAACCTGATTGTCCGGGCCTCGGCAAACGATGACCGGCTCTCGTGCGATGGAGGTGGTCCGGAAATCGTAAGGGTTCGGCAATTCCGATTCATGGCAAACCGGCATCCAGGTCTTCTTGAAGATCTTCTCGAGCTCTTCCTCGAAGATTCCCGGGTCGGAATAGATCCGGCTATTCACCCATTCCGAAGACTTGAGCTTGGGTTCGGACAACCATTCGCGATGATTTTTCGCTGCCACGGCGTTTGCTCCTGCGCAAAGTGCGTCGATTGCGAAGGCATACAATCGAGACGCTTAATATTTCGACGGTATATATGCCAGAATGCAACGCTACGCTACTGAACTCCACGGTCAAAAATCGATCCTTCGTATCTATCGATAGACTGAACTATCACCTCGAAGATGGAGGGGAAGTCCCCATTTTTCGGGACGAATCCGGCTCTCCGGGCATTGATCTCTCTCCCTAAACTGGCCATGGGCTAATAGCGTAGCTCTATTACTTCATTAGCAAGAACAATTTTCTCCGCGATGTCCCCTACTGTCATGTTGGGTGATTGAGCGAATGGGGAGGTCGAGTTCGGATAAAGGTGGCAACGCTCGGCGGGGCCACGGCCCTTAGTGTCGCATGCTCAATGGCACGGGATGCGAGCGCTGGCGGACTATACTATTCTTAATCGAGCGTGTGGGCGCGCAAGAGCCAAAAACAACGATCAGCGCCGTCCTCAAGTCAGATTTAAAAATGATACGACCTAGGGAGGGAGTGATGTATCGGACGAGTCATGGTCTGCACTCGCGCTTACTCAAGCGGTTACACTCAATAAGATTGCAGCTGGTCTGCTTCGGCATCGCCGCCGTTAGCCTTGCGGCTACATTGGCGACGCCCTTACCCGCAAACGCTGCGGCCGAGAAAGATTACGGCAAGCCCGGGACGCCGATCGATCTCGTGATCGGTTATCAGCCGTATTACACCGAATCGTGGTCCGGCCTAATCATGCGCGATAAGAAATTTTACGAGAAATACTTGCCGAAGGGATCGACCGTCAGCTTTCAGGTGGGTCTACAAGGCGCGATCATTGTCAACGGCATGCTGGCGGGCAAGGTCGATATCGGTTACGTTGGCGACATGCCAGGCATCGTAGCGACAAGCCACCCCGATGTCCGTGATATCCGCCTCGTCTCGGTGCTCGGTCTCGGCTACGATCAATGCAATATCTTTTTGGTGCGCAATGATGCACCCCAGTTCAGCTCGCCGGACGAAGCTATCAAGTGGCTGAATGGCAAAACAGTTGCCGTGCCGAAGGGAAGTTGCACTGACCGTTTCGCGCAAGCAGTGTTCAAGCGCTACAATATTCAACCCTCCGAGTATCTGAACCAAAGCATTGAGGTGATCACGAGCGGCTTCCGCGCTGGCAAGCTCGACGCCGCCGTGATCTGGGAACCGACGGCATCGCGTATTGTTGCAGACAAGCTTGCCCGCCGCGTTGCGTCGGGCGCGTCCGTCAACGAACGCGATGGCGGCTTCATGGTTATGCCGCAAGCGCTGATTCAACAGCGGCCAGACATCGTAAAGGACTGGCTGCAAGCGGAATTGGATTCGGAGTTGTATTTCAGCGATTCCAAGAACGCCATGGACATCGCCAAGATGGCGGAAGGCCAAACGACCGGTTTTCCGGAAAAGGCGCTATGGACGTCCGCCTTCGGCACGATACCAAAAGCGAGTGGCGGAACCGATACGCGGATCACGTTGGCCTATGGTTTTACTCCGGATGCTATGGATTTGATCCAAAAAGCGTCCAAGTTCCTGGTGGAGATCAAGAGTATCAGCGCGGAGATCCGTCCGGATGCGGTACAACCGCAATTCACCGCTGATATCTTGAAAGCGCGCGGTCTAACGGCTCCAGTGGGAGAAGTTAAGGCGCTTCCGGATTCGGCATACACGGGTCCATAACGGTTCTTTAGCTTGCCACAATGCCCGTCGATGAAACAGTTTGTCAATATGACGCGCAGGCGGCCAGAACGCGTAAATTAAGTGAGATATGACCGAAGCAAGTCCGGTTCGTGTTCTTAACAGCGATTTGCCGTTGAGCCCGGCGGACGATGCGGCGCATAGCATCGGTCCGCTAGCTCTTGCGGCTCATCGCTTCTTGCTATGGCTGAGAAGTCCGCGCCCGTACCTGATGCTCGTCGGCTTTACCCTGTTTATCGGCTTTTGGTACCTCGCCGTCGAAGTCTGGAAACTGCCCCGTTTTTCCGAAATGCCGGGCCCGACCGTCGTCGTGCGAGAGTGGTTTAGCAGAAACCCGACTTACGGGTTGTCGATCTTCACTCCCGAATATTACATGCATGTCTGGGTAAGCACGCGGCGTGTCGCGATAGCCTTTTTTCTTGCTACGGCTATCGGCGTTCCACTCGGCCTTTTTCTGGGCTGGTCAGAGCGTTTCAAGCAGTACGTCTTTCCAGTGTTTGAACTGCTGCGTCCGATCCCGCCGTTGGCATGGGTGCCGCTGGCAATCGTAATGTTCAAAGGCTCCGAAACACCGATCATCTTTCTGACGTTTCTCGCATCTTTCTATGCGACGGCACTCAACACGATGTTGGGCGTCGAATCGATCGACGTATCCTATACACGTGCGGCAAGTTGCCTTGGCGCAACGCGATGGCAGGTCTTCCGTCACGTGATTGTTCCAGGCTCCATGCCATTCATTTTTACGGGACTGCAGATTTCCGTCGGCGTCGCCTGGTTCTCCTTAGTCGCGGGCGAGATGGTTTCCGGACAATACGGCCTTGGGTACGTCATCAATACCTCATACACGATGGTTCGCTATCCCACGATCGTCATCGGCATGATCACGCTCGGCATCGTTGGCTATGCCACCAGCGCGATAGTCCGGCTGGTCGGTGCCTACCTGATGCAGTGGCGTAGCCGCGAGCTTGCGTTAGGAGGCGACAGGTGAGCGTTCGGCCGGCGGCAACACACATTGATCTCGCCGTGTCGGCGCAACCGACCCGTAAGGGCAGCGTACGAATCACGGACGTCGTAAAGGTTTATGGCGCAGCCGGGGCCGGTGTTCTCGCGGTCGATCACTGCACGTTCGAAGTGCCGCCGGGTGAGATTACCGTTGTCGTTGGGCCTTCGGGCTGCGGCAAGACCACGCTGCTCAATGCGATTGCCGGCTTTCATAGTATTTCATCCGGCAGCATCCATCTCGATGACGAATTGCTGTGTGGTCCGCAAAAATTGAAGGCACGGCCGGGTCCGGACCGGATTGTAGTATTTCAGAACGGTGCGCTTTTCCCTTGGAAGACGAATATCGAGAATGTGACGTTTGGCCCCATTATGCAGGGTCTTTTATCGCGCGCCGAGGCCTACGAAAAAGCGCGCGACATGATGGCCGACGCGGGGTTGCGCGGCATTGAGCACAACTATCCTGGAGAGATATCTTCCGGAGTAAGACGGCGCGTCGAAATCGTGCGCGCGCTTATGAACGACCCAAAGATTTTGTTGCTCGATGAGCCGTATCGTGCGCTCGATTCATTGACGAAATCAGTGATGCACGAGGCTCTGCTTGAGATTTTTTACAAGAGCCGGGTGACGATCTTCTTCATTACGCACGACCTTGAGGAAGCAATTTTCCTCGGCCATCGCGTCGTCATCATGACTACTCGGCCATGTCGGCCGAAGAAAATCCTCGATATCGATATTCCGCATCCGCGAGACTACAGCGTGCTGACGGCCAAACGATTCCGCGAGTTCATGGATGAAACCGCCGCCGCCGTTCATGAGGAAGCGATCAAAGCCTTCGCTGCCGGCGAAAAGGAGCGCTGAGTATGGCCAAATCGTTCGCATTAAAGGCCCTCGGCTTTGTCAGCGGCGACGATTTCTGGCGCGGCATCGCTTCCATAGCAGTGTTCTTGATTTTTTGGGAGGTCGGGTCGCGGTCGCAGGCTTTATTCGGCTTCGCATTTCCGTGGGTTTCGCAAATTCCTCCACCCAGCTCTGTGCTGCAGGAGCTAATTGTATTGATCCAAGATCCCAGCTTTTGGATGAGCGCCCTCCTAAGCACATTGAGGGTATTCGAAGGCTTCCTCGCAGCGATGGTGATCGGCATTCCGTTGGGCTTGGCGATGGCGGTCAGTCGCACGTTTTACGGCATCACTTTTCCAGTCTTCGAAGTGCTGCGGCCAATTCCGCCACTGGCCTGGGTACCGGCGTCCATTATATTTTGGCCGACTCAGGAGTTGTCGATCGCCTTCGTCACGTTCTTGGGTGCCTTCTTCACAATCGTTATCAATGTCATCGGTGGCGCGCAGGCGATTGACGTTCGCTATTTTCAGGCGGCTCGCTCAATGGGCTCTTCGACCTGGGACATTTTTCGCCGCATTATCCTGCCGGCTACGCTGCCTTCTATCGTCGTCGGCGCTACTGTCGGGGTCGGCATTACCTGGGCTGTGGTTGTCGCCGCGGAAATGATTTCCGGCGGCGGCAGCGCCGGCTCTGTCGGAGGTTCCGGCGGAGGGCTCGGATTTTTCATATGGAATTCGTATGTCGGCGGCTCGTACACACAAATTGTCGCGGGCATGATCAGCATTGGGATCGCGGGCTATGTCTCAAGCGCTGTACTGCGCAAGATCGGCAAGTGGCTGACGCCCTGGCTTTTGGAAAACTGAACTGGCCCCGAGACATGAATATTCAACAAATGGCCCAAAGCTCACCGGTTACGTACGGCCCGCTAGGCAGCCAACTGACGGTCAGCAACGTCTCCAAGATCTACGGTGTCGGCGATTTCGCTAAGGAAGTCGTCCGCGACTGCAGCTTCACCCTCGAAAGCAACAGACTGACCGTCATGATTGGACCGTCTGGCTGTGGCAAGAGCACGCTCATCCGTATGCTCGCGGGGTTCGAGCGCCCAAGCAACGGCACCATTAGTCTTGACGGCAAACCCGTCTCCGGGCCGGGTCCTGATCGGCTCGTCGTGTTCCAAGAAAGCGCATTATTTCCTTGGATGTCGACCTACGACAACATCATGTTCGGCCCGCGCGCGCGGGGACAAGATACGCCGGAAATGCGAACCTTTGCTGAGGAATTGCTGCACAAGGTCGGTTTGGACGGATTTCGAAAAAAATATCCCGCGCAGCTCTCGGGCGGAATGCAGAGGCGCGCCGAACTGGCCCGCTCCATGATTAATAAGCCGGCCATTATGATCCTCGACGAGCCGTTTCGCGGCCTCGATGCGATGACAAAAAAGCTGATGCAGGAGTACTACTCTAAGCTATATGAAGAGTTTCGACGTACGACCTTCTTCGTTACCACCGACATTGACGAGGCAATTTACCTCGCTGATCGCATCCTCATTATGACGAATATCCCGACGCAGGTTCGCGCCGTTATTAACGTCGATTTGCCAAGGCCTCGACATGTCGAAGACATCACCGAGAACGATGACGCCAATGCAATAAAAATGCAGGCGCTTGGTCTCCTGCACGATGAAGCGATGAAGTCTTTTGCACGCGGCAGCAAAGCTGCCGCGGACTTCGTCGATGCTTATGCCAAACGCATCAACAAGGAGTAAGTCTAAAATGCAGGCGCCGTCGAGGCTCCGCCCAGCCGATAATGACGCAGGTCGTGCATGACCGCAAAAATCATAGACGGCGTCGCAGTCGCGCGGAAGATCCGCGACGAGTGCAAAGAGCGCGTTCAGCGCATCCTCGCCAACGGCGGAACGCCGCCGGGCCTTGCCGTTATCATGGCCGGCTCCAATGCGGCATCGCAAATTTATGTCCGAAATAAAATCCGCGCCTGCGGTAATGTCGGAATCAAGTCTTTTCGGTTCGATTATTTATCCGATGTCGATCAGGACATCGTAATCGACCGCATCATGCAGCTCAACGATGATCCGGCGGTCCACGGCATCTTGGTTCAGCTGCCGCTACCACCGTCTTTCAATATGGCCCGCATCCTGCACAGCATATCGGCGGACAAGGATGTCGATGGCTTTCACCTTTACAATGTCGGCGCTCTTGTGGTTGGCGGCACGGTATTTCCGCCCTGCACACCCTACGGTGTGCTTAAGTTGCTCGAATACGAAGGCATTGCGCTGGAGGGCAAAAATGTCGTCGTCGTTGGCGCCAGCAATATCGTGGGCAAGCCGATGGCGTTGATGCTGATGCAGCACGAGGCGACTGTCTGCATCTGTCATGCCAAGACGAGGGACTTGGCGCAGTTCACGATCCTCGCTGACATCCTAGTTGTCGCAGCCGGATATCCGAATTTGATTCAGCCCGAGATGGTCCGCACCGGCGCTGTTGTCATCGACGTAGGGATCAATCGGCTGAGCGACGGCAGCCTCGTCGGCGATGTTAATTTCGCAGGTGTCGCGCCGAAAGCCTCGCACATTACTCCCGTGCCGGGCGGAGTCGGCCCTATGACTGTATCGATGCTGCTGGTCAACACGATCAACTCTTGCGAAAGATGGCAGCAGCAGACTTTCATACCGATTGTGAACAAATTTTCACCGGTGCGGGCGGTTAAATAACTGCTGCGGGGGCGATTGACTAAGTCCGAATCGGCATCGTCGGGGTAGTCTGCCAGCTGCTTTTGCCACCATCGTGCGTCACACTGAAAATGTTGCGGGTCGCGGCCTTCGAGCCAGTCCAGTACGTCCATCGCGTCCTCATCGAAGGGTAGCGCGACCTGATACGGAAAGTCGCGGTTGATTTCGAGGATGACGCTAATAGCGCAATAGAGAACGAATAGGGAAGTCGGGTCAACGGGGCGAGCTTTAGAGGGGTTTTTTGGCCATGCCCTACAAGATGTCGTCACCGC
>JBAQAB010000528.1:0-6296 GCA_049285535.1 Xanthobacteraceae bacterium
GCTATTGCCATTCTCCGACAAGGGCAGGGCGCGCGGCAGCGCCTCGATTCCGGCTGGCGGGCGAGCCCCCAAATCGCGCGGCGCCGCGACGGCGCGCACGATGTTGGGCTCGACGACGACGTCGGTCGGGCCGCCGATCATCAACAAATGCTCGACATTGTCGCGCCGCACCAGAATGAGCCGGCGGCGGCCGTCGACGCTGGCATAGTCGATCACCGCAAGGCGCGGCTGCCGGCCACGCGCGCTAGCGCCGCCGAGGCGGCCGGTTCCGAAGCGGCGCACCGCCCAGGCAAAGCCAAGGATGAGGCCGAGAACGACGAGGAATGCGAGGAAGAATTTTACGGCGAGCGGCATCTCCGCCCCGAACAAAGTATCAAACATCCGCACAACTCCCCGTTTCGCTGCGGCGCGCCGACAAGCTTTCAAAGGTTAACGGCACGGGTAACATTTGCCGCCGTGATTACTAACAAAGGATTAAATATACTAGCCGGTTTTCGCCCTAAAGCCGACGCCTCAAGCATTGTCATGGTAAACGGCGGTTTAATGGCAAAACCGGCGGCAACGGCCTTTTAACCGGCCATTAACCATAGGCCCGGCAAAGTCTGCCGGGTCCGAATTTGGAACCGGAGACGCCGCCGATGCCGATCAACGACATTCCGATTCTCGCCATGCTGCGCGAGCGCATGCAGTGGCAGCAGGCACGCCAACAGGTGCTCGCCGAGAATGTCGCCAATGCCGATACGCCGGACTACCAGGCCAAGGACCTGGCGCCGCTGGATTTCTCGCAGCAATTGACGGCCGCATTGCCGCTGGAGCGGACCAATCCCAATCACATCGCAGACGCATCCGGCGGCGGCTCGCAATTCGCCACCGGTGGCGGCGGTCCCTATGAGATCAGGCCGCGCGGCAATTCGGTCAGCCACGAAGACGAGATGATGAAAGTGGCCGGCAACCAGATGGACTACGAGGCGGCCACCGAGATGTACACGAACAGTCTCAACCTGATCAAGCTTGCGGTCAAAGAGTGACGCGAGCGGCGAAGCCTGTTCGCCAACGGACCTGCGGAATTTCCCATGAGCATGGACTTCATGAAATCGCTCACCATCGCCGCCTCCGGGTTGCGGGCGCAGATGGGAAGGATGCGCATCATCACCGAGAACATCGCCAATGCCGATTCGCTCGCAACCACGCCGGGCGGCGATCCCTATCGGCGGCGAATCGTGACGTTCTCGAGCGAACTCGACCGTTCGATCGGCGCCGACGTGGTCAAGCTCGGCCGCGTGCAGCCGGACAGTTCCGATTTCCTGGTCAGGCACGAACCCGGCAACCCGGCCGCCAATGCCCAAGGCGACGTCAAATATCCGAACGTGAACACGCTCGTGGAATTGACCGACTTGCGCGATGCGCAGCGGTCCTATGAGGCCAACCTCAACATCGTCACCGCCACGCGTAAAATGATGCAACTCACCATCGACATGCTGAAGAGCTGATCATGGCCACACCAACCATTGCCGCGAACGCCTATGCCGCGCTGGCTAAAATGCGCGACGACACAGCGAATATCGCCGGCGGCCTCAACAAGGGCCAGGACGGCGGGCCGAACTTTGGCTCGATCCTCAAAGACGTCATGGATGCCGTCTCGGCGGCGGCGCAAAAGTCGGACGTCCAGGCGCAGGCGGTCGCCGCCGGCAAGGCCAATATGGTCGATGTCGTCACTGCGGTCGCCGATACCGAGGCGACGTTCCAGACATTGATTTCGGTGCGCGACAAGGTGATAGCCGCCTACGAGGATGTTTTGCGGATGCCGATCTAACGGCTGTCATGCCAGCCCGCGCGGGCGATGGCATCAAGGGAGCAAATAAGCAGGTGACGGGCCCGGAAGTTTTGGACGTTTCTCGCGACGCCATCGTGACGTTGTTGCTCGTCGCCTCGCCGCTGATGCTGGTCGGATTGATCGTCGGCGTCGTCATCTCGCTGTTTCAGGCGCTCACGCAAATCCAGGAAACCACGCTGGTCTTCGTGCCGAAGATTCTCGCGATCTTCCTTGCGCTTTTGGTCGCGCTGCCGTTCATGGCCGACGCCATGCATGCGAACTTTATGCGAATCACCGCGCACATTGTCAGCGGTTCCTGAGACTCGCGCTCGCGGGTCCCTCGGCGTGACGAACAAGAGGGCAGGGCGTGACCATCGATATTTCAAACCTGCCGGCGCTCGGCGCGACTTTCCTGCTGGTGTTCGCCCGCACCGGCACCATGGTCATGCTGCTGCCGGGGCTCGGCGAGCAGAATATCTCGACGCGGCTGCGGCTCACCATCGCGGTAATGCTCGCTGCGGTGCTGCTGCCGCTGCATCGCAACGATTATCACCTCGATCCCGGCGCGCTGGCGCCCGCCGTCGTGATGCTGATCGAAGAGATCATCATCGGCGCGGTGCTCGGGCTCACCGCGCGGCTCACCATCTCGGCGCTCGAGGTCGCGGGCTCCGTGATCGCCCAGCAGCTCGGCCTCGGCTTCGTCACCTCGGTCGATCCGACGCAGGGCGAACAAGGCATCATCCTCGGCACCTTTTTGACCATGCTCGGTATCACGCTGTTTTTCGCCACCGACATGCATTATCTGGTCATTGCCGCGCTTAATGACAGCTACACATTGTTCGCGCCGGGCGAGGTGCCCTCCACCGGCGACGTCGCGGCGCTGATGACCAAGACCGTGTCCGGCGCGTTTCGCATCGGCATCCAGTTGTCGGCGCCGTTTCTGGCGTTCGGCCTCTTGTTTAATCTCGGCCTCGGCGTGCTGTCGCGGCTGATGCCGCAGATGCAGGTGTTCTTCATCGCGCTGCCGCTGTCGATCCTGATCGGCTTTCTGTTCCTGATCCTGGTGCTCGGCTCGATGATGGGAATATTTCTCGATTACGCCGGCGGCGTGCTCTCGGTGCTCGCTCCGCACGCGTGAACAAAACCAGATAGCAGAACGCGATGGCCGACGAGCGCGACGATACCGAACATACCGAAGACCCCACCCCGCGACGGCTCGAGGAAGCCATCAGGCGCGGCGACGTGGTCAAGAGTATGGAGGTCTCGACTTGGTTCACCATCGGCGGCGGAACGATGGTGCTGATGGTATTCGCCGGCCCGATGGCGATGAACCTGCAGGCGATGTTTCGCGGTCTGCTCATGCATTCCGGCGAAATTCCCGTCGACGGGCCGGCGCTCGACCATCTGGTCAAGGCGCTGGCGACGCATATTCTTGCGGCGCTCGGCATTCCGACACTGGTGTTGGCGCTTGCCGCGCTGTTGGGCAACGCCATCCAGCATCGCATCTTGTTCTCGATCGATCCGATAATGCCGCAGCTGTCGCGCATTTCGCCGGGGGCAGGGCTGCGCCGCCTGTTTTCCACACAAGCGCTCGCCAATTTCGCCAAGGGCCTCGCCAAGCTTACGGTGTTCGGCGCGGTGATCGGCGCGCTGTTGTGGCCGCAGCGCCATCGCATCATCGGTCTGGTCGCCGTCGACCCGGCGATCGTTCTGCCGTTCACCCGGGCCCTGGCGCTGAAAATGATGGGTACGGTGGTGGCGATTCTCGCCATCGTCGCGGCGGCGGACTATCTGTTCCAGTACCGGCAGTGGTACGACCGGCATAAGATGTCGTTCCGGGAGATGAAGGAGGAATACCGCCAGAGCGAGGGCGATCCGGCCATCAAGGGCAAGCTCCGCCAGTTGCGCGCGGCTCGGGCGCGCAAGCGCATGATGTCCGCGGTGCCGAAGGCCTCCGTCGTCGTCACCAACCCGACCCACTTCGCCGTCGCCCTGCAATACGAGCGCGGCATGAACGCGCCGCTCTGCGTCGCCAAGGGCGCCGATCTGATCGCCCGTAAGATTCGCGAGGTGGCGGAAGCCCACGGCATCCCGGTGGTCGAAAATCCGCCTTTGGCCCGAACCTTGTACAGCACCGTCGAGATCGACCAGGAAATTCCGCAGGAGCACTACCGCGCGGTGGCGGAAATCATCGGCTACGTGATGCGGATGCGCCGTTCGGTGTTGCGGCCGGGCTGATTGTGTACGTTGTTGCGAAGCCCCTTGCGCGATTCGATGGCGCAAGGCACTGAGAGCGAGGCATGACCAAGCCGGCCAGGTTCGAACGGGCCACGATTGAGCAGGCCATGACGGCATATCCGCCTGTACGCTTGACGGTGCCGGTAACGGCCGGCGAAGCCGCGGTCGACCGCAGCACCGTGGCCGAGCCGGCGGCGGGCGCCGAGGTGCGTTCTGCGATCGATCGCAGCGCGACCGGATCGAGCCGCGGCAGCATCGTTCTGGTGCTGCTGGTCGCCACCGTCCTAGTCGCCGCCGCAAGCGGCATCGTACTGGTCGGCGGCAGCAATGCTGAACCCTATATTCTCGCTTTCATGGCGGTCCTCGCCACGGTTGGGGTGTTTTCGCTATTCGCTCTGGCCTGCGGCATTCTGCGGGTCTCCGGCGGGGCGGCTCCCCAGCCTCTCGTCAAAGCGATCGTCGATGGCGCCTCCGAAGGTGTCGTCGTGACCGATCACGACGGCCGCGTCATCTATGCCAATGCCGCCTATCTCGATCTGATCGACGCCACCGATATCAATGATATGCGGCCGGTCGAGCGCGCTTTCATCGGCGATGCCGATGCGTCCGAGGCGATTTACCGCCTGCTCAAAGGGGCGCGAGAGGGCAAACGGCTCGACGAGGAGGTGCGCATCGCCGGGCTGCGCGGGCGGGCGGCGCGCTGGCTGCGGTTCAAGATCCGTCCGCTGGGTTCGAGCCGGCGCGACGCGCGGCTCACGGTCTGGTCGCTCGCCGATATCACCGCCGAGCGCGACCGTCAGGAGAATGTGTTTCAGGTGCTGCAGCATTCGATCGATTATCTCGATCATGCGCCGGCCGGCTTCTTCTCAGTCGATGACAAGGGCGACATCGTCTATCTCAATGCAACGCTCGCCGATTGGCTCGATCAGGATCTGGCGCAGGTCGGCTCCGGCGGGCTGAAGCTCACCGACCTGGTCGCGGGCGACGGCGCGGCTTTGTTGACGACGCTGCGCGGTGCGCCGGGCGAAGTCAAAACCGAAGTGCTCGATCTCGATCTGCGCACGCGCAACGGACGCACGCTGCCGGTGCGGGTGTTTCACAAGCTTGCATACGGCTCCGACGGCACAGCCGGCACGTCGCGCACGCTGGTGCTCAATCGCGCCCGCAACGACGGCACCGATCCGCAACGCGCCGCGGAAATCCGCTTCATGCGGTTCTTCCACCGCACCCCGATGGCGATCGCGACTGTCGACCGCAACGGCGGCGTGGTGCGCACCAATCCGCTGTTCGCAAAGTTGTTTCGCAATGCGCGCGGCGAGGAGAGCGAGGACCGCTCCATCCTCTCGGTCGTCGCCGCGGGCGATCGCGAGGCGCTGGCCAACGCCATCGCGCTGGCGGCGCTCGGCAAAGGTGACATTGCGCCGGTCGACGCCACGCTCGCCGTCGACGGCGAGCGGTTTGGGCGCTTCTATGTCACCGCAGTCGAAGAGGAGGAGCGCGACCAGGAAGCGGCCATCGTCTATGCGCTCGAAACCACCGCGCAGCGCGAACTCGAAAATAAAGTCACCCAGCAGCAGAAGATGGATCTCGTCGGCCAGCTCGCCGGCGGCATCGCCCACGACTTTAACAACGTGCTCTCCGCCATCATGATGGCGACCGACTTTCTGCTCAACGCGCACAAGCCGACCGATCCGTCGTTCGCCGACATCATGCAGATCAAGCAGAACGCCAATCGGGCGGCGAGCCTGGTGCGGCATCTGCTCGCCTTCTCGCGCAAGCAGACGATGCGCCCGCAAGTGCTGGATCTCGGCGAGGCGCTGTCCGATCTCACCATGCTGCTGCGCCGGCTGATCGGCGAAAAGGTTGCGCTCAACGTGGTGCACGGCCGCGATCTGTGGCCGGTCAAGGTCGATATTTCGCAATTCGAGCAGGTGATCGTGAATCTTGCGGTCAATGCCCGCGACGCCATGCCCAATGGTGGACGGCTTACGGTCCGCACCACGAATGTGACGGCGCCGGAATGCGCGCAATTCCACGCCAAGGGCATGCCGGCCGCCGATTATGTGCTGGTCGAAGTGGCCGACACCGGCACCGGCATTCCGGCAAAGATTCTGGGCAAGATTTTCGAGCCGTTCTTCTCGACCAAGGAGGTCGGCAAAGGCACCGGGCTCGGTCTCTCCACAGTCTACGGCATCATCAAGCAGACCGGCGGCTTCGTCTATGTCGACTCGGTCGAGAATACGGG
>JBAQAB010000529.1:0-5570 GCA_049285535.1 Xanthobacteraceae bacterium
GTTCTTCTCAGTCAGTCTGATGGCCGGCCGGGTTTGGCGGTTCCCGTTCGACGACGAGATCTACACGCTTCGCCTGATTGAGCGCGAGTCTGCGCTGTCGCTCTTAACGAGCTTTCCGCGCTACGGCGGAGACGAGCATCCACCCCTTGGCTATCTGGTGTTCTATGGTCTGCATCAGCTCGGCCTGAGCGATGCCGAAATACGACTGTGCAGTCTGGCGATGACCGCGGCCGCCCTTGTGTTGTTCCAACTCCTCGTCTTGACCTGGATCGCTCAACGAAACGGCAAGCACGATACGTTGCCGACGCGGGTGTTCGCTGTACTCCTCTTCAGTCTGACACCGCTCGCGGTGGACCAGGGCGATGCCTTGCGCTGGTATCCGCCGTTCGCACTCGCGGTCGCCCTCTTCGCCACGTTCTATTTGGCGCCGCGCAGCGGTTTGACGCAGCTGTGGTCCGGCGCGGCGCTTGGACTCGCCGCCTCTATCGACCTGACAGCCGCACTATTGGTACCCCCATTCATGCTCTACCGTTACGTCCTGCAGCGCCGGTTTCATTGGCGATTCGATCTTACCTACTGGCTCCTCGCCGCCGGCGGCGCAGGCCTCGGTCTCTATTCGGGCTTCTGGTTGTTCACGAACCACTTCGCCCATGTAAGGGGAGATTTCGGCGAAGGTATCGCCCGCTCGATCCTGACCGATACACTCGGATTTTTCGGCGGTAACGCGCTCGGAGTCGGCCAGGCCTGGATCGTCGTGCCGGCCGCGCTCGTATTCGTCCTCGCGGCGGCTTGCGAAATCGAACGGACGGAGCCGGCCAAGCCCGCGCACTTCTTGTTGCTGATGTTCAGCGCTCCGGCGCTGATGGCACTGTTCGGCTTCGGCCTTCCACGTTCCTTTCTTTGGCTTGCGCCTGCAGTCGCGGTGCTGCTGACGATGTTCTTCGACCGTCAGATACAGCAAGGCTATTACGGCCGCGTTCTGGTCCTTGTATCGCTCGTATTGGCCGCACCCTATTCGGCCATCGCCAACGTCAATTTCGGCACGCATCCGTTTAAGCGCAATTCCGTCATTCCCTATCAGAGCATTTTGGATTTCATTCATAGCAATGCGAACGGCAGCGCCTTGATCATCTCGACCGACCCGGTCGTTCCCTGGATGCTGCGAACGAACACCGCCGACGAATGTGCCGGATATTTCATGGAGGCTAGAGCCTGCCTCGCCGGCGGGCGCCGCTATGACTCGATCTTCGTCATTTCCGGACACAGCAACAGGTCCGGACATGCGGTGACAATGGCGAATTTCCAAAGCCTCGTGGCTGAGGCCACGGCGGGACGAACCAAAGTCACAAGCTTTGGCGCCGGACTGGACGAGGATGCCGCGCTGAAGAGCCGGCTAAGCGGCGTACCACTCGACCGCTATGTCTTGACGGTCGACTATTATCGGTGAGCGGCGCCTTGCGATCTGCCGCCGAGGGGGGAGAGCGGAGCGGCCACCAGATCGCCCTTCGCCTTCATCGCTTTGAACAGATCGTAGGCCTCTTTCGGCTTCATGTTCTTGTGCACGACAGCCGCCACCGCGGCGATCATCGCTTGCGGCGCGTCGGACTGGAAAATATTGCGGCCCATGTCGACGCCCGACGCGCCCTGCTGCACGGCGCTATAGGCCATGGTCAGCGCGTCGAGCTCGGGCAGTTTCTTGCCGCCCGCCATCACGATCGGCACCGGGCATGACGCGGTGACGGTCTCGAAATCCTCCTCGACGTAGTAGGTCTTCACATATTGCGCGCCGAGCTCGGCGATGATGCGGCAGGCGAGCCGGAAATACTTGGCGTCGCGCGCCATGGCCTTGCCGACCGCGGTGATGCCCATCACCGGGATGCCGGCGCGCAATCCGGCATCGACCAGCTTGGTCATATTATGCACCGAGCGCGTCTCGTGCTCGCCGCCGATGAAGACCTGGATGCCAACACCGGCGGCATTGAGCCGCACCGCGTCATCCATGTCCATGGCGATCTGCTCGTCGGACAGCTCCTCGCGCAAAATGCTCGGGCCGCCACTCGCCCGCAACACCATCGGCTTTTGACATTCCGCCGGAATGACTGTGCGCAAAATACCGCGGGTGCAGAATAAAGCATCGCACGACGGCAACAGCGGCACGATCGACAGATCAATGCGCTCGAGCCCGGTGGTCGGGCCCTGGAAATAGCCGTGGTCGATGGCGAGCATCACGGTGCGGCCCGAGGCCGGGTCGAACACCCGCGCCATGCGGTTTTTCATGCCCCAGTCGAGCTGATGCGAGCCTTTGAGATAGAAGCCAGGCGTCTGCTGCGGTCGATCGAGCGAGTAACGTTCGCCTTCTTTGTCGGCTTCCGGCATGTCTCGAAGATCCTGAAGGCGTTCCGAGATCAGCGTTGCGGAGCGGGGGGCTGCGGCTGGTAATACGGGTTTATCGCGCAAAATCCGCGGTTGCCCTGGACGACGGCCGGCTCGCAATCGGTGGGCGAGTCATATTCGCAGTCCCAGTTCAAGACGGAGGCGCCCTCGTCGGTGACGGCGCACCACTTTTCGTCCCCATAGGTGCCGGCATGGCTTGTCGGCACGCCGATGAACAGGGCGGCCGCCGCGAAAGCCGCAGTGAATAGCAGTCTGCGAAGGGTGATTTGCATCGCAGCAGTTTAGGCACCGGGGCTCGAAAAGCAACGTGAACAGTTGGACGCGCTTGGGCCATGCGGTTGCCGGGAGACCCCTGTTCGGCCCTGTTGCCTCCCATTTGGGCCGCGTTGCCCCTTGGCAATGTTCTCTTTTTGTTCTAGAGTGCGTCTCTAGAACATACACTGAACATTGACACCTTTTCCACGGCCAATTGGCCTAACGAACAGGGTTCGCGAGGCCAGCTAAATGAAGGAGCCCGCTACTCTTTCCAATCTTCTTAAGGCTCCTTCCCAGGCGCGAAGCCGCGCCGCCGTCATGCATGAATTGCGGCAGCTGCTTCCCGCCTATGAGGGTCCGCGCCGAGAGGATTTGCACAAAATTCTCCCCTTCGGCCTTGCCGCCGTGGATTCCCACCTGGATGGGGGCTTGGCCCGTGGTGCCTTGCATGAAGTGGTGCCCGAGATGCAGGCGGCTTTACCGGCCGCCTTCGGCTTCATCGCGGCCTTTTTGGCCCGTATCTCTTCCCCCCTCCCGCTTGTCTTCGTCCTGCCGGTCTATACGCGGCGCCAGCAGGGTTGCCTGTCCGGACATGGCCTCAACGCGCTCGGCCTCGATCCATCGCGCCTGATCCTCATCGAGACCGCGCACCGTAAAGACACGCTGTGGGCGATGGCCGAGGCGTTGCGTTCGGCGGCGCCGGCCGCGGTGGCCGGGATGATCGACAAGCTCGATCTGAAGACCAGCCAAAAGCTGCAGCTCGCCGCCGGCGACGCCGGTCTGCCGCTGTTGCTGTTGCGGCCGGTGCCAACGCTGGAAGCCAGCGCCGCGGCCACGCGCTGGCGCATCGGCACGGCGGAAGCCGCGCGCGACCGCTTCGGGCTTTACGCGCGCCCTCGCTGGCATCTGCAACTCGAGCGGGCTCGCAACGGACAGCCGGGCCAATGGGTAGTGGAGTACGATCATGTCGCGCATCGTTTCAGTCTGGCTGCCGCGCTGGCCGATCCAGCGTTTTCTCGCGGCGCAAGCGATGGCGCCGCAGGCCAAAGAGTCTTGCAAGCCGGTCGATCCTGAACGGCCCTTCGTCCTTGTTATTGCCGGCGCCGGCGGCCCGCGCATCGCCGCCTTGAACGAAGCGGCAGAAGCGGCCGGGCTTGCTGTCGGCGAACCTTTGGCCGACGCGCGGGCGAAAGCCGATGTTTTGCAAGTGCGCGCGGTAGATGCCGCGGCCGACGACGACGCACTGCGGCGGCTGGCGCTATGGGCGACACGCTACACGCCGACCGCTTCGCCCTTGTGCGGGGATTTTTGGAGCGAAGACAACGGCGCCGATGGCGTTTTCCTCGACGTCGAAGGTGCCAGCCATCTGTTCGGCGGCGAAGAAAGCTTGATCGCCGACCTTGCCGCAAGGCTGCATCGTTTCGGGCTTTCGGCGCGGCTTGCGGTGGCCGACACGCCGGGCGCCGCCTGGGCGGCCTCGCGATTTCATCGATCGCCGTTACTGGTTCTGCCCTCGGGCCGGGAAGCCGCAGCGCTTGCCGACATGCCTATTGCGGCCTTGCGGCTGTCGTCGGAGACCCGCACTGCGCTGCGCCGGCTCGGCTTGAAAACGGTGGGCGCCCTGATCGACAAACCGCGCGCGCCCTTTGCCGCGCGCTTTGCCGCCGAGCTGCTGCGCCGTCTCGATCAGGCGCTCGGCCGCGTCGACGAGCCGCTCGTCCCCATCGTCGCGCCGCCAGTCTATCACAGCCTGCAATATCTCATCGAGCCGATCGTCACGGCGGCGGCCGTCGTCGCCCGCGCCAGCCGGCTGATGCAAAATCTCATTCATGTGCTCATCCGCGACGACGTCGGCGCGCGCAGCCTTCGGCTTTGCCTTTATCGCGTCGACGGCGCGGTCGAGACCATCGATATCGGTCTCACCGCTCCAACCCGCAGCGTTGGCCATGTGGCGCGTCTGATCGAGCTTAAGCTCGAAGCGCTTGCGGCAATGGAGGATGCCGGTTTCGGCTTCGAGGCGGTCGGACTTGCCGTCATCCACGCCGAACCGATGCCGGCGCGGCAAATTGAATTCACCCTCTCCCATCCCTCCCCCGCAAGCGGGAGAGGGTCAGGGTGGGGGCACGGCGATCGCGCGGAACGCTGCGCGGCCTTGATCGATACGCTGCGCCAACGTCTCGGCCCGGCGAGCGTGCGGCGTTTTGCGCCCGTCGCCAGCCATCTCCCCGAGCGCGCGGAAATTCTGCCGCCGGTCGGCGGTGAAGTTTCCGCCTGGCCTTCCCCGCAGCAAGTGCGTCCGCTTCTGCTGTTGCCCCGCGCCGAGCCGGCCGAAGTCACTGCGCTCGTACCCGACGGTCCGCCGCGGCGGTTTTCCTGGCGCGGCACGACCTATGACGTCGCCGGTTCACAGGGCCCGGAACGCATCGGCGCCGAATGGTGGCGCGCGCCCCCACCCAACCCTCCCCCGCAAGCGGGGGAGGGAAAGGGAGGGAGCCCGACCCGCGATTATTACCTCGTCGAGGATTTGGCCGGCCACCGCTTCTGGCTCTACCGGGAAGGACTCTACGGGCGCGAAACGGCGGCGGCGCGCTGGTTCGTGCAAGGTCTTTTTGCGTAGGGGGATTGTTTGCGTGAGTAAATCCGATGAACGCCTATGCCGAACTCGCAGTCACGACTAACTTTTCCTTCTTGCGCGGCGCCTCGCATCCCCAGGAAATGGTGGCGCGCGCCGACGAGCTTGGGCTTGCCGCCATCGGCATCGCCGACCGCAATTCTTTTGCCGGCGTGGTGCGCGCTTACGACGAAGCGCACAAGCGCAACATCAAGCTCCTCGTCGGCACGCGGCTGGTCACCGGTGACGGCTTCGAAGTGCTGGCCTATCCGACCGATCGCGCCGCCTATGGCCGGCTCTGCCGCCTCAT
>JBAQAB010000530.1:0-2995 GCA_049285535.1 Xanthobacteraceae bacterium
CGGCGAAGGCGGCCACAAGGCCGATCGCGGCAATTGGCGCGTCGCACGCTCGATCTTCGTCGCCTATGACGACGCCAACGCGCGCGCCTACGGCGGCGACGATTCTAAAATCCCGAATCGCTTTTACATGAGCCAGCTCACCGCCAAGCTGCGCCGCGGCAGGAAGCTCGCCGGCTTCAAGATGCGGCCGGACATGACGGACGACGACGTGACGATCGATTACATCTTCGACAATCTGGTCATTCGCGGCAGCGTCAATCGCGTCGTCGACGGGATTCTTGCGCTGCACGAGAAGATCGGCGATTTCGGCACGCTGCTATATTGCGGCATGGATTGGGCCGTCCCCGCGCTTGGGCGGCGATCCATGGAACTGATGGCCGAAAAAGTGATGCCCGCGGTCAACGCCGCGATCGGCGCGCGCGCGGCGGCGGAATAGCGGCGGCGCGAAACCGTTCCTATATGCGGCTCTATAGAATTTGGAGCCGTCATGTCGAAGCCGCTCGTCGTGTCCATCCCGCATCACCTCGGCAAAGAGGAGGCGGCGCGCCGCCTGAAAACCGGTCTGGGCAGCGTGCGGACCGGGTACGGCCACCTGTTCAATGTTCAGGAGGAAACCTGGAGCGGCGACCGTCTGCAGTTCCGCGTCAGCGCACTCGGACAGGCGGTGAGCGGCACCATCGATGTCGCCGACGATCGCGTCAATCTCGAAATCGTGCCGCCATGGCTGTTGGCAAAGCTTGCCGAAAAGATCCAGCCGCTCATTTGCCGTGAAGGCACGTTGCTGTTGGACAAGAAATAAGGCGCGCGATTACAGCCGTTCGGCGAGGAAACGCAGCAACCGCGGCGCAACGAACCCGGTGAGGCTACCCGGCTCGTCGATCGGATCGTTCATCCAGTAATGCGGCGCGCCCGGCACGATGGTCGGCCGCACGAAAAAGCCGGCCTGCTTGAGCGCGAGCTGGAACGGATCGGTTTGCACCTTGCGGTCGACCAAATCGTCTTCGGTGCCGGTGACGAGAAGAACGCCGATGGCATTGTTGGCAAGCGTGGCATAGCTGATCGGCGAAGCGTCGAAATACAATTGGCGATTCTCCATCGGCGAAGCGCCCATGAATTTCTGGAAATTATTGTCGCGGCCGCCCTGCACCTGATAGTTCGTCCACATCGCCACGGCGTCGTAGATACCGTAGACGCCGACCAGCGCCTTGACGCTGGCGTCGACCGCAGCGAACGGATCCTGCGGATAGCCGCCGGTGAATTTCTTGCCGCCGAGCGCCGCCAGCGCCGCGAGGTGCGCGCCGGCCGAGGCGCCGAGCAACCCGATGCGCGCCGGATCGATGCCGAAGGCGCCGGCCTTGCCGCGCAGGAACTGCACGCCGGCAAGCACGTCCTGCACCGCTTCCGGGAATGTCTTGCTCTTGGTCGCCAGCCGATAGCTGATGGAGAACACCGCAATGCCACGCGCGGCGAAATACGGCCCCCAATATTGGTAGGCGCCGCGCACGCCGGCAACCCAGCCGCCGCCATGCACGGCGACCAAAGCCGGCGCCGCCTTGGCGCCGGACTGCGCGTTTTTGGGCAGATAGAGATCGCCCGCCAGCTCGACGCCGTCATGATTGGCATAGGCGATGCCGTTCTGGATGGTGAGGTTGCCGTTCGTCATTTTCTCGCCTCCTGCCTTGAGCCGCATGCAATGGCAAACGGCAAGAGCCGTGGTAGAACAACGCAACGGGGTTTTGAAGTGCCCGGAACGCATGATGCCGAGAAGCGAAGCAGGCTTTTCGGTACCGTCATGCGCAAAGAAAAGGGACAGGGAATGCTCCAACCGGCACCGAGCGCAACAGGATCGCTTGTCGTCGAAGGCGCGCGCATTGACATGATCGAGCGCGGCTCCGGCCGGCCATTACTCTTCCTCCACCCTGAGAACGGCATTGAGCCGGCGGCAGCCGTCATCGACGAGCTGGCCAAGACCGCGCATGTCTTCGCGCCGACGCATCCCGCGTTCGGACGCTCGGAACTGCCGGCGGGAATGCGGACGGTCGACGACCTGTCTTATTTCTATCTGGATCTTCTCGATCAGCTCGACTTGCGCGACCTCACCGTGGTCGGCGTGTCGCTCGGCGCCTGGATCGCCGCCGAGATCGCGGTGAAATCGACGGCGCGGATGTCGCGGCTGGTCATGGCCAACGCCGTGGGCGTGAAAGTCGGCGACCGCGAGACCCGCGACATCGCCGATATTTTTGCGATTACCGACAAGGAATATCTCGATCTGACCTATTGCGATCCGATCGTCGGGCAGCGCGACTATAAGGCACTGCCGGACGCCGAAGTGCTCGCCGCTGCGCGCGCCCGTGAGGCGACGGCGCGCTTTGCCTGGAACCCTTATTTCCATAATCCGCGGCTCAAAAGCCGGCTGCATCGCATCCGCATCCCGACGCTGTTTCTCTGGGGCAGCCACGACCGCATGCTCAGCGAGGCCTATGGCCGCGCGTATTGCGCGATGATCCCGGAGGCGCGGTTCGAAACCATCGACCGCGCGGGGCATTTCCCGCATCAGGAACAGCCCAAGGTTTTCGCCGATCGTATTCTGGCCTTCGCCGGGGGCAATTGAATATGTCATTCCGGGACCGAGCGAAGCGAGGAGCCCGGAATCCATACTCACCGATGCTAGATTGGCACTGTCTCGTGAAAACTTTAATGTCAGCGATTATGGATTCCGGGCTCGGACCTTCGGTCCGCCCCGGAATGACGGCACGGTAGGTAACGCACCATGAGAGTCTATCAGTTCACCGAGCAGGCCTATTATCCCACCTGGAACGATCACTCCGGTTCGCTGCGCGTCATTCTGCCGAACCGCAAATGCGATCCGCACGTCGCCGCCGATCTGTTTCACCGCTATTACGACGAGTATCAGCTCTGCGACGAGCTCGGCATCGACGTCATGCTCAACGAGCATCATCAGACCGCGACCTGCATGTCGTCGTCGGTAGTGATC
>JBAQAB010000531.1:0-9704 GCA_049285535.1 Xanthobacteraceae bacterium
GCTTGCGTGCGCGCGGCGGCCTCTTCGATGCGCAGCTTCGGCAAGCCCGCTTCGATGGCGCGGGTCATGCCGCCGAGGTCCTCGACTTCGGTAATGTGACCCCAGGTCTTGGTGGCGAGGTCGTGGGTGAGCCGCTCGACGTAGAACGAGCCGCCCCACGGATCGATGATGCGCGTGGTGCCGCTTTCTTGTTGCAGAACGATCTGGGTATTGCGCGCGATGCGCGCGGAGAAATCGGTCGGCAAGGCCAGCGCCTCGTCGAGCGCGTTGGTGTGCAGCGATTGGGTCCCGCCTTGCGTCGCCGCCATGGCTTCGATCGCGGTGCGCGTGACGTTGTTGAACACGTCCTGCGCGGTCAGCGACCAGCCCGAGGTCTGGCAATGCGTGCGCAGCGACAGCGAGCGTTCGTCCTTGGGATCGAATTGCTTCATCAGCTTCGCCCACAACACGCGCGCGGCGCGCAGCTTCGCCACCTCCATGAAGAAATTCATGCCGATGCCGAAGAAGAACGACAGCCGCGGCGCGAAGCGGTCGACCGCGAGGTTCGCCGCCATGCCGGCGCGGACATATTCGACGCCGTCGGCGAGTGTATAAGCGAGCTCCAGATCCGCCGTCGCACCGGCTTCCTGCATGTGATAGCCGGAGATCGAGATCGAATTGAACTTCGGCATATGCGCCGAGGTGTAGGAAAAAATATCGGAGATGATGCGCAGCGACGGCTTCGGCGGATAGATGTAGGTGTTGCGCACCATGAATTCTTTGAGGATGTCGTTCTGGATGGTGCCGGCGAGTTTTTCCGGCGGCACCCCTTGCTCTTCGGCGGCGACGATGTAGAGCGCCAGCACCGGCAGCACGGCGCCGTTCATGGTCATCGACACCGACATCTGGTCGAGCGGTATGCCGGAAAACAGCGTGCGCATGTCGTAGATCGAGTCGATGGCGACGCCTGCCATGCCGACGTCGCCGGACACGCGCGGATGATCGCTGTCGTAGCCGCGGTGGGTGGCGAGATCGAAGGCGATCGATAAGCCCTTCTGGCCCGCCGCCAAATTGCGCCGGTAGAACGCGTTGGAATCCTCAGCCGTTGAGAAGCCGGCATATTGCCGGATCGTCCACGGCTGGGTGACATACATGGTCGGGTAGGGGCCGCGCAGATAGGGCGCGATGCCTGGATAGGTATCGAGGCCGTCGAGGCCGGCGAGCGCCGCCGCGTCGTAGGTGCTGTTGACGGCAATATTTTCGGGCGTCTGCCACGGCACGGCCTGCGCCGGGGCTACGGCAGGCGTGTCGGCATAGGCAACCTGTGAAAAGTCCGGGATGCGGCTCATGCGTTCACCCGTTCTGCGCCAGAATATCGTAAGCGGCGGTCAGTGTCGCCAGTACGTCGCAGCCCTCGTAAATGAAGGACTGCACGCCAGCCGCCCGCAGCGCCGCCTCGTGCTCGCCCGCCGGCCGCCCGGCGAGATAAATGTGGCGCGCTCCGGCCGCCTTGAGCCCCTCGACGGTCGCACTCGCGTCCTTCTCGTAGACCTTGTCCGAGGAGCACAGGCAGGCGAGTGGCGTGGCTGCGCTGTTAAAAGCCGTGGCAAAGGCGGGACCGTCGCCTTCGCCGCGGACCGTCTCGATGCCGCCGGCCTCGAAGAGATTCTTGGCAAAACTCGCGCGCGCGGTGAACTCCGCCGGCGTGCCGAGATTGGCGAGGAAGATTTTCGGCCGCGCTCCGGTTTTGGCTAGGATCTTGTCGGATCGCTCGCTCAACTCTTCGAACGGCTCCGCGAGGCGAAGCCGCGGCAGCGCTTCGGCGGTTACCGTCCCGGTTTCCTCCGGCGCCGGTTTGACCGGCGCGACGTCAAGAACCGCGGGCAATATTTCATGCAGATCGGGAAAGGCATTTGTGCCGGTCAGCACGTCCTTGCCGCGCGCGACAGCTTTTTGCCGTTCGGCGCATACCGCAGCGACACTTTTCTGGATCGTGCCGGATTGTAGCGCCGCCCATACGCCGCCGGCTCTCTCGATGTCCTGGAAGATCGACCATGCGGCGGCGCAAAGCTCAGTCGTGATCGTCTCGATCGCGCCGGAGCCTGCTGCCGGATCGGCGACGCGCGCGAGGTTCGACTCTTCAAGGAGAACAAGCTGCGTGTTGCGGGCGGCGCGGCGCGCAAAGGCGTCCGGCAAGCCGAGTGGCGCGGTGTGCGGCAATACCGTGATGGCGTCCGCGCCGCCGAAACCGGCGGCCGCAACCGCGATCGTGGTGCGCAGCATGTTCACGTAAGGATCGCGCCGCGTCATCATGCGCCACGCCGTTTCGGCGGTCAGCAAAACCGGCTTTGGTGCGAGCCCGCAGGCCACCTCGATGCGCGCCCACAATTTTCGCGCCGCGCGAAATTTGGCGACGGTCAGGAACTGATCGGCATCCGCTGTAAGCCGGAAGTAAATCGCATCGCGCGCCGCTTCGAGCGCGATGCCGCCCGTTTCGAGTGCGCGCAGGTAAGCCACCGCGCTTGCCAGCGCGAAGGCCAGTTCCTGCGCCTCCGAGCCGCCGGCATTGTGGATGATGCGCCCGTCGGCAACGGCGAACGGCCCACGGAAACCGGCGCCGGCAAGCTCGCCGACCATCGTGGCAAAGGATTTTGCAAGCTCGTCCCAGCCGCGCGCGCTCTTGCCGGACGCGCCAAAACCGCCGATCGGATTGATGCTAAAGCGCAGATCGGCATCAGCCGGCACCATGCCGCTGCTTTTGACCAATGCCGCGATATCGCGAACCACATGCCGTGTCGCCGGACTGACATTGAGGTCGATCGCCGGCCCGGCAAGGTCGATGCCATCGAGCACGCGCGCCACCGATGCCGCCGACGCGGCGAGCCCGAATCCGTTGGCGCTGACCGAGCCGGCGAAGACCATGACCAAGCCGGTCGCGCCGTTCTCCAAATCCTCAAGGGCCTGCGCGTTGGCGATCGCCGGGTCGGGATGATCGACCCGTTGCATCAGTGTCCAGGCAGTGCCGGGGACGCGGCCGGTGACGGCGCGCGCGGCAGCCGCGCGGTCATAGAGCGGCCCAACTGTCAGGCGGTCGTAAGTTTTGCTCTCAAGCCTTTGAAAAGGCGTCCCCTTGAGCACGCTTTCGACCAGCCGGCGCCACTCGTCGTGGGTGGCGGCCGGGAAATCGGCGGCAAAGGAAAGAGGTTCGGCGGCTGTCATCGAGGCAAAATGCCATGCTTGGCCGGGCAGGGCCAATACGTCTTGTTGTGCAATTGCCGTGCCGGTCAGATCTATGGCGGCGGCAGCTTTTCGATGCCGCTCGCGTCTATTCGTTTGAGTGCGTCGCGCACGCGGATATTCGCAATCACCTGGTCGGGGACGATTTCGGCCAGCGGCACGAGCACGAAAGCGCGCTCGAACAGGCGCGGATGCGGCAGCGTCAGGTCGGGGGAGTCGAGGACCAGATCGCCATAGGCAAGGAGGTCGAGATCGAGGGTGCGCGGCCCCCAGCGGCGCTCGCTTGCGCGGTTCCGCCCGAACGCGCGCTCGACGTCGAGCGCGCGGGACAATAGATCACGTGGCGGCAGCGAGGTGGCAACCGCGATCACGGCATTGATGAAGGAAGGCTGGTCGGTGACGCTCCAAGGCGGCGTGTGGTAATTCGACGAGCGCGCCAAAAGCCGCACTTCGTCGCCTGCGCACAGCGTTGGCACCGCCCGGTCGAAGGTCGCGCGCACATCGCCGACATTGCCACCCAGCGCGATCAGCGCTTCGGCGAAGGTCGAAGCCGCCGGCTCAACCATGTCTGTGCGCGCGGGCGCGCTCGACGGTCACGCCGACATCGTCGAACGTCGCGGCGATCGGCGCATGCGGCTTGTGCACGGTGACACGCACTGCGCGAACGTCCGGGCAGCGGTCCAGCAAGGCTTCGGCGACCGCGCCTGCTGCCGCTTCGACCAGCCGGTAGCGGCGCGCGCAGAACGCTTCGCTGACCGTTTTCACCACCATGTCGTAAGATACCGTGTCCTTGAGCTTGTCGCTACGCGAGGCCGCAGCGAGATCGATATCGAGGACGAGATCGAGGCGGAATGTCTGGCCGACCTTGGCCTCGTGCTGCATCACGCCGTGATAGGCGTGGAGCGCCAAACCACTGACGAAGATCGCATCGCTCATCGCGCGCGCCTGATCGCGGCGGCGACCGCGAGCGCCTGCAGCGTCGGGGCGACGTCGTGGGTGCGGATGATGGCGGCGCCGTTCTCCGCCGCGATCATATGTGCGGCCAATGATCCGCCGAGCCGCGCGGTCGGCTCGGATGGCGTGACCGAAGCGATGAAGCGCTTGCGCGACGCGCCGACCAGGAGCGGCAGGCCGAAGCTATGAAATTTTTCCAGCTTGGCGATGCACGCCATGCTCTGTTCCGGCGTCTTGCCGAAGCCGATGCCGGGATCGAGCACGATCCGGTCGCGCGCGATCCCCGCCGTCCAGGCGATTTCGAGCGATCGCGAAAAGAACTCATCTACATCGGCGATAATGTCGATATGCGCATCGGCAGTCTCGCGATTATGCATAATGATGACGGGCGCACCGTGCTCGGCGACCACGCGCGCCATGTCGGTATCGCGCTGCAGGCCCCAGACATCGTTGACGATGGTGGCGCCGGCTTCGAGCGCCCAGGCCGCTACGCTGGCTTTTATCGTATCGATCGAAACTGGGATGCCGATGGTGGCGACCGCAGGCAGGATCGGTCCGAGCCGCGCCCGCTCTTCCTCCGGCGAGACCGGACGCATGCCGCCATAGGGGCGGGTTGATTCCGCGCCCACATCGATCATGTCGGCGCCTTCGGCGGCGAGCCGCCGGGCCTGCTCGATGGCCGCCGGCGGATCCAAGAACCGGCCGCCGTCGGAAAACGAATCCGGTGTCACATTGAGGACGCCCATGACCAACGGACGCGCCAGCTGTCGGGCTTTGGCGAACAGTTGCGTCAGCAGGTTGTCCGGCGCGGAACCGGCGCGGCTGGGCTCGCTTGTGGCCGCTGCTTTGGCCATCATCCGGGTCATCCAGGGGGTATTTGCCAGGCGGTATTGGCCGTGGCTTTGCGCGGTCAGTGAGTCTGAGTCAAGCCATGCCGCTTGCGCGCCGGGAGCGCAAAAACCGGCCGCTCTAATAGCGGATCAAAGGCTGCAGCCCTTTGGCGTCTTCGATCCAGCGGATCACCATGTTTACCGAAGGCAGAACGCGCACCAATTGGCGCTTGCCGTTGGCGTCCTTCATGGCGAGCGCAAGCCGCTGCGGATTGCGAAAGCGGAGCTCGTTGGCGGTGCGCACGCCGACGACCCGCAACAATTCGGCATATTCCCAGCCGACCCCCTTGATGCGCATGCGGTCGGCGGCAGTCACCCAGTCGAGAACCCGCTTCTCGTCAGCGCCGGTCTTTTCTGCGAGCTTTAGCCGCTGCTTTGGTGTCTTGGCCGAACGTAGCAGCCCGACGGTGGTGCGAATCCCGTCCGATTTGAGGATTGCGGCAGCATCCGTTCCGATCCCCTGAATTTCGGTAATGGGATACGCCATCGATATCTCCCCCTCAGACCAAATATCGTCGCGGCAACACTATTCGTACTCAAACAAACTGCGCGAGACCCGGAATCGCGGCGACAATTTCGCCGACGGCGTCCTCGCCCGCCTTCTCACGCGCATAGGCGATGACGGCTCGGGTGACGCTTTGGACCTGACCCATGCTTAGCCCCACCGACATCAAACGCATCCCGGTGCCCATGACCCCACCCATGGCGCCACCCAACCCGCCGCCGCCTTCGCCCGTGGCCTTTTGGATTAGGGCATCGGCTCCGGGGAGCTTGGCCAATAGCGGTTGCACCTTGTCGGGCGGTCCTTCCTTGACAAGGAAGTCGAGGATGATGCCGACCGCCGTTTCAGCGGTCGCACGATCTATCCCGACGTCGGCAACAAGCCGTGCGATGAGTTCGTCCATTGTCCTGCGCCATCCCCCCGCACTTTCGGCAGGTTTCGGCCATATTGTACGCTCGGCTGGGGTGTGACAAGCAGATGCGGCCGATTTGCCACACGGAGACCCTCGAAGCATGCCGGAGCGTTGCAAACATGCAACGCTTTGGCGGCGCGCCGCGATGGAATTGACGAAAGACGCTGATTATAAAACAAAAGCTGCGGTCCGCAGGTGTGGCAGTGTGACGAGCAAGGTGATGCCAAGGTGATGCCATGACGGCAACGGACGCTCTGCCTAAGGTCCTCGAACGTGTCGATGGCGATCTTCAAGCAAGCCTTGATCGCTTATTTGCGCTGTTGCGCATCCAATCGGTGTCGACCGATCCGGCCTATGCCGCGCAATGCCAAAAGGCGGCCGAACACGTCGCGGCCGATCTGCAAAGCCTCGGCTTTGACACAAGCGTGCGCCCGACGGCGGGCCACCCGGTGGTGATCGGCAAAAGCGGCAACGGCAAAGCGGCTCCTCGTTCCGGCGCTAGTGCGCCGCGCGTCCTGTTCTACGGCCATTATGACGTCCAGCCGGTCGATCCGCTCGACCTCTGGCAGAGCCCGCCCTTCGAGCCGCATATCAAGACGCTCGAAAATGGGCGGAAGATCATCGTTGCCCGCGGTGCTTGCGACGATAAAGGCCAGGCGATGACATTCATCGAAGCCTGCCGCGCGTTCCAGGCGGTCACCGGAGCCCTGCCGCTCGATATCACGATGATGATCGAAGGCGAGGAGGAATGCGGCTCGAAGAACCTCTTCGATTTCGTGCGCGACAACGCCGCGGAGCTCAAGCGCGATCTGGCATTGGTTTGCGACACCGGTATGTGGGACGCCGAGACGCCTTCGATCACGACCTCGCTGCGCGGGCTGGTCTATGAAGAGGTCAGACTGACTTGCGCCGACCGCGATCTTCATTCCGGCTTATTCGGCGGTGCCGCGCGCAATCCCATCCACGTTCTCGCCGATATTCTTTCGGCCCTGCACAAGCCGGACGGATCGGTCGCCATTCCGGGGTTTTACGACGGCGTCCATGAACTGCCTGACGACATCAAAGCCGATCTTGCGGGATTGGGCCTGACGCCCGAGAAATTTCTGCGGCCGGTCGGCCTGAAGATCCCGGCCGGCGAAAAAGGCCGCATGCTGATCGAGCAGATTTCGACGCGTCCGACCGCGGAGGTCAACGGCATCATCGGCGGCTATACCGGGGAGGGGGCCAAGACTGTCATTCCCGGCAAAGCGATGGCCAAGGTCTCGTTCCGCCTGGTCGGTGCGCAGGATCCGGAGAAAATCCGCGCCGCTTTCCGCGATTTTGTCCGTGCCCGCGTGCCGGCCGATTGCACGGTCGAGTTCGGCAATTTCACCAGCGCGCCGGCATTCGAAGTGGCGTTCGACAGTCCGGCGCTGGCCAAGGCGCGCGCGGCGCTCGGCGCGGAATGGGGCAAGAAGGCGGTCACCGTCGGCGCCGGCGGCTCGATCCCGATCGTCGGCGATTTCAAGACGGTGCTCGGCATGGATACGCTGATGGTCGGCTTCGCACTCGACGACGACCGCGTCCATTCGCCGAACGAAAAATACGATCTCAAATGCTTCCACAAAGGCATCCGCAGCTGGGCGCGGATCTTGGCGGCGCTGGCGGATTGAAGTGCGCTAGTCGGGGGCGATGGGCGGCCGAGATGGCACTCGGGCGGGCATCAGACGTAGGTGACGCCGGTTTTCTTCCCGGGCTGTGGGCTGCGGCGTTTGCGGCTTTGCAAAAGCGTCAGTTGCTGGCTGTCGGATTCATCCTGTAGCACGATACGGACGATGTGCTCATAAAGCGACTTCGGCGAGACCGGTTTGACCAGCAATTCGTCCGCGCCCGAGTTTCTCACCGTTAAGGCCGCAGCTTTGGTCAGATAGCCCGACAAGACGATGATCGGCGTTTTGTGGACGGGCGATTGGACGTCCTTCACCATTTTGATGAAGCGAAGGCCATCGAAAATGGGCATGACCAGATCGGTGATGATGATGTTCGGCATCATGCTGCGCGCAAGTTCGAAAGCCTCGACGCCGTTCTCCGACTCGTAAACCTCGCGGCTGCCAAATCCGAGCAACATCGAGAGCACCAACCGCCGGGAAAACGGCTGGTCGTCCACGACCAGAAAGCTCGTTCGAGAGAAATCCAGCGGAAGCGATGAACGACTGACGGACAACGACATGGTTTGAATGCCGGCGGTTAAAGCCGCCTCACAGGGCGTTGGCCGCGCGATGATCCGGCTGCTGCCGCGCCGCGGTGCTGAGGTCCTCGACGATCCGCGAAACGGCACTCCTCGCGGTCGCCAGGGCAGTGCAAATGCGGTTTTTGCTGGGTGAGTCCGGCCAGCCGGAGAGCGTGCTCTCCTGCTGTTCGAGAGCAACCATGAGATTTTGCAGCTTCGTCAAAACGTCTTGCGGCCTGGCATCGAGGAAGTGGGCCTGAAGCGTGCGCGACAGAAAATGCAGCACGTCATTGTCGCCGGTCCGCGATGGCGAAACGCTGTGATCCTCGATCGCGTTGACCGCTTTCGACATCGATCGTCCCCTCTATCAATGCCGGTAAGCAGCCTCGAAAACGCGTCCCGCTCATCGGTCCCACCGAGCCAATTCATACAGCAAAGCCGGTTCCATCGGATCGAGAATACGTGGGAATGCTGTCAGAAATTGCCTGACGTCTTAACCGATCGTTCACCGTGGAGGTGCGGTCGAGGCGATGCGGCGCCGCGCAAAGTCCAGTGGCTGCGGCTCGCTATAGATCAAGCCACCCTTGTGTCGAGGCGTAGCGCACCAATTCCGCGCGGGTCTTCAACCCGAGCTTTTCGAGGCCGCGGGCCTTGTAGGTCTCGACAGACTTCACGCCGACGTCGAGCCGCGAAGCGATCTCTTTGTTGGTCAAGCCCAGCCCCGCCATTTTCAGAACCGCGGTCTCGCGCTCGGTCAGCGCCGGCGCGGCGTTACCGTGCGGAGAGGGCTTGCTGCGACCGCGCTTACCGGCGCTTACGCGTCCCGAGATCGCAGGATCGACATAAATTCCGCCGGCCATGACCGCGCGGATGGCGTGCACAAGATTTTCCACGGCCGAACGTTTCAAGACATAGCCGCGGACGCCGGCCTCGAGCGCCTGGTTGAGGTAGGCGCGGTCTTCGTGGAGGGTGAGCATCAGCACGCTCAACTCGGGGATTTCGCCGGTCAGGCGCCGGCTCAGTACGATGCCATTGAGTTCCGGCATCGAAATATCGAGCACGGCGACATCGGGACGGGTCTCGCGAATGACCTTCAACGCGGTCAATCCGCTGCCCGCTTCGCCGACCAGTTCGAAGTCATCTTCCGCGCGGATCAGATTACGCAGCCCGTCGAGAACGATGGGATGGTCGTCGGCCAGCACGATTCGGGTTTTGCTCATGCTGCCGGCCTCTGGCCGTCGAGTGTGATGCGGGCAAAGATCGTGGTGCCGGCGCCGGGTGCGGATTCCACGTCGAGCGTGCCGCCGATCAGCGCAAGCCGCTCGCGCATGCCGTCGAGCCCGAGGCCGTGGTGATTACCGGCCTTGGTGGCCTGCGTAGCGACATCGAAGCCACAGCCGTTGTCCTCGACGATCACCTGCAGCGTTGGGTCCGTCCGCCGTATGACGACGCTCACATCGGACGGCCGTCGGGCGTGCTTGACGATATTGGTAAGCCCTTCCTGGACGACGCGGTATACCG
>JBAQAB010000532.1:0-3812 GCA_049285535.1 Xanthobacteraceae bacterium
TTGTTTCGCCGAAGTCTCGGCCTTTCTTGCTCACTCCCAACGCGATACAGTCAGGTCCGATCCGGCTTAGTAATGAATATTGCGACAGACGCCGATACTCGTTCTCAAACGATTCCAGCTTCGCCTCATGAAGATCTGTTGTCCCGGCAAATGCGCGCCGAACGCCATACCGCCGAGCAACGGCCCCAGGGCGCCGCCGATGCGGGCGATTGCAAAATTCGAACCGACGCCCCAGGAGCGGATGTAGGTCGGGTAAATATTAGCCTCGGTGGCGATGTTGCCGAATTGCAGGCCGAGCAGGCAAAAGCCGGCGCTGGCCACCAGTGCGATCAACACCGTGGGCGAGTGACCGGGAACGCCGATGCCGATCACGATGGGAATGGCGCAGGCGAACAGGATTGGCTCCGGCAGAAAGCTGACTTTGTCGAGAAACCGCATGGAGAGCAGACCGGCCAGCGTGCCGCCGAACTGGAACAGCGCTGTTGCGATGGCGGCTTGTTCGACCGATACGCCAGAACTCGACAACACAGTCGGCATCCACTGGTTGATGAAATAGAACACCATCAGGCACACGAGGTTCGACACCCAGTAGAGCGGGGTGAGCACGGCGAGCGGCCCCTCCAACAGAGCGCGGAGCGAAAAGCGCGGTTTGTTCTGCTCGCCGGAAATGATGAACTGCGTATCGGGCCCGATCTGCAGCGCGCCGTCGATGCGCTTGAGCAGAGCGACGAGCTCGTCGCGGCGTGCCGGATGGAGCGTCAGGTATTTCACCGATTCCGGCAGCGCGAACACAAGCACGCTGACGATCGCAAGCGGCGCGAGGCCGCCGACCCAGAACAGGATGCGCCAGCCGTGCACGGCCATGAATTTCGCGGCGATGAGGCCCGGCAAGCCGCCGCCGAAAGTGACGCCGCTGAACATGAGGATGACCATGGTCGCCCGCGCGTGCTTCGGCGCGAATTCATTGATGAGCGACACGACGGTCGGCAGCGTGCCGGCGAGCGCGATGCCGGCAAAAATACGCGTGAGGACAAGCTGATTGAGCGACGTCGTCGCGACGGCGGCCAGCGAAAACAGGCCAAAGGCGAAGGCGCCGGCGACGATGACGCGCTTACGTCCGAAATGGTCGGCGATGTAACCGAGGATCGGCGGTCCGAAGAAGCCGGCGGCAAGCGAACTCGACAGCAGAACACCGAGTTCGGGTCCGCGCAGGCCCCATTCCTTGATTAGGCCTGGCCCGGCGAAGGCCGCGGCGCCGAGATCGTAGCCGTCGGTCATCATGACGAGAAAGGCCAGGATCACCAGGCCGACGTTGAACCGCGTGATTTTCTGGCGGTCTAGGACTTCGGTGACATCAACGATCGCCCGGCTCATTGTTTTCCCCTTACGAAGTTCGGTTATTGGCACGCAAACACTTGCCAATATTGCTGGCAGCAGGATGGTTCGCGCATCCCGACTTTACATTGCACAGGCGACCGCCCGCTCTACGAAAAATCTGCGCCATTCGCGCGCTTCCGACAAAGCGGCACCGGCACTCTGCGCCGCGCTGGTGACCCTTCCCGTATCAATCTGAGTTTTCTTGAACTCGTTAAATGTTGCCCCAAGCATCGGCCACGCCATCTTGCTACGTGCTACGCATCTCGGGCGACAGTGAATTGGAGTCGAATGATCTTCCCCCGCCGACGCCAATCTTCGCAAAACGCGCCATCAGCTCTGTTTCCGACGGGTCTGTCGGGCAGAACTGGAGGACGAAATTGAGGATGTTGAAGAATGCGAGGGACGATTTTTCTTCATCTCGGCTGAGCGGCTTGATGAAATTGACCTTTGGCGCTGGTGGAGGATCCGTTACTTCCACAGCCGCTCTGACGCCAGCCGCGCGCCCTCGGTGAGCGCGGCGAGCTTGGCCCAGGCGATCTCGGCGTGGACCCGGCCGCCGAGGCCGCAATCGGTGCCGGCGATGACATTCTCGCGGCCGACGCAGCCGGCAAAGCGCTGGATACGATCGGCCACCAGTTCCGCATGCTCGATCAGATTGGTGGAGTGGCCCACCACACCCGGCATGATCATTTTGCCGTCGGCCAGCTTGGTCTCCTTCCAAAGCGTCCACTCGTGTTCGTGGCGCACGTTCGCGGCCTCGAACGAATAGCACTGCGCATTCACCTTCATCATCAGACCGATTAGGTGTTTGAACGGGAGGTCATGGGTGTGCGGTCCATGCCAGCTTCCCCAGCACAGGTGATAACGAATGCGATCCTCCGGAATGTCCCGCAGCGCATGGTTCACCGCTTCGATGCGCATGGCAGCGAACTTGTTGACGTAGTTCTCGACACTCATCGCGGGCTTGATCATGTCCCACCAGTCCGGGAGGCCAGGATCGTCCACCTGAAGGATGAAGCCGCTGTTGACAACAGTACGGTATTCCTCGCGCAGAACCTCGGCCAGCGCGAACAGATACTCCTCGTCGGTCTTGTAGTGTTCGTTGTATATGAAGTGATCGAGCCAGCCCGGGGCGAGCACGCAGAAAAAGGTCTCGTCCACCGCACGTCCGGTCCGCGCCACTGCCGCCTTGAACGTCTCTATCTCTTGCTTAAGCGCGTCCAGGCTCTTGATCTTAATCGGGCCGCTCGCGATGGCGCGAGTGCGATCAGGCGGCATCGGCTTCTCGCCGGGGATGTGAAAAATGGTGCCGGTCGCGTCGAGATCCTTGTAGAACTGAGCGAACTCGTCGCGCTCGCGCGTGAACACGCGCGTCGAGGCCGGCTCACCGGTCTTGAGCGGACGCATCTCGATACCGGTGAAGTGCCGGCTGAAATAGGCGAAGTTGCGTGCCTTCCAGAACTCACCGTCGCCGATGCAGTCGATGCCGAGATCGAGTTGCTTGCGCACGACGTGGTCTATGCCGGTCTCGACCGCCTTTGGGTCCACTGTCTCGCCGCGGAACAGGCGAAACGGCATGTCCTCGCAGCCCGGCGGCACAGGAAGCCGTCCGGCGTGACTGGTGCGGATGTGGTCGGAACTGCGCTTCACGGGGTCGATTATCCCGCCGCCCGCGGATCGCGGCAAGGCGCCGCGCCGCACTCATTTTCGCGAGCTGCCCATGACGGATCGCCTCGAGCCGGCCGACCCCTTCTCTTTTTTCGGATGCGGCGACCCCTCGTCCTCAGTTTGTGCCCAACCTCACTTACGCGTAACGGCGGCTTAAGCTACTCTGAAGAACCTGGGATGGAGATTTTACGTTATGTGTCAGGAACGTCGGATTTTGGCTTTCCTCAGCACGCCCGTTGTTGTCCTGAACGCCGACATTTTCTTGCGCCGCAATATTAGACGCGCTGGGCCACTTTCGGACTAACTGCATCGCAGCAAAAGCAATCTATTCGATTACCTCATCGGCGCGCGCGAGAACTGTTTGCGGAACGGCGAGGCCGAGCGCTTTTGCTGTCCGCAGATTGATGATCAATTCATATTTTGTCGGCGCCTGCACCGGCAGGTCGGCGGGCTTCTCGCCGCGAAGGATGCGATCGACATAGTCGGCCGCACGGTGATAATCCGGTGTCAGATCGGGACCATAGGAAGCGAGGCCGCCCGTTCTGACGTAATAATCGAATGGATAAACTGCCGGCAGCTTATATCGGGCGGCGAGCGTAACGATGATCCCAGGATGATTGAACCCGAAATTATTCGCGGTGACGATCAATCCGCCATTCGGGTTGGCGGCGAAAGCGGCGACCGCCCGCTCGATCTGATCCATCTCGTCCATGTCGATGACGCTCAATTCGATATTGGTCGCCGCCGCAGTCTGGATGGCGGCAAAT
>JBAQAB010000533.1:0-4833 GCA_049285535.1 Xanthobacteraceae bacterium
ATTCCGCTCACGCTTCGCGCGACGGCGGCCCTCACCATGAGCCGCGACTGCGCAAAGTAAGCGAGCCGGCGACACGCGCCTATACGATTGCGCATGCCGGGCGCCAGGTGCGGTTTCGGCCGGTCGCATTCTGGATCGCGGTCGGCACTGTCGTGATCATGGCCGGCTGGTCGGTCACGGCGGCGACCTACCTCGCCTTTCGCGACGACGTGCTGCGCACGCTGATCGCGCGCCAGGCGCAGCAGCAGTTCGGCTATGAGGACCGCATCGCCGAATTACGCGCTCAGATCGATCGCACCACCAGCCGGCAATTGCTCGATCAGGAACAATTCGAGCAAAAACTCGATGGGCTGGTGCACCGGCAGGCCACATTGGAATTGCGCGCCGCGGCATTGGGCAACTTCGCCGACCCGGCGACGACCGGCTCGATTGGAGGGGCCGCTCTGAGAGGGCGGGACTCGACCGTCGAGCCGTCACGAAACGATCGCGGCCGACAATCGAGCATCGGCACGACCCTCGACCGCATGGAAGCTTCGCTCGATCGTATCGATCGGCGGCAATCGCTGACGCTGGGCGCGATGGACGATCGTTATGAAGTCGCCGCACACCGCATCCGCGGCGTGCTTGATCAGCTCGGAATAAAAGTCGACGCCGCCGTGAATACCGGCGGTCCCTTCGTCCCCGTCAAGCTGCCGCCGGCCACCGACGGATTTGCGCGGGCATTGTTTCGCGTCAATCTGGCGCGCTCCGAACTCGCGCAGCTCAATGATACGCTGCGCGGCGTCCCGGTGCGCCAGCCGGTGACCGGCGAGATCGACGAAACCTCGCCATTCGGCGTCCGCATGGACCCGTTCCTGCACGAGCCAGCGATGCATACCGGCATCGACATCCGCGGCGAGCCCGGCGAACCGGTCCACGCCACGGCCGTCGGGCGCGTCGCCATCGCCGGATGGGACGGCGGCTACGGCAATATGGTGGAGATCGATCACGGCAACGGGCTGGCGACGCGCTACGGCCATCTGTCGCAGATCGACGTCCATGTCGGCGACGAGGTTCGCATCGGCCAGGTCATCGGGCTGATCGGCTCGACCGGCCGCTCGACCGGCCCGCATTTGCATTACGAGACGCGCGTCGATGGCGAACCGGTCAATCCGCAAAAATTCCTCGAAGCCGGCGCGAAGCTGTTCGGTGACGGGCAGCAAATAGTCCATAGCACCCACAGTATGGTTCAGGACTAGCCCAACTCACCACGAATATTTCAGCGTACCGGTTCCGGCGTAAGTCTGCGAGCCGGCGCCGAACTCGCCGTCAAACTTCGCCATCGCCGTCCAGTTCGCGGAAAGATGCAGTTCAGCGCCCGCGGTGGTGAGCGCCGAGTTCTTCGGCGGCGCCGCGCCGTTGACGGTGAAGTTCGAACCGGGCAGCGCCTGGAACACCGCGCCCAGCGCCGGATTGCTGACCCAGTCATGCGCCCAGGCCAGGCGGCCGCGTAAGACGATCGGCATGCCATCCCACACTGTGAGATTATCGAAGCGCGCGCCAAGCTCGCTTCTCGTGTCGGTCGCGTTCACCGCGTTGTAAGTCAGGCCGAAACCACCGCCCGACAGATCGGTCAACCGGACGCGTCCGACGCCCAAGCCCGCGCCAAGATTGTGGTCGAGCAGGCGACCGCTTTCATTGTTCAAACCAGCCGGGAACGTTTTGCCGCGGCACAAAAGATGCTGGAGAATGCGCTCGCCGGCGATCCCAACAATGTCGACCTGGAGGCGGCGCTTGCCGGACACTTGCTGCGCGGTCTGCAGTCGAGCTGGTACAGTCCAGCCGAAAGCGCTGCGATCGAACACAAGGCGCAGTCGCTTCTCGAACGCGCGCTGCGGGCTGAGCCGGATTATCTGCCGGTGCTCGAAAGCTATTGCCGGTTCCTGACCGCGACCAATCAGTACACCGATAGCGTGGTGGCCTGCGCCAATGCGCTCGCCTTCGATCCCTGGGACGGCATGGTCCGCTTCAATCTCGGCATGGACCAGGTCCAGCTCGGTCATTTTGCGGAGGCGCTGGCGACATTCAAGCAAGCCGATCGCTTCGACACGCCGCAGGTCTCGCGGTGGACTTGGCTGCTGGGCGCCGGATTGGCCTACATGCTGATGGATCGGGACCAGGAGGCGTTGCCTTGGCTGCAGAGGTCGCTCGCCATTACGCCTGGTACCGGACGAACCTTCATTCTCCTGGCGGGCGCCTATCAGCGACTGGGGCGGGTGGACGAGGCCAAAGCCGCCATGGCCAAGGCGCTCGTGCTGCGGCCGGGCTCGACGGCGGACAACATGCCGCTGCCGGAGAAGAATGTCAGTCCGATTACCATCGCGGCGACCGAGCGGATCAGCCGCGCTGAGATCGCGGTCGGACTACCCGAACACTGATCGGAACTTCGATCGCCGCCGAGTACCAGCACCGCTTTCAACACGCCTTAAATTTTTCTGAAATCATTGAATTTCCGGCTCGACCAGGCACACGCTGCAACCTCTGCGCAGGATCTTGCGTGCAATGGGGAGCAGCATCGCATGTCGGAACGGACCATCCAGGATATCTTGACGGTCCGGGCGCGGCGTTTCGCGGCCGCGCCGACCTTTCGCCAAGCCGTGCTGCGCTTCAGCGAGGGCTATATCGAGTTCCGCCAGGGGCCGAGACTGCTCAGCAAGCTTCTGTCGCGCGACGCCTCCTGGCGCGTGATCGGGTACCTGCTCTTTCTACACGCCGATCGCGTACAATTTGGTTCCGCCGGCGCCACTTACCGCCGGCTCCTCGACCTCTGCAGCCGCCGCAATGAGGTCAGCCGGCGGACGCTCAAGACTATGCTGGCGCTGCTGCGGCTCGCCGGTTTCATCCAGGCCAGCATCAGTCCATCCGACCGCCGCGTGAAGATTTACCGGCCTACCGAACGCATGATGGGTTTTGTGCGTCGCTGGTTGTCCTATCCCGTCGCCACGCTCGACGTCCTTGAGGCCGAGTACAAGCGCACGCACTCGCTGCACCATGATCCCGGATCCCGGCTTTATCGAACGCTTCCTGGTGTCCGGCGGACGACAGTTCACAACCGCTACGCCGCCGACAGAGCGCGTGCCTGAACTTAGCTTCTTCGCGGACGGGCCCGAAAACGCCTTTCTCGTTCTGGTGGTCGTCAGATTCGCTGAAATGCACGGTACGCCGGTCGGAAGCCGCGCCGAGATCGCGCACCGCTTTGGCCTGTCAAAGACGCACGTAACAAACGTTCTCATGGGCGGCGCCGAACGCGGCTTCTTTAGCTTCGACGACGCCGGCATTCCCTCGACAACGGCCGCCGCCCGCGCGCTCTATGATCGCTGGGTAGCACTCGAACTCGCATTCTACGCTGAAAACATGCGGCCCCTGGACGCTCGCGCGTAGAATCCAGCCTGCCCCGTGAAGCGGACCTCAGGCAAGCGGTCGGTGCTTCCGCTAAGAGGCCCCATGATCAGACATGACCGAGCTGATGTCGACTGCTACTCGACGTCTTCGACGTGCGCCGGCGCGGTGCCGAACGCCTTCTGCGCCAGCGCCGCCTCGGTGAATTGATCGATGTCGCCGTCGAGCACGCCCGCGGTATTGGACGTGGAAACGCCGGTGCGCAGATCCTTCACCATCTGATAGGGCTGCAGCACGTAAGACCGGATCTGGTGGCCCCAGCCGATATCGGTCTTGGCGGCCTGATCGGCGGCGGCCTTTTCCTCGCGCTTTTTCAGTTCGGCTTCGTAGAGCTTGGCGCGAAGCATTTGCCAGGCTTGCGCGCGGTTGCGATGCTGCGAGCGGTCGTTCTGGCAAAACGCCACGATGTTGGTCGGGATGTGGGTGAGCCGCACCGCGGATTCGGTCTTGTTGACGTGCTGGCCGCCGGCGCCGCCGGAGCGTAGCGTATCGACGCGCACGTCGGCTTCGTTGATGTCGATCTTGATGCGGTCGTCGATCACCGGATAGACGTTGACGCTGGCGAACGAGGTGTGGCGGCGCGCATTGGAATCGAACGGCGAGATGCGCACCAGGCGATGCACGCCGTTCTCGGTCTTGAGCCAGCCATAGGCGTTGCGGCCCTTGATTTCGACGGTGGCCGACTTGATGCCGGCCTCTTCGCCCTGGGTTTCTTCGATGTAGTCGACCTTGAAACCGTGCGCTTCCGCCCAGCGCGTGTACATGCGCAACAGCATCGAGGCCCAGTCCTGGCTCTCGGTGCCGCCGGCGCCGGCATGGACTTCGAGATAGCAATCGTTGTTATCGGCTTCACCCGACAACAATGCTTCGAGCTGGCGGCGCGCCACTTCCGCCTGGAGCTTGCGCAACGCGGCTTCCGCTTCGGCGACGACCTTCTGATCTTTCTCGGCCTCGCCGAGCTCGATCATGGTGACCTGATCGTCAAGCTCCTGCTCGATACGCGACAGCGTGGTGAGATTGTCGTCGAGCGCGGTGCGTTCCTGCATGACGCGGCCGGCGCGCTGCGGATCGTTCCACAGGTTGGAGTCTTCGGCTAAGGCATTGAGCTCAGCAAGCCGCGCGCGCGCCTTGTCGACGTCAAAGATGCCTCCTCAGCAGCGAAAGCGACTGCTTGATCTCTTCGACGATGGTGGTGATTTCCGCGCGCACGATGCTGCTCCGATCGGCGATGTAATGGTTTCGGGAGCGAAACGCAACGCGCGGCTTGCCCGGCGAGCCCCTCCCCACAAAGGAGAAGCGGGGAAATCGTCAGTAAAGCCCGCCAGTGCCGGTTCGCACCACGTTGCCGGCGTCAGGCGAGCCCTGCTGCACGTTGGAAACGCCGTTGGTGGTATA
>JBAQAB010000534.1:0-8126 GCA_049285535.1 Xanthobacteraceae bacterium
GCTTAATTCGTCGAAGCCACACGCGAGGCGGTCGATTGCAGGGCGCGGATGCGGTCGGCGAGGGTGTTTTTGTTTTCCGCCACGGTGTCGCCGTTTTCGGCAGCCGCCTCGCCGCGGCCGGTCGCCGTTGCGACGCGGCCTGCGCTCGCCGCCTCGACCAGCATGGATTCGATCGGCGAGCCGGGACCTTCGAGTGTCGCGGTGAGGCGTGCAACCTCGGCGGCGACATCATTGATGCGCTCGCGCAAGAGCGCATTCTCGACGCGCTCGGCCGCCCAGGTCGATTCGGTGTCGCGTTTCATGGTGCCGATCTCGCGCTGCAGCTTGCTGCGCTCTTCGATCGCCGCGGCGAGCTGGGCTTCCAGTTGCGCGATGTCGGAACGGAAGCGATCGACCGCCGAGCTCGAGCGGCCCCCGGAGGTGGACAATTCGCCGCGCAGATCGGCCTCGATCCTGCGCGCATCGTCGAGTTCGTTGCGCACGCGCTCGAGCTGATAATCGCGCTCGGCCAGCATGCGGCCCTGATCGCTGAGCCGCGATTCCAGATCCTGGACGCGGCGGCTGAGCAGTTCGGCTTCGCTCTGATGCACGAAGAGCTGCCGCTCGAGATCGGTGGTTCGCGTGCCGAGGTCGCCGAGCTTGCCGCGCGCCGCGGTCAATTCATTGCCGGCCGTTTCGGCGTCGGCGCGCTCGCGCTCCAACCGGCGCTCGGTCTCCGCGACCGCCCGTTCGTAATCGGCGACGCTGACCTTCATCGCCTCGACCTGGGTGCGGAACGCCGCGATCTCGGTACGCTGGCTATCGGCGATCAGCGATCGCTCGCCGAGCTCGCCCAGAAGCTTCGTCAGCTCGGCCTCCTTGTCGGCAAGGTGCCGCTCGGCCTCGCGCATCGAGCTCGACTTGATCTGGAATTCCTCTTCGGTGGCGCGCAATTGGTCGCGCAGCGTCTTGTCGCGCGTCTCCAAGGCAAAGATCGTGGCGGTTTTTTCGCCGAGCTCTTTCTTGAGCTGATTGATGGCGTCGCTCTTCTTGCCGAGCTCGGCGAGCTGCGTCGTCGTCTTGGTCTTCATCTTCTCGACGCTCATTTCGAGGCGTCGGGTCGACATGGCGAATTCGGCGCGGAGCTGGTCCTTGTCGGCACGGATCTCGGCAATCGACAGCGGCGTAGCCGCTTCGAGCCGCTTCATGGTCAAGCGGACCGCCCGATTGTGGACGAGCGGAACGAACAAGAGGCAAAGGAGCGCCGCAACGAGAAACCCGATACCGAAATACATGACCGATTCGATCATGACGCTACGCCTCCAAGCCCGGCCTATTCCTTGCCCGCGTGCGGGGCAGGGAAGGCAAAGGGAACGCACAACCATGCCATGAGGGTGCCCCACCGCACCACATTTACGAACGGTTAACCTAAACCGAGTTTGTCCGCTGCGCCATCGTTTCGAGACGTGTCCTGCCTTTGCCGGCAAGCGACGCATCAAAACGGATTCCAAGTCGGCTGTTGGGTGAACTTCAAGTAGCCTAGATTGGCGCCGAGGCGAAAACCGACGCCGGAGCGGATCGGCACCAGCACGATGTTATTGGCGGTGAGCGCGGTCATGCCGAAACCACCGATAAAATAGGCGGAACCGTTGACGCCGCCAAAGCGGTCGAAGATCGCTTGGGTGGCAGGGAGATTATAGACCAGCATCATGGTCCGCGCCCCGTCGGCGCCGGCGTCAAAGCCGATGCTCGGACCCTCCCAGAACACGCGCAAATCGCCGGCATTCTTGGTGTAAAGCGTGCCGTCACCGTAACGCAGGCCACCGACGAAGGCGCCGCTGCCTTCTTCGCCCAGGATGTAGCCGTTCGGCTCACCCCATTGGCTGAAGGCTTTCTGCATGATCATGGCGAGCCCGCGGGAGACGCCGCCGAAGAAATGGTGTCCGGCCTCGATCAATTCGTCCGGGGAGAAGTGATTGGAATCGTGCGGCGGCGGTGGGCCGGGAGCGGCTTCCGGCGGCGGCTGCTGCGGCATGGTCTGGGCGCCGACCGGACCGGCCGCGAGCGATGCGACGACCATGGCGATACTGGCGACGCGCAAGGTGAGATTCATCGTCAGCTCCCCGCTTAACCCCTTGCTCACGCAATCGGCTCTAACTGGAAGCCGAACCGATCCGAATCAGCCCAGCTTTTGCCGAGACTATGACGACAGCACGGCGAAAACGGAAGCAATACTGCGCCGCTGTTGCAGGCTGCGCGGGGCTTGCGGCCTATGCCGGCCTTCTTTTTGTACTGACCGCCGGTCCGCCGACCTCGCGCGCCTTTGCCACCGAACGGATTGTGGCAGACTGGCACACGGGACTAGCGATCGACGGCTATGATCCGGTCGCCTTTTTCACTGACGGCAAGCCGACCCAGGGCAGTCCCGATCTTGAATTGCGTTATGGTGGCGTGGTCTGGCGATTTATCAATGTCGGCGATCGCGCCGCATTTGCCGCGAGCCCCGATGTCTATATGCCGCAATATGGCGGCTACGACCCACTCGGTGTGGCCCACGGCATCGCGGTCGCGGGCAATCCGAATGTATGGCTGATTGCCGACGAAAAGCTGTTCCTGTTCTACGACGACGACCGGCGCGGTAAGTTCGCCGCCGATCCGGACCGCGTCGTCGGGCCAGCCGACCGAAAATGGCCGGCCGTGCTGCACGGGCTCATCCCGTAATCGGCTGGCCCGACGCAATAAAATCCGGGATCAAAAGATCGGGCGTCGCATAGTGCAGCGGCGAGCCATCCGGCGCGGTTACCCCGCCACCTGCCGCTTTGAGGATGGCGTGACCCGCCGCGATATCCCAGTCCCGCGTCGGCGCGAGCCGCGGATAAATATCGGCCACGCCCTCGGCGACACGGCAGAATTTGATCGACGACCCGGATTGCACAAGCTTGGCCCGCGGAAACCCATCGACATAAGCGCGGGTGTGCGCATCGAGATGCGAGCGACTGACCACGATGACGACTTCCCGCGACGGCCGCGGCCGGGTGTGGATTTGGGCTGGCGCCGTGCCGCCGCCGGCGATCCGGTCGGCGCCACGGCCGACAATGCCACGCCACGTGAGGTGTAAGGCCGGCGCGCAGATAATCCCCAGCAGTGGCGCGCCATCGGACATCAGCGCGATATTGATCGTATATTCGTCACGGCCGGCGATGAATTCGCGCGTGCCGTCGAGCGGATCGACCAGAAAATAGCTGCCGCGCACAATCGCCGTCGGCTTTTGCCGTGCGGCTTGCTCCTCCGAGATGATCGGCAGTGCGGGCACAAGCCGCTGCAGGCCCGCGCAAATGACGGCTTCGGCGGCTTCGTCCGCCGCGGTGACCGGCGAGCCGTCCGCTTTGGTGCGCACATCTGACCCGGAGGCCAAATCGAGGATCGTTTCCGCCGCCCGCGCAGTAAGCTTGGTCAGCTCTTCCATCAGCGCAGCACAGGCGGCGGCGTCTAGGCTTGGCACGGATGGTTCCCAAGGTTCCCGATCGCGCTAAAGGACTTGCGATCTAGCACGGCTCGCGCCGGAGGGCACGATTGCCGAATCGCCCGCGCTGTGACACGGACGGGCTCTATCCCGTGCTGCGGAGTTGCGCATGTCCGCCCCTGTTTCCGGTCCCATCAGCATCGGCGCCCTCGATCTGGCGGCGCTGCTGTGTTCGCGCGTTTGCCACGACCTGATCAGTCCCGTGGGCGCCATCGTCAATGGGCTTGAGGTGCTGGAAGAGGATAAGGACGAGGAGACCAAGACCTTTGCGCTCGATTTGATCAAGAAGAGCGCCGGTCAGGCTTCCGCCAAGCTGCAATTCTGCCGGCTGGCCTTCGGCGCCGCCGGCTCTGCCGGCGCGCAGATCGAGCTCGGCGACGCGGAAAAAGCCGCACGCGGCCTCATCGAGGACGGCAAGACGTCAATCGTCTGGAACCTGCCGCGAGAATTGGTGCCGAAAAACCGGGCGAAGCTTCTTCTCAATATGCTGATGGTTGGCGGCGGCGCTATTCCGCGGGGGGGCACGCTGACCGTCGACCCCTTCGAGGGGGGGTATCGGGTCACCGCATCCGGGCTTAACGCCCGGGTGACCGCAGCCACGGCCGAACTCCTCAGCGGCAGCCCAGCCCATCCGGTCGACGCCCATGCCATCCAGCCGCTCTATACCGGTATCCTGGCTCGGGATTGCGGATTGACCGTTTCGGCGGCCCTCGATGGTGAAGCGGTGGTCGTAACGGCCCGTTGACCGGTTTTTGTCGTATTTACGAGCGCGATTCCGGGCGTTCCGCAACCGAAATTAAACCCTTTGGCAACAGACTAAGCCGACCCGATCAGGCGTAGCGCGCCTGGCGAGGACGGCGCGCGTCCTGCGCGGCTGGCAAGTGGAATGTACGCTCTGCGTGTTGCCGGCGATTGGCCGGCGGCCATGAGGCGCCTGGAATGGACGAGTTGCTGCGCGACTTTCTCACTGAGACCGGCGAGAGCCTCGATCTCGTCGACGCCCAGCTTGTGCGTTTCGAGCAGGAGCCGAATAACGGCGGCATCCTTGGCAATATTTTTCGCCTTGTTCACACCATCAAAGGCACTTGCGGCTTTCTCGGCCTGTCGCGGCTCGAAACGCTGACGCACGCCGCCGAGACTTTGATGGGAAAATTCCGCGATGGCATGCCGGTCACGGCCGAGGCGGTGACGCTCATTCTTTTGACCATCGACCGCATCAAGACTATCCTCGGCGAACTCGAGGCGAAAGAGCAGGAGCCCCCCGGTAATGACGCCGACTTGATCGAGCGTCTGGCGCGCATGGTTCAGGAAACGACGGCACCGCCGCCACCGCCGCCGCAAGAACCGGCGGCTGAGGACGCCGATGAGCGCCGCAGTGCGACCGCAGCCGCAGAGTCCGAGAAGCCCGCGGCCGAAGCGAGCGAAAAGCTTGCCGGCCATTCAATCCGGGTCAGCGTCGACACGCTCGATCGCCTCATGACCACGGTTTCGGAGCTGGTGCTGACGCGGAATCAGCTGCTCGAGATCGTGCGCCGCTACGAAGAGTCCGACTTCAAAGTGCCGCTGCAGCGGCTGTCCAATGTCACCGCCGAACTGCAGGAAGGCGTGATGAAGACGCGCATGCAGCCGATCGGCAATGCGTGGCAGAAACTGCCGCGCATCGTGCGCGATCTGTGCGCCGAACTCGGCAAAGAGATCGAGCTCGAAATGCACGGCGCCGAGACCGAGCTCGATCGCCAGGTTCTCGAATTGGTGCGGGACCCGCTGACGCATCTGGTGCGCAACTGCGCGGATCACGGCATCGAAAGTCCGGCCGCGCGCATCGCCGCCGGCAAGCCGAGGGCCGGCACCATCCGGCTCACCGCCTGCCATCAGGGCGGTCACATCATCATTGAGATCGCTGACGACGGCCGCGGCCTCGACGCCGCGCGCATCAAGGCCAAGGCCATCGAGACCGGACTTGCCAGCGAAGCCGATCTGGTCGGCAAATCCGATGCCGAGATCTGCAATTTCATCTTCACACCCGGCTTTTCTACCGCCGCGCAGGTGACCAGCATTTCCGGGCGCGGCGTAGGCATGGACGTCGTGCGCAGCAATATCGAGCAGATCGGCGGGACGGTGGAACTGAAGTCCGCGGCCGGCGCCGGAACGAGCTTTATCATCAAGATTCCGCTGACGCTCGCCATCGTCTCGGCGCTCATCGTCGAAGCAGCCGGCGAACGCTTCGCCATTCCGCAGCTCTCCGTGCTGGAACTGGTTCGCGCCGGCGGCACTGGCGACCATCGTATCGAACGGATCAAAGACACGCCGGTATTGCGGCTACGCAATCAGCTATTGCCGCTGTTGTATCTGAAGGACGTATTCCGTCTTGGCGACAGCGAGCGCGACAGCGGCTTCGTCGTCGTGATCCAGGTCGGCAATCAGGTGTTCGGCGCCGTCGTCGACGGCGTGCTGCATACCGAGGAGATCGTGATCAAGCCGATGTCGTCGAAGTTGCGGCACATCGGGGTGTTTTCCGGCACGACCATCCTCGGCGACGGCTCGGTCATCATGATCATCGACCCGAACGGCGTGGCTCAGGCGCTGGGTCGCGCCGCCCAGGCCGCGCAAGCCGACGCGCCGGAGCTCAAACAAGGCGAGGCGGCCGTGGCGGACGACATCGTCTCGCTTTTGGTCTTCCGCGCCGGCTCGCTACAGCTCAAGGCCGTGCCGCTATCTCTGGTCACCCGCCTTGAGGAGATCGATTGCCGCCGTATCGAGATCTCCGACGGCCGCTATCTCGTGCAATATCGCGATCAGCTCATGCCGCTCGTTCGCATCGATACCGAGGCCGGCCTGAAAACAGAAGGTGCCCAGCCGATCCTGGTGTTCTCCGATCGCGGCCGCTCGATGGGTCTTGTGGTCGACGAGATCGTCGACATCGTCGAGGACAAGCTCGACATCGAAGTCGTCAGCGACCGTCCCGGCGTGCTTGGTTACGCCGTGGTCAAGCGCAACACCACCGAGATCCTCGATGTTGCGCATTTCCTGCCGCAGGCCTTCGAGGACTGGTTCCGCCGCCGCGACGAGGCCAAGCCCGGCCCGGTGCGCACCATCCTGCTGGTCGACGATTCGCCCTTCTTCCGCGACATGCTGGCGCCGCTGATCAAGGCGGCCGGCTACCGGGTAATCGCTGTCGGATCGGGGAGCGAAGCGCTGGCTGCGCTCAAATCCGGCAAGCGCATCGATGTCGTCGTGACCGACGTCGAAATGCCCGAACTGGACGGCTTCGCGCTGGCGCAGGCAATGCGCAGCGCGCCGGCGACCGCCGCGATCCCGATCATCGCACTTGCCGCCATGGTTTCCGACGACACGATCGCGCGCGGGCGCGCTGTCGGTTTCCACGACTTCGTCGCCAAATTCGATCGACCCGGACTGATCGCTGCGATCAAGGAACAAAGCGCCGATCTCGAGCAGGCAGCGTGAGCGCGATGAACGACAATACCAGCGTGACCGACTACGTCACCTTCACCACCGCCGGCCAGCTGTTCGGGCTGCCGATCGAACGCGTGCAGGACGTGTTCAAGCCGAGCCGCATGACCCGAGTGCCGCTGGCCGGGCCGGAAATCGCCGGCGTGCTCAATCTACGCGGCCGCATTGTCACGGCGATCCATCTCAGCAACCGGCTCGATCTTCCGTCGCGTGGCGACGATCGGCCGCCGATGGCGATCGGCATCGAATGCGGCACCGAATCGTTCGGCCTGCTGGTCGACACGGTGGGCGAGGTGCTCAAGCTTGCGGACGGCGAGCGCGAAGTTAACCCGATCAATCTCGACCGCAGGCTGGCCCGCGTTTCCGCCGGCGTATTCCGGCTCGATGGCCAGCTGCTCGTCGTCCTCGACGTGGACCGCGTGCTGGATTTGGGCGCCGAGACGATGGCAGCATGAACACGACCGTAATCTCTGTAAGACGCGACCCCGCGGCTTTACCCGCGCACGACTAAAGCGAGGAGAACTATGAAAACGTGTTTGGTTGTTGACGACTCCAGCGTCATTCGAAAGGTGGCGCGGCGAATTCTCGAAGGGCTCGAATTCCAGATCGTGGAAGCCGAGAACGGCGAGGAAGCGATCGTATCGTGTCAGACGCAAATGCCGGACGCGATCCTGCTCGATTGGAACATGCCGAAAATGGATGGCTACGATTTCCTTCGGGCGCTGCGGCGGCTGCCCAGCGGGGATCGGCCCAAAGTGGTGTTCTGCACCACCGAGAACGACGTCGCGCACATCGCGCGGGCGCTGCACGCCGGCGCCAACGAATACATCATGAAGCCGTTCGACAAGGACATCGTCGAAGCCAAGTTCCAGGAAGTCGGGCTGATCTAAAGCATGATGCGGAAGACCGAAGATCGGTTGCCCGAAGAGGTCGCGCCCCAGCCGCTGTAGATCGGCTGGTCTTCGCGGTAGCGAAGTCTGCCAGTGTCAAAAAGTCCGCGTACCGAGAGTCCTTGTCGCATGAGTACCGTCCTCGCAGCTGCAAGTCCTGCGCTCCGGACCGCAAACCCGCTCCGCGTCATGGTCGTCGATGACGCCATCGTCGTGCGCAGCCTGTTGGCGCGCTGGGTCGATGCCGAGCCGGACATGGAAGT
>JBAQAB010000535.1:0-13082 GCA_049285535.1 Xanthobacteraceae bacterium
ATTCGGACGGTTATTTCATCACCGCGGCAACCGCGGCCTGGCACAAAGCCTCGTCTTGGGAGCCGGTGCCGCCGGAGCAGCCGATCGCGCCGATGATTTTGCCGCCATCGACCAAAGGAATACCGCCTCGCGAGGCAATCACGTCGTCAAGCGTCAAAAGATAGTTGAGGCCGAACTTCTGCACGCCATTCTCGAACGCCACCGTAGGACGGCGATATCGTGCCGCAGTGCGCGCCTTGTGCTCGGCAATGGCAATGGAGGCGAGCTGGGCGCCGTCCATCCGGGCAAAGGCCACCAGATTGCCGCCCCAATCGACCACCGCGAAGTCTTCGGGCCAGCCTCTCTTGTTGGCCTCGGCAGTCGCAGCCTGAACCAGGGCCTGGGCCTTTTCCAAGGAGATCGGGGTGCCAAACGGAAGATTAAACGGCATCTGGGGCGGGATTGCATTCAGGTCAGGGGCGCCGGCCGGCGCCTGCTGTTGGGCATAGGCAGCGCCCGCCGTGAGCAAGCCCATAGCCAAAGCGATCGCGGTCAAACCACGCAACTTCATCGTATTCCTCCCTCATCGGCGGCACTTTTGCGGCCGCTTTGGCAATCTTAGCCGAAGACAAGCGGCTCGTCCCAGACCTTGGAGCGGCTCTATTGCCGCGCCGTCCAGCGTATTGCCACCCTGCCAGCCGGCCCCCGCGCTTTCGCTTCACCGCGCCAGCGGCGTGCGCGACAGGTTTTGCGCCGCAAGCTCGCCGAGATAGTCGCTCCAATACTCTTCGCGATTGCGGCCGAGCTCGTGGAGATAATCCCAGCTGAAAATGCCGGTGGAGTGCATGTCGTCGAACACGATGCGAACCGCATAATTGCCGACCGGATGCAGCTCCAGAATCTGCACCTCCTGCTTGCCGCCGACGGTTCGCCGCTCGCTCGGCGAATGGCCCTGCACTTCGGCGCTCGGCGAGCGCACACGCAAATATTCGGCGGCGAGATCGAAACGCTCGCCGTCGTCAAAGGCGACGGTGAGCGTCTTGCGATCCTTGTGCAGGCGCAATTCGATCGGCCAGGGATTTGTCGTGCCAGCTGCGCTCATGCCGTGTTCAATCGAGCGTAATGTGACCGTCGGCGATGACCTTCTTCCACTTCTCGTATTCCGACTGCGTGAAGGCTTTGCCCTCGTCGAGGCTGGTGCCGCGCGGCGTCAGGCCGAACTTGGCGAAGGCGGTTTTGAGCTGGTCGTCCTGCAACGCTTTGGCGATGCCGCCGTTGAGCTTGGCGAGCACGTCGGGCGGCGTGCCGGACGGCGCATAGACGCCGAGCCAGAGATCGACGTCGTAGCCCGGCAAGAATTCCGACACCGTGGGCAGATCGGGATAGACCGGCGAGCGCTTGGACCCGGTGGTAGCGAGAGCAATAACGCTGCCTTTCGAGGTGAACGGCAGCGCGCCGGCGATGCTCGAGAACTCCATCTGCACTTTATTGCTCATCAGGTCGACGAACGACGGACCCACGCCTTTGTATGGCACGTGCACCGCGCTGATGCCGGTGCGTTGCGCCCACATCGCGGCGGCGAGATGTGGCGTCGTGCCGACGCCCGCCGAGGCATAATTGAGCTTGCCGGGATTGGCTTTGCCGTAGGCGACGAGCTCCTGATAGGTCTTGATGCCAAGCTGCGGCGCCACAACCAGAACTTCGGGAGAGGAATTAATGATCGAAACGGTCGCCAAGTCCTTGAAAAGGTCGAAGGGCAATGACTTCTGCAGCGTCGGATTGATGACGACGCTCGGATCGATCAACACGATGTTGTAGCCGTCGGGCGCAGAATGGGCGACGTAATCGAGGCCGACGATGCCGCCGGCGCCCGGCTTGTTATCGGGGACGACGGTTTGCCCCAGCGCCTCGCTGAGTTTTTGTGCGAGAACCCGTCCGGCGAAATCGACGATACCGCCCGGCTGGAAGGGCAGGATCAGGTGAATCGGCCGCGACGGAAAGGTCTCGGCGTGCGCCGGCGCGATGAGCGATGCCAGCAATGCCGACCAGAGCAGCGCGCTCGCGGCTAATTTCAAACGTTTCATTCTCGTCTCCTTTTTCGGCACGATTACCCTGTCGCACCTGAGGCGATCAGGGCAACAAGCTCGTGCGGCATGACCGGCATTTGCGAAATACGGACGTCAAACGGCGACAGCGCGTCCTCGATGGCCGAGATCACCGCGGCGGCGGCAGGAATGACCCCGACCTCGCCGACACCTTTGACGCCGAGCGGATTATGCGGCGACGGCGATTCCTTATACAGCGTCTCGAAATTCGGCAGATCGGTCGCCGTCGGCAGCAGATAATCGGCAAACGTCGTGGTCACCGGTTGGCCCGAAGCATCGTAGCCCATCCATTCCAACAAGGCATTACCGACACCGTGAGCAATGCCGCCGTGGACTTGGCCCTCGACGATCAGCGGATTGACGAGGCACCCGGCATCCTGCAGCGCGATATAGCGCAAAATCCGCACGCCGCCAGTCTCGCTATCGACCTCAACTTCGACGACATGACAGGCGTTGGAATAAGCCAGCTGATCAACGCGAAAGGTCGCGCTAGCTTCAAGTCCTGGATCGATGCCCGGCGGAAAGCCGTAACCGGGCGCACCTTTAAGCACGCGTGCAAGCTCGCCGAGCTTGACGGCAAGCTGCGGCGCGCCAACCACGCGCACTTCGCCGTTGACGATTTCGAGATCCTCCTCGGCCGCTTCCAGCATGTGACTTGCAAGCTGGCGCGCCTTCGCCGCCACTGCTTGCGAGGCAATTTTCACCGACGAACCGGCGGTGACTGTCTGCCGGCTGGCAAAGCCGCCGAGGCCCAGCGGCGCCGCCGCGGTGTCGCCGGCAACCACGGTGACATCCTGTGCGCGCACGCCGAACGACTCGGCGCAGATTTGCGCCAGCGCGGTGGCAAGTCCCTGGCCCATCGGCGCTGCCCCAGTCGAAACTGTAATGTGTCCTGTCGGCGACACACGCACATTGCCGAATTCGAAAGGGCCGCGGCCGGTGCCTTTGATGCCGTGGGCGAGTCCGATGCCGATATAACGGCCTCGCGCGCGGGCCTCGGCCTGACGACGCGGAAAGTCGTCCCATCCCGCGGTCTTGAGAATTTCCGCTTGGCAGCCCGGATAGTCGCCGCTGTCGTATTGCACCTGCTCGCCCGAGCGCGCCTTGAGCGGCTTGAGGTACGGCATTTTCTCCGCCGGAATGAGATTGCGGCGGCGCAATTCGGCACGGTCGATTTTCATTTCGCGCGCCAGACGATCCATCATGCGTTCCATTGCAAACGCCGCCTGCGGATAGCCTGCGCCGCGCACCGATGACACCGGCGATTTGTTGGTATGGGTCGCGATCACGTCCATCGCCAGCGCCGGCACCATATAAGGCCCGGTCATCGTGGTTGCGGAATTGTACGGGATGTTCACGTCTTGCAGCGCATAGGCGCCGATGTCGTGGATGAGGCGGCCACGCACGCCGCGCACGCGGCCCTGCTCGTCCGCCGCAAGCTCGATCGACCAATATTGATCGCGCTCCTGTGCCGCATTGGTGAAATGCTCGCGGCGGTCTTCGGTCCATTTCACCGAGCGGCCGAGCAGCGTCGCCGCGGCGACCACCGCGATGTCCTCCGGATAGACGCAAAGTTTTGGTCCAAAGCCGCCGCCGACGTCGGGCGTCGCGACACGGAGCCGGCTTTCGTCGAGATCGATATAGTCGGCGATGGCGGTGCACAGATCATGCGCCTTCTGGGTCGACGCCCAGACCGCGGTTTCGCGATCGGAGATTTGGGCGAGGATGCCGCGGCCCTCCATCGAATGGCCGGCGCCGCGATGCATCCACAGATCGTCGCGCACCACATGCGCCGCCTTGGCGAACGCCGCATCGACGTCGCCATAAGTGACCTTGTAGGAAATCACCGCGTTCGAGGTAAGCTCGCGGCGCACCGGCGGCGCCCGCTCGGCCCGGCAATCGACGGCCGCCGGCAATAGGTCGTAGTCGACCGCGACCAGTGCAGCAGCGTCTTCGGCCAGATAGCGATCCTTAGCAATCACGATGGCGACCGGCTCGCCGACGAAGGACACTTCGCCGTCGGCCAGCGCGAATGGCCAGCTCTGGTCGAGCTTAGTGCCGGAATTGGAGGTCCGGATCATGCGCCGCTGCTTGAGCACCGGCGCCAGATCGTCGAGCGTGAGCACCGCGACGACGCCCGGCTGTGCGCGGGCCAAGGCGGCATCGACGCCGCGGATCAGTGCATGTGGGTGCGGACTGCGCACGAACGCGGCGACCAGCGCGCCGATCGCGGCGATGTCATCGACGAAACGGCCCTTGCCGGTCAGAAGCGCCTGGTCTTCCAGGCGGGGGACACGCGCTCCGATCAATTCATTCACGCGGTTTGCCTGTGCTGGCGAATGATAGCTACGTTTTGCTTCCGCTGAACGGGGCCATAAGCCTCGACCAAATGACGCGGGCCATGAGCGACAGCCCGGAAATCGGCTTGGCGGCGGGCGGCTGTATTTCCGAAGACGCCGGCCGCAAGGCACCCTCCAGCATTGGCGGCGTCTCCGCAAGCTGCGCGCACAAATTCGTCGCGAACTGACCGACGATCTGCGCCGCGGTCGCCTCGATCATGCCGACGCCACGGCCATACTGCGCAACCGCGCCCGACAGCATCAGCTCGGTATGGATGCGCACGGTCGAGCCCGAGCCGGCCGGCTCGATGCAGAACGCCGCGGTCGCGTTGGCGCCGCCGCGGCCTTTGGCATCGCTGCCTTGTGCTTTGACCCGTGCGGTGTGACTGGTCGTATCGATTTGATCGAATTCGACCCGGCCGGCAAATGTAAGCGCCACCGGGCCGAGGCGGACCGCAATCTTGCCCTTGTAGTTCTGCGGATCGACGATCTCGGTCAATTCGGCGCCGGGCATGCAGGGCGCAATGCGCGGAATATCCATCAGCAGCGCCCAGGCTTGCGCCGGAGGCAACGGCACGTCGAACGTATTGTCGAATTCCATCAGTGACTCCGGCGCACGCCGACCATCTCCGGCGCGCCGATCTTGTCCCAGATCCAGCGCGCGCAGGCGAATAGCCGATCGTCGTCGTAGCGTTGCGCCACCAGCTGGATGCCGACCGGCAGATCGTTGGGGCCGCGATGGGTCGGCAACGTCATGGTCGGCGTGTGCAAAGCGGTCCAGATCGCCTGCATCGAGGGATCGCCGGTGGCGCCGAGACCCTTTGGCGCTTCGCCCGGCACGCATGGCACCAAGAGCACGTCGAAGCTCGCAAATACTTCGCCCAGCAAGACGCGGCATTCGTCGAGCCGGCGCAGACCGGCGACGTAGTCGTCGCGCGAAATCTTGTGGCCGTTTTCGATATAGCGCTGCATCTGCGGCGACAGCCGTTCGCGCTGATGATCCCAGGCATAGGCCATGCAGGCGGCGCGCTCGTAAAATCCGATGGTGGAGCGGGCGATCACGTGCAGCCCGTTGAACGCGTCCGGCATTTCGATATCGCGCACCGCGGCGCCGGCTTTGCTAAGTCTGCCCGCTGCGTCTTCGATTGCAGCTTTGGTCTCGTCCTGCGCGGTATCCCACAAATCGGTGCGCCAGACGCCAATGCGTGGCGCAGTGTCCAGCTCGCGCGGCGGTCGCGGCGTTTCCATGCGCAGCACCGTCGTCAAAAGCGCGACGTCGTCGACGGAACGGCCGAGCCAGCCGATGGTGTCGATGGAGTCGGCGGCCGGCCAGACGCCCTGCTTGTTGATGGTGTTGTAAGTCGGCTTGTAGCCAAATACGCCGCAAAACGACGACGGGCGCAGCACCGAACCGCCGGTCTGCGTGCCGAGCGCTGCCGGCACCATGAAATCGGCGACCGCCGCCGCCGAACCGCTCGATGAACCGCCAGGCGTATGAGCGGGATTGTGCGGATTGGTCGTTGCCGGCGGAGCGCTGCCGGCGAATTCGCACGTCGCGGTCTTGCCGAAGATGATCGCGCCGGCGCGGCGCAGAAGCGCAACGCAGGAGGCGTCCGCCCGCGGCCGGTTGCCGCGATAAATTGGCGAGCCCATTTCGGTCGGCATATCGAAGGTGTCGATGGTATCCTTCAGGCCGATCGGCACGCCGTGCAGCGGGCCGCGGCGTCGGCCGCGATCGAGTGCGCGCGCCTGATCGAGCGCGACAGCGGCATCGAAATTCACGAACGCCTTCACCGCGCCGTCGCGTTCGGCGATCCGCGCCACGCAGTCGTTCACCACCGCTTCGCAGGTCGTCTTGCCGGCCGCGATTTCGTTCGCGATCTCGCTTACCGAAAGCGTGTTGAGCGGCGGCCTGATCTTGGCGTCCATGGCGGCTCAGTTCTTGCCGGCGCGGCCGGCCGAGGTGCCGGCGATCTTGCCGAAAACGGTGCCGGACATCAGGCCCGAGCCACCCGGATAATTGAAGTAGAATAGCCCGCCGACCAGTTCGCCTGCGGCATAAAGACCGGGGATCGGCTGGTAGTCGGTGTTGAGCACTTCGCCATCGGTGTCGATGCGCAAGCCACCGAAGGTGAAGGTGACGCCACAGGTCACCGCATAACCTTCGAACGGCGGCGTATCGATAGTGTTTGCCCAATTGCTCTTGTTGACGGCGAGGCCCGTGGTGCCGCGTCCATCTTTGACGTTCGGATTGAACGGCACATCGGCCTTCACCGCGGCGTTATACTCCTTGATGGTCTTGAGGAACTCGGCCGCGTTGACGCCCTCGAGCTTTTTCGCGAACTCCTCGACGGTGTTCGCGGTCACCTTGGTGATCTGCCGGATGCGGTATTCGTCGCGCTGTAGATGCTTGGTCTTCTGATCGAAAATCTGCCAGGCGAACTGTCCCGGCTGTTCCAGCACCACGCGGCCATACTTGGCATAAGTGTAATTGCGGAAGTCGGCGCCTTCGTCGACGAAGCGCTTGCCGGTGGCGTTGATCATGATCGAGAACGGATAGGAGTGCTTCTGGAACTGGTCGCCGACGGCGAGATCGCCGAATTCCGGCGCGTTCATATCCCACTGCACGGCGTGGCAGCCTGACCAGTTGCCGCGCGGCACGGCGCCGATGTCGAGCGCCATGCGGATACCATCACCGATGTTGAAGCGGCTGCCGCGCACCTTGGCGAGGTCCCAGCCGGGACCGAGATAGCGGGTGCGCCATTCCGGATTGGCTTCGAAGCCGCCAGAGGCGAGCACCACGGATTTGGCGCGCAACTCGCGGACCTCGCCATGCTCGCGGACGCGAACGCCTTCGACGCGATCGCCATCGAACAACAGATCCATGCCGCGCGTCGAATAGCGAATATCGATGCCGCGTTTCTTCGCCGCCGCGGTGAGCTGGTTGACGAGGCCCGGGCCGCCGCCGACCGACTCGACCGTCAGCCCGCCCCAGAACTTGAACTTGCCATCGACCTTGAATGCCTGCCGGCCGTAGATCGGAATGAGCCGCACGCCCTTTTGCCGCATCCAATTGAGCGAATCGAAACTCTTGGTGACAAGCAGCTCCACGAGATCGGGATCGGCGCGGTTTTGCGTCACCCGCGCCATGTCGTCATAAAACTGATCGGCGGTGTAGGTGCCGAAATCCGTGGTTTCGATTTCCGCCGGCGTGAGGTCCGGCACCAGCGTCTTGATATCGTCGATGCCGTTATAGACGACGCGGATCGAGCCCGCGGTGAAGCGGCTATTGCCGCCAGATTCATCCTCCGGCGCCGCCTCGCACATGATGACCTTGGCGCCCTGCTCTTCCGCCGCCAGCGCCGCACAAAACGCCGCATTGCCGGCGCCGACAACAATCACATCCGCAACTTCGTTAGGCATTTCCGTCCCTTTGATTACTCCGCCGCCGCCGCGGCGCCGCCATGCGCCTTCGACCAGGCCGCGGGATCCTTCATGAACTTTTCGACTTCCTTGAGCTTGGCCTTGTCGAACTTGCCGCTCTTCTTGGCGACTTCCAGCACATCCCACCAGGTAGCGAGCGCGTGCAGCGTGACGCCGAGATCGCTCAAGATTTTCTTGCCCTCGGGGAAGATGTCATAGAAGAAGAACACGAAGACATGGTCGACCACGGCGCCGGCCTCGCGCAACGCCCTGCAAAAATTGACCTTGCTGCGGCCGTCGGTGGTCATGTCCTCGACCAACAGCACCCGGTCGCCGTCTTCGAGATGGCCCTCGATCTGGGCGTTGCGGCCAAAGCCCTTCGGCTTCTTGCGCACATATTGCATCGGCAGCATCAGCCGGTCGGCCATCCAGGCCGCAAACGGGATTCCCGCCGTCTCGCCGCCGGCCACCGCATCGAATTGCTCGAAGCCGACGTCGCGCATCACCGTCGTCACGCCGAAATCGATCAGCGTCTGGCGCACGCGGGGAAAGGAAATGAGGCGTCGGCAATCGGTATAGACCGGGCTCGCCCAGCCTGAGGTGTAGATGAACGGCTTGTCGGTCATGAAGCGGACCGCATCGACCTCAAGCAGCATCTTCGCCGTCAGTTCCGCGATCACCTCTTTGTCGGGGAAACCTGTCATTATTCTTCCGATCCTTCCACCTGTCATCGCCCGGCTTGACCGGGCGATCCAGTAATCGCCGCCGCGATAGCTAGAGCTTTGCGATTACCGGATGCCCCGCCTACGCGGGGCATGACAATAGTATTTTATGCGACCACCTTCCAGGCGATGGTTTCGCCGCCGCGATAGACCAAGGCGCGCTCGTCGGGGCCGGCGACTTTCACCTCCTCCGGCGCCGTCCACGGCGTCTTCTCCAGCGTGATCGTCTCGTCGTTCGGCGGCATGCGGTAATGCTTCGGGCCGTTGAGCGAGGCAAAGGCCTCAAGCTTGTCGAGCGCGCCTTCTTCCTCGAACACCTGGGCGTAGGTCTCCAGCGCCACCGGCGCGTTGAACATGCCGGGCACGCCGTTGGTCGACACCTTCCGCGAATACGGATGCGGCGCGGAATCGGTACCGAGGAAATAGCAGGCCTCGCCGGAGGTCGCCGCTTTGCGCAGCGCGGTGCGGTCGCGCGCGGTTTTGATGACCGGCATCACATACATATAAGGCTTGAGCCCGTGGCCGAACCAATCGTTCCGGGTGAGCATCATGTGATACGCAGTGATGGTGCCGCCGACCTGCGGCGCGGCGCTTTTGACGAAATCGACGCCGTCCTTTGACGACAGATGTTCCAGGATGAAGCGCAGCTTCGGAAACTGCTTGATCCATTTCGACAGGTGCCGGTCGATGAACGCTTTCTCCCGATCGAAGATATCGACGTCCGGGTCGGTATCTTCGCCGTGCATCAGGAACGGCATGTCGATCTTTTCCATGCGCTCAAGGACACGCATGACTTTCTTATAGTCGGTAACGCCGGCCGCCGAATTGGTCGTGGCGTTGGCCGGATAAAGTTTCACGCCGGTGAAGACCCCCTCGCGAAAGCCGCGCTCGACGTCGTCGGGATCGGTGTCGTCGGTGAGATAACACGTCATCAGCGGCTTGAACTTGGCACCCGGCGGTACCGCCGCCATCACCCGCCCGCGATAGGCGATACATTCGGCCGTCGTGCGCACCGGCGGGATCAGGTTAGGCATCAAAATGGCGCGGGCGAAATTCTTCGCCGTATAGGGCAGCACCGCCTTGAGCATTTCGCCGTCGCGAACATGCAGGTGCCAGTCGTCGGGCCTGCGGATGGTGATACGTGTGGTCATGGCGGTCATTTACCCGATCGGCGCCGCAGCGGCGGCAAACGTTTCCATCGGCGGCTCGTCGATCATCGCGCCCGTGAGATCGGCGACGCGGGCGAAGCTGCGCTTGGCGCACCACGCTTCGAGCCCGTCGATAATCGCGATCATGCCGGTGGGATTGCGGAAGGTGAGATAGCCGATCATCACCGCGGTGGCGCCGGCCAGCATATATTCCACCGCGTCCTCGACCTTGACGATGCCGCCGCAGCCGATGATCGGGATTTTCACCGCCTTGGCGCATTGATGGACCATGCGCATGATGACCGGCTTGATGCCCGGCCCTGACAGGCCACCGAACTTGTTGCCGATCGCCGGACGGAACGTGTCAGTGTTGATCTTCAAGCCCAGTATCGTGTTCGCCACCACCAGCGCATTGGCACCGGCACGCTCGGCCGCCTGCGCGACAGTGACGATGTCGCCGGCATTCGGCGACAGCTTCACCCAGATTGGCTTGTCGGTGGTGGCGCGGATGAGTTTCATCACGTCGTATGTGTGCTCGGCATGCAGCGCGAAATTGCCGCCTTTGGGATCGCGCGTCGGGCAGGAAATATTGACCTCAAGCACGTCGATATCGCCCTTGGCGACGTCGCGCGCCATGGCTTCGAAATCCTCGATCGTGGTGCCCGAGATCGAAGCGACCAGCGGCGGCGTGAAGCGCCGATAATCCGGCACCTGATGTTCGAAGAAATATTGGATGCCCTTGGTCGGCAGGCCGATCGAATTGATCATGCCGCCTTCCACTTCGGCGGCGCGCGGCGGCGGATTGCCGGCGCGGTATTCGCGCGACACCGTCTTCGCCACCATGGCGCCGAGCCGGTTGATGTCCATCACCTGTGCGAGATCGGTTGAGAAACAGCCGGAGCCCGGCATGACCGGGTTTTGCAGCGTCACCGCGCCGATCTTGACGCGCATGTCTACCATGTGACCGCCTCTACCATCCGACCGCCTCCTGCATGTCGAACACCGGCCCTTCGATGCAGACCCGGCGCAGCTCTTTCTTGCCGTTCACTTCGAAGGTGCGGACACAGACGTAGCAGGGGCCGAGCCCGCACGCCATCACCTGCTCCATCGCCACCTGCCCTGGAATGTTCTGCGTTTTGCCGAGCCGCTTCATCAGCTGAAACAACCGGTTTGAGCCGCAGGTGAAGAACGCGTCGGCGCGCTTTTGCGCGATCAGCCCGCCGAGGGTTTTCTCGACGTTCTCAACCGCGCTGGTGCCGTCGGTATCGAGCACGCTGACGACGTCGCCAGCCTCGCGGAAGAACGTATCGGCCATGACGAAGTCGGCATTGCGCGCTGACAAGATCGCCGTAACGCCCACGTCGCTGTCGCGCGCCAGCTGCGAAATCGGCCCGAGGGTGGCGATGCCGACGCCGCGGCCGAGCACGACGATGTGGCGCCAAGCGGAATCTAGCCGGAAGCCGACGCCGAGCGGGCCGACCATATTGAGATTGTCACCCTTCTCCAGCGTCGAGAGCCCGCGCGTGCCGCGGCCGACGCATTTGTAGAGAAATTCGATACGGCCGCGCTTCTTATTCACGCGATAGACGCTCTGGGGCCGGCGGAAAAACAATTCGCCGACGTCGGGCGATGGACACAGCAGATTGAAGAACTGTCCCGGCGTGACGGTAAGCGCCTTGGGCGAGGCCTCGACGACGAGGTGCTTGTATTCGGCGTTCACCCAGTCGTGCGATATCACCGGGCATAATGACTCTTCTGCTGGAATCTGCGGCAGCCCGGCCGGCGCTGCGCTTTTGCCGACAACGTAAGGATCGGACGCAAACGGCTCACCCATCATCGATTGGTCTCACAATTCTGCCGGCATCCGTCGTCCCTTCTGATACATGAACCGGCATCGTCCCAAAATCAAGATTTGTTCCAATTTTTGAACAGTCTAATGAAAGACGGCCACGGGCCGCCGCATAGGCCTTTGATCTCACTTAGCTTTGGAGATCGGCAAGCACCAAGGTTACGGCATCGGCTAGGCGGCCACAGCCGCCGCAGCTGCCTCGGCATCGGGCTGCTTCCACGCCTTAAGCCGCGGCAGTACCTCACGGGAAAACAGCGTCAGATTATCGACGGTCTGCTCATGGGTGAGGAAGCCGGCCTGGCCCATCATCAGGAGATTGCCCATGCCGCCGCAGTGTTCGCAGAACGCGATGATCTGGTCATAAACCTCGTCCGGCGTGCCGCAGAACAGAACGCCGGCATCGATCAGATCGTCGACGCTGGTGGCGTGAATGTTGATGGCGCGGCCATCCTTGGTAAAACCGCGCGGCGGCGTTTCGCCGCGCAGCATGCGCGCATTGTCTTCCACCGAGATATAGCCCGGTGGATTGCGGAACGGCACATGCACGATGGCGCTGGTGCGCAGGTAACCGGCGATCAGATCGCCGCGCTTGCGCGCTTCCTCCTTGTCGTGAGCGACCGCCACCAAGCCGAGATAAGCAAAGTGGTCGGCGCCGGGCGCGCGGCCGAACTTTCCGAGATAGCCCTTGCGGTAGGCGTCGTAGAGCTTGCGCGTGCCGAAGCCGGTGCCGAGGGTCGCCATGACATAACCGCGCTCGCCGAGCACGCGCGCCTGGGTCGATGAGCCGGTGGTCGACCAGATCGGCGGATGCGGATCCTGCCACACCCGCGGCCAGACGTTCACCTGCCGATAATGAAAAAACTCGCCTTCCCAGTTGAACGTCCCGTCATGCGTGGTCATCGCCTTGATGATGAAATCATGCGCCTCCCAGAAGCGGTCCATCAGCTCGGTCGGATTGCGGTTGGAGGCCGGGATTTCGTAGGGAATGCCCTTGATGAAACCCATGTCGAGGCGGCCGCGCGAGATGACGTCGATGGTGGACAGTTCCTCGGCGACGCGCAGCGGATCGGGCCGATGACCGATCGGATAACCGAGCACCAGGAGCCGCGACTTCTTAGTGATGCGCGAGAGCACCGCAAGTCCGATCACTACCGACGACGACATGCAGGTCGCGGTCTGATGATGCTCGTTGAGCATGACGTCGATGCCGAGCTCGTCGCAGAGCTGATACTCGTCGTAATAACGGTGAAACAGATCGGCGGCGAGGTGCGGATCGCATTTGCGGTTCGGCAGAATGACGCGTAGCGAACCCGAGTGATCGTTCCAGGTGGGGTAATAGGCCTGTTCGGTGAACTGATAGACTCTCATGGTGCGTTTCCTACCGTGCCGGCCCTCGTTGTCATCGTCCGCGAAGGCGGACGATCCAGTAATCACCGATTCAATCGCGATGCCGCTGAGTGCATTATCGCTTAGGTCATCCGGTTACTGGATGCTCCGCCTTCGCGGAGCATGACAGG
>JBAQAB010000536.1:0-16128 GCA_049285535.1 Xanthobacteraceae bacterium
GGCCTATGGCGGTATCCGCGCCGTCGATGGCGTCTCGCTGGCGCTGCGTGAGGGCGCATGCCACGCCGTCATCGGCCCCAACGGCGCCGGCAAAAGCACGTTCCTGCGCCTGCTCAAGCGCGAGGAATCCGTCGACTCCGGAGAAATTCTGCTGCACGGCGCCGACATCACCACAGCCGACGTCACTGCGGCCTATCAATACGGTCTGGCCAAGAGCTATCAGATCAATCAGTTGTTCCCGCAACTGACCGCGCGGCAGAATTTGCGGATCGGTGCGCTTGGCCGGCAGCGCGGCCGCTGGCGGCTCGATGTGTTCCGCTCCGCCGAAGGCTTTGCCAAGGTCGAGGCGGTGGTATCGGCGCTGCTCGAAGAGCTCGACCTCAACGCCTGCGCCGACCTTGTCGTCAATACGCTGCCTTATGGCGAGAAGCGCCGCCTCGAGCTCGGCCTGGCGCTGGCGTCGCAGCCTTCGGTACTGCTGCTCGACGAGCCGCTTGCCGGCCTGAGCCCTTCCGAGCGCGAGGGCGTCAAGCATTTGATCCGCAAGCTCGGCAAGGGCCGCACCATCGTTCTGGTCGAGCACGACATGGACGCGGTGTTCGAGCTTGCCGAACGCATCACCGTTCTGCATGAGGGCAGGGTGCTGGCCGAGGGCACGCCGAAGGACATCACCGGCGACCCGCTGGTGCGCCAAGCCTATCTCGGCGGGATGGCGCCATGACAAGCGCCATGACGAGTGCCATGAATAATGCCGCTAGTGCGGCGCCGGCCGCCGCCAAGGCCATGATCGAGGTCGAGCGCATCAATTCCTATTACGGCGATTCCCACGTTTTGTTCGACGTCTCCATGGCGGTGCGCGAGCGTGAGGTGGTGGCGCTGCTTGGCCGCAACGGTGCCGGCAAGAGCACGACGCTCAAGACGCTCGCCGGAGCGACGCATCCGCGCTCCGGGACGATCCGCTTCCAAAGCGTCGCCATCGAAGCGATGGCCGCGCACGACATCGCCGGCCTCGGCCTGCAGCTCGTTCCCGAGGAACGGCGCATTTTCGGCGGCCTGACCGTCGAGGAGAATTTGGACCTTGCCGCTTTCTCGGCAGCCTCGGCGTTGCCGTTCGACGAGATCTACGCGTTTTTTCCGCGGCTCAGGGAACGCCGCGGCAGCTACGGCCGCTCGTTGTCCGGCGGCGAGCAGCAGATGCTGGCGATCGCGCGCGCTCTGATCCGCCGCCCGCGCCTCATTCTGCTCGACGAGCCGTTCGAAGGCCTTGCGGTCAACATCGTGCAGAATCTGCTCGAGGTCTGCCGTAACCTGGCGCAAGCGGGGCAGACCTTCGTCATCGTCGAACAGAACGTGCGCGCCGCGCTCAGCCTCGCCTCGCGCGCCTATGTCCTCAACAACGGCCACATGGCGTTCGAGGGCACGTCGGAAGAGCTACAGGCTTCGCCCGACATCATGAATCGCTATCTCGGCGTGTGAGGCGCGAAGCAGGCGAAAGCCATCAACGCCGGATTATTGAAAGGCAGCGATTTTCAGCTGCCGCGCCGGCGGTGTTGCGCGACAGGGCAATGCCCGGGACATTTTGTCTGCGACAAAGCGCTCGCCGCGCCGGAACCTTTGCGTCGGCCGATCGGTTCCTCATCAAACGTTCCATGTTCTCAAACATGGTTGCTCTGCCAACGTCCAATGAGCCGGCGCCGCTTAACCCGTCGGGAGGTGATGAATTTGTCCGATCAGCGTGAACCGCCGTTGTGGATCGCCGCTTTTGGAATCGTGTTTGCCGTCATCGGCCCGCTCCTCGTGCTCGGCCTGTTCCATCTCGCGTGACAACCGGCCGGCCCGCCGCGGCGACGCTGCTCGCGGCGCCCGGCGGCTTGCGCGTCAACGCGCCGGCAGCTTCGCGTTGCCGTACGGATAGATCAAGCCGCCGGTCTTGTAGTCCGGCGGCGTCACCACGGCTTGCGTCTGGTCGACGTCGCGGAATTGCGCGACGCCGTTGCCTGCGATGTCGTGGAACTGGGTCTGAATGACGCGCGGCACCGCCCACTCGCCGTCTTTGCCGAATTTCACGTCGCCGACCACGGTGTGGAAAGTGGCGCTGTGAAAATCCGCTGCGATTTTGGCGTCATCGATGCTCTTAGTGTCGTTGATTGCCTGTCCGAGCACCTGCAGATCGGCATAGGCCCACGGCGCGATGTAGTAGCCGAACGGATCGACGCCCGCGGCGCCGGCCTTGGCCTGATAGCGTTTGACGAATTCCAGCGCGCCGGGGAATTGCATGGTCTTGACCGGCAGCCAGAAGGTGAAATCGGTAAAGCCGTTGAGCAGCGGGCCGAGCTGCACCTGCATCGACGGCGATTGCGGGCCGACCATGGCGCCGCCGATCATTTTCGGCGTGTAGCCGAGCTCGTTGAAGGTGCGCACCATGCCCGCGGAATCGAGCGGGAACGAGGCGATCAGCACCACATCGGGATTGGCGGCCTGGATCGCCCGCACGATCGGCGAGAAATCGGTCGTGGCCGGCGGATAGGAATGGTCGTAGACGATCGTCAGTCCGGCGGCCTTGGCGTTGGCGCGCGCGCCTTCCATGGCGTTCTTGGAGAATTCGGCGTCGGCGCCGACGATGGCGATGGTTTGCGGCTTTGGATTCTGCGCCATCGCGGCGTCGAAGAAGCCGGAGCTGATGGTCGACTTGGCGTCCGGTCCGTTCGGCGTCATCGATATATAGCGCGGATAATGAAACTCGCTGTTGGCGGCGAGCGCGAACAGGCCGATGAAAGCCTTGCCGTGCTGCATTACCACCGGGATCGCCGGCGCCACGATATTGGTCGCGTAGCCCGAAACCACCAGATCGACTTTGTCGACGTCGAGCAGCTTGGTGTAGATGCCGGGCACGGTCGCCGGATTGCTCTGGTCGTCATAGAACACAAGCTTTACCGGGCGGCCGAGCAGCCCGCCCTTGGCGTTGACGTCGTCTTCCCAGATTTGCATCGCCAAGAGCGCCGATTTGCCGTTGACGGCGAGCGGCCCGCTTTGCGCCATGGAGAAGCCGATGGTGATCGGATCCGCGGCCCGCGCCGGCAGCATGGCGGAAACCGCCATCGCCGCGCCGGCGATCAGCGAAGCCATTTGCAAGCGAGGCAGGTAGCTTGTTGGGCCAGCACGCATCTTATCATCCCCCTTGCGCACGCGTCGCGAGCGCCTTTGTTTGCAGGCTTTTGCGCCATCTTGTCGGCGCCGCTATAAATTGGCAAGGCGCTTGCGGCGCGGGATCGCGGATTCGCGTGCGGAGGATAGAAAACCATGGCCAATGTTGAACACGGCATGATCGCGGTCGACAAGATCGGGACCAAGGTCCTGTTTCTCAATCCGAAGACTTACGAAACCGAGGTCGTGATCGACGGCTTTGCCAAGACCGTGCATGAGCTCCTAATCGTGCCCGAGACGGGCATGGCCTATGTGCCGATCTTCGGCGATGGCGTGCATGGCCGCAATCCCAATCCGCAGCATCACCTCTGCGTCTTCGATCTGCACAGGCGCGTGCTCGTCACCACCATCGATCTGTCGCCCTATATCGCGCCGCATACGCTCAAACTCGGCCCCGACGGTTTGATCTACATCACCTGCGAGAACTCGGCGAAGGTCGCGGTGGTCGACCGGGTGGCCAGCAAAGTGGTCGAGGCGATCGATTCCGGCTCGACCAACGGCCACCGCCTGATCATCGCGCCGGACGGGGAGCGCCTCTATACCGAGAACGAGGAGGACGCCACCATCTCCGTGATCGATCTGCCGAAGCGCAAGCTTCTCGGCAAGATCGCCACGCCGCGGCCGCTCGCCGGCATTACCATCACGCCGGACGGCCGTACCGTGGTCGCGGTGGACGACGCGCAGCCGACATTGTTCTTGATCGACACTGCGGCCGGCAAAGTGCGCGAGGAGCTTGTCCTTAAGGACGTGCCGAAAGCGGCACAGATCGCGCGCTACGCGCCGGACAACAGCCTCCTTGCCGTCACCAGCCTCAACAGCGACACCGTCAGCCTCATCGATCCGTCGTTCCGCGAGCAGACCGCGATCAAGGTCGGCTCGCAGCCGATGGACATGGCGTTCCGCAACGGCGAATTGTTCGTCGCCTGCCAAGGCGACGGCTCGGTGCACGTCATCGACATCCCGGGCAAGCGGCACAAGGCGCATTTCCAGGCCGGGACGGGGTGCGAGTCGCTGGGGTTTTTCTGATCTTTGTAGGCTGCGCACCGCGGCGTGAGAGCCAAGCCGCGTGGGCGAAATCGCCACAGCGCGATGCCACGCTGGCGCGCAGGCGCCGCGATTTTGCCCACGCTACGCTTGCTCATAAACGCGCCGACGATGGCTGACCTTGCGGGTAAAAGCAGACGTCGTTGGTTGACCGGTTCATGCCGCTAATGACCCCATCAGCGACATCGGCGGTGGCTTTCGCGAAGTGTTTGGTCCCCTATTGTTCCTTGTAGGAGCGGTGGGTACTGATCGAATTGATTTCAGTCCCAAAAAACTAGCTTCGGCTCTTTTAGCGAGCATGGTTTTTACATTGATTTAAACTCCTATTGAACCCAAGACTACGTGTCACTACGGACTTGGCGCTTATAAGATTGCGGATGCCGGAGGTTTAAACCGACCATTTCCGGACCTTGCCAAAATCTGCGTCAACCACCTCGGTGCTCGGCACGTGCGCAATAGAAATTCCGGCTTACGCTCAGGTTCCTGGTTTCCGAGGAACGAACAGTTTTAATGGCGGCGTTAGTTCTCATCATCCACGTTGCGCGATAGCAAAGCCGATCGAGTAGTTTGGTACTTATCTGTAAGTGTCAGCCAGTCGCGGCTGAATCATTTGCTCCGCAAGTTAGCGCGATGGTCGTCGTCAAGATAGGAAAATCGATGTTCAAGACGATCACGCTATGCGCGCTGCTTTTGTGTGCGCTGTTACCGGCGGCGGCGGCCGATCCGATCAAGCTGAAGATGGCGTATTTCTCGTCCGACCAAACGACAACCTATCTTGCCGCCATCGAGCCATTTGTCGACGCGGTCAATGCCGAGGCCGGGGGCGTCGTCCAGATCGACGTTAGCTTGAGTGGCGCACTCGGCAAAAACCCGGCACAACAGCTGCAGTTGGTGCTCGACGGCACTGCCGACCTGGCTTTTGTCGTCCCCGGCTATACGCCGGAGCGCTTTCCGGACAACGAGGTCGTCGAGTTGCCCGGTCTGTTCAAAAATATCCGCGAGGCAACCCTGGTCTATACCGGGCTGATCGCCGCCAATGCCTTGCGTGGTTATGATGATTTATTCGTGGTCGGGGCTTTCGCAACTGAGCCGGAAACGATTCACACACGGCTGCCCGCCGCCTCCCTCCGGGAACTCGCGGGCATGCGAATCCGCGCCAATAATCCCATAGAGGGCGCTGCCTTGGCGGGATTGGGCATGACGCCGGTCGATATGCCTATCAACCAAGCCTCGATCGCGATCAGCAGCGCCAAACTCGACGGCGCGATGGTGGGCCCGGCGCCTTTGATTGAGTTCGGCATCTCCCGCGTCCTCTCGAATCATTACCAACTCAGTGTCTCGGCGGCCCCATTACTCGTCGTGATGAACCGACAGAAGTTCGAGGGGCTTCCCGAACAGGCCAAGCAAATCATCCGCAAATTTAGTGGCGGATGGACTGCCGAGCGCTACATCGAAACCTACCGTGCGGCAAACGATGCAGCACTCGAAAGCCTGAAGCATGATCCGAATCGGAACGTCGTCGTCCCTTCGCCGGCGGACCTCTCCCGCGCGGACGCTGTGTTCAGAGCGGAAGTCGACACTTGGTCGGCGGCTGACCCGCATCATCGAGAATTGCTGTCCAAGGTGGAGGGGCAGCTCAACACAATACGCAGTGGAACAATAGGCGAGCGATGAGAGTGCTCGCCGACCTATCATTGCGCCGTGGGGTTGCCGTGCTGTTGACAGCGCTCTGTCTCCTGATCGGCGGCATTTGGGTGGGCACAAAAATCACTACTGACTACCTACTCTATAAAGACGCTACCTCGACGGCGCGCAACTGGGCGCGCCTCCTGGCGGAGACCGTCAGAGATCTCGAGCAGATTGCCGCGGGCGAGAAACCCACCAGGGCCAGCATGACCCTCTTTGAATGGGCGCAGAAGGCCGGTCAGGTATTCCGATATGAAATCTATAACCCTGAGGGCTATTCGCAGCTTGCGTCAGACCACGGAGTAACGCAGGTCAACTTGTCGACATTCAGCGCCGAGGCCGTCCGCGCGGTCGCCACCAATGGGCCTATAGTAGACGTGAGGGCAGGCACTCTGGCGGGGCAACCGAAATTCTACGCGCTGGCCTATGTGCCGGTCATTATCGACGGGCGTAGCGTCGCGGTCATTGCCGCCTATGTTGACGAGACTGAGAAGCATGACCTGTTCTATCGCACGTCCCTGATAGCGGCGTTGTCACTCTGTGCTGGTGCGGCGTTGTTGTTCGGACTTCCGGCGCTCGCCTGGTATCGGCGAACCAAGGAGAAGCAGCAGGCGGACCGTCGCATTCGCTTCCTTGCGCACCATGACGCGCTGACCGGTCTGGCAAATCGCGCCCAACTCGTCCAAAGTTTGGAGCAAGCGCTTGCCGTTCTTCCCTTGCGGCGTGACGGCATCGCCGTGCACTTCCTCGATCTTGATCGCTTCAAGCGGGTCAACGACTCCCTTGGGCACGACGGCGGCGATTCTCTGCTTAAAACGGTTGCCGAACGTCTGCGTGCGGTCATTCGTGTCGAGGATGTTGTGGCTCGGCTCGGCGGCGACGAATTCGTCTTGCTCCAGACCGGGGTCGCCGGCAGGGTTCAAGCGGAGGATTTTGCGCGACGCATCGTCTCCGCTGTGACGGTGCCAATGACACTCAAGGATCGACCGTTCCTCGCCACGGTTAGCGTTGGTGTTGCATTGGCGCCGGCAGATGGAACCAATCCGGAGCGGCTTTTGAAAAGCGCCGATCTTGCGCTGTATAGGCCAAGGCCGACGGCCGCAATTGTATCCGGTTCTTCGCGGCTGAGATGGACACCGAGTTGCAAGCGCGCTTCGAACTCGAAAGGGTGATCCGCGACGCGGTGCTGCATGATCGCTTCGAATTGCATTACCAACCGCTGTTCGAAATATCGGAGCGCCGCCTCATCGGCTTCGAGGCGCTGATACGCCTGCCGGCGGAAGACGGAACACTTATCCCGCCGTTGCTGTTCATTCCCGTTGCCGAGGACTTGCAGCTCATCGACAAGATCGGCGCCTGGGTGTTGCGGGAGGCGTGCCGCACCGCCGCGACTTGGCCGGAGCACCTGACTGTTGCGGTCAACCTGTCCCCCGCGCAATTCCTGGCAGGTAGCGTCAGCAATATCGTTGCCGCCGCGCTTAAGGAGGCGGGCCTTGCGGCGCACCGGCTCGAGCTGGAGATCACTGAAACCCTGCTGCTCGGCAACTCCGAAGCCATTATGGCAGAGCTTCAGGTGCTCAAGGCGATGGGCGTGGCAATCGTGATGGACGATTTCGGTACCGGCTATTCGAGCCTAAGCTATTTGTGGCGCTTCCCGTTCGACAAGATCAAGATCGACCGCAGCTTCATGCAGGGCTTCGAAGGCTCCAGCCGTGATGCCAAGACGGTCGTCAAAACGATCATCGCGCTCGGACGCGAGCTGAATATGCGGGTGACGGTCGAAGGTGTCGAAACCGCCACGCAGGCAGCCTTTCTCGACAAAGCCGACGGTGATCAGGCCCAGGGTTTCTTCTTCGGCCGGCCGGTCCCCGCTTCGGAAGTCAGCGCCAATATTCTCGCGGATTTTCAGAAGACGCACTCGTCGCCATCGTCAGCGACTGCCCCTCCGGGAAAACTGGCTCTTTCGCCCTCCTGAACAAGGGCGGTCCCTTTTGAATTTGTGAATGGCCCTTTTGGGCCCCACCCATGACCGGCAGTTAAGCGCCGCACCCATGCGCCTTAATCCCCTCAGAGGATTTCTAGGCCCTTAGCGGACTTGACTGGGATAGGCGAGGGCGGGTAACGCCCGCCCGACCCGCGTCCCAGGAAGCATGGCCTGGAGCTGAGTCGGTCGGCGCGAGCCAACTGGCGAGAACCGCGGTGGAGCGCCGCATGGCAGATGGGTTGCGCAGATTGCGTAAACTTATCTGCGTCGATGCGGCCTCTGACTACGCGCCTTTCGGCGCTCCACCTCCCTTTTTTGTTGGGGGAGGTACGTGGAAGGGCTTTCTTGCCGTGGCGTGGCAAAGCTCGGATGCGAAGACGCATCGCGAGGACGATGGCGTTTATCCGCCCCTCCCGCTGTCGCGGGGCGGGATGACTAAACAAACAGCCCTTTAACGCCAGCGCAAAACGATGCGAGACGGCGGCTTCATTCTCGCCTAGAATTGCGCCGAAACAATCAGCAGGGCCCAAAGGCGGGCCGGGTGAGGGGAGTAAGGATATGCTTTCTAAGGGTTTTGCAGCCGCATGCGTCGGAGCGGCGGCCTTTGCGGCGACCACGGCAGTGCCGGTCCATGCGCAAGCGAACCGCGTGCAAGTCGGCCAGCTCGCCTGCTCGGTTTCGGCCGGCGTCGGCCTGATCGTCGGCTCGCAGCGCAACGTGAGTTGCACGTTCCAGCCGGATGGCGGACCCCCCGAAGCCTATACCGGCACGATGACCAAGATCGGCCTCGACGTCGGTTTCACCACCGGCAGCGCCATCGTCTGGGCGGTGTTTGCCGGCACCAATCGCTATGTCGGCATGCTGTCGGGCACTTATGCCGGAGCGCAGGCGGAGGCGACCGTTGGCGCCGGCGTCGGCGCCAATGCGCTGATCGGCGGCTCAAATCGTTCGGTGGCGTTGCAGCCGCTCTCGGTCCAAGGTCAAGTCGGGTTGAATGCCGCCGCCGGCATCGGCGCGCTGGAGCTGCATCTCGCGCAATAAACGGCGTTGCTGCCGCGCGGATAAGTTCCGGGATGCTGACGCCGCACACAGCCGGCGACCGACGCGATGTTACGCCTCTTGACCGGCCCCGCCGCCGCCTGAAACGATGCTGTCCCGCTCCCCTCCCTTCACCGTTCGCGGGGCAGGATCAAGAGGGGCAACGACGGGTCCGTTTTCAGGAGACGATTGCGGGAGGCGGTCATGGCCACCAGTCCGGCGACAAACGGCAATGGCGCGCGCGCGACGGGTCCCCGCTGCGTCGCGCTGGTCGGTCCGTTCCAGAGCGGCAAGACCACGCTGCTTGAAGCCATTCTCGCCCGCACCGGCGCCATCCCGCGCCAGGGCGGCGTCGAAGCCGGCAACACGGTCGGCGACGCCAGCAAGGAAGCGCGCCATCACAAGATGAGCGTCGAGCTCACCGTCGCCACCACCACTTTCATGGGCGACGCCTACACCTTCCTCGACAGCCCGGGCTCGGTCGAATTCGTTCACGACATGCGCGCGGTACTGCCGGCGATCGACGCGGCGGTGGTGGTGTGCGAATTGGACGAAAAGAAAATCCCGCAGCTCCAGCTCATTTTGCGCGAGCTGGAAGACCGCAAGATTCCCCGCATCCTGTTCGTCAACAAGATCGACAAGGGCGAAGCCGGCGTCCATGACGTCCTCAAGCTGCTGCAGCCCGCTTCGCGCACCAAGCTGATCTTGCGGCAAATCCCGACGTTCAAGGGCGACATTATCTCCGGCTTCGTCGATCTCGCGCTGGAGCGCGCCTTTGTCTACAAAGAGCACGCCGCCTCTGAAATCGTGCCGCTCGAAGGCGATGCCGCCGATCTGGAAAAGACCGCGCGCTTTTCGATGCTGGAGACGCTCGCCGATCACGACGACGAGCTGATGGAGCAGTTGCTCGAAGACATCCAGCCGCCACGCGACAAGGTGTTCGACGATCTGCGCAGCGAATTGCGCGAGGGATTTGTCTGTCCGGTCTTGATGGGCACCGCGGCGCGGGCGAACGGCGTGCTGCGGCTGCTAAAGGCGCTGCGCCATGAATCGCCGGGCATCGCCGCGACCGCCAAACGGCTCGGCGTCAAGGCCGGCAACGAGGCGGTCGCTAACGAGGCGGTCGCTTATGTGCTCAAGACGCTCAACACCGCCCACGGCGGCAAAATGTCTGTCGTGCGCATGCTGGCGGGGCAGGCCGGCGACGGCACCACGTTCCTGACCGAAGACGACGAAGCCGGCCGCGTCGCTGGCGTCTTTAAGCTGGTCGGCCAGACGACCGAAAAGCGCGGGCCGGCCGTAGTCGGGGAAACCGTGGCCTTTGCCAAGCTCGATAAAGCCAAGACGGGCGATACGCTCACCGCGGGCAAGCAAGCCCACCCGGCGCTCGCCAAGATCGCGCCCTATCCGCCGGTGCTGGCCATCGCGATCTCGGCTAAGGAACGCAAGGACGACGTGAAACTCGGCCTGGCGCTCGCCAAGCTGGTCGAGGAGGATCCCTCGATCACCATCGTGCACAATCCCGAGACCCATGAGGTGGTGCTGTGGGGCCAGGGCGAAATGCATTTGCGCGTCGCCACCGAGCGATTGAGCGACCGTTTCGGCGTCGCCATCGAACGGCGCACGCCGAGCGTCGGCTATCGCGAGACCATCCGTAAAGGCATCGTGCAGCGCGGCCGCCACAAGAAGCAGTCCGGCGGACACGGCCAGTACGGCGATGTCGTGCTCGATATCAAGCCGATGCCGCGCAGCTCGGGGTTTTCCTTCGAGGACAAGATCACCGGCGGCGTGGTGCCGCGCAATTACATTCCGTCGGTCGAAGAAGGCGTCATCGACGCGCTCAAGCACGGACCGCTTGGCTTTCCGGTGGTCGATCTGCATGTCGCGCTGGTCGACGGCTCCTATCACACGGTGGATTCCTCCGACATGGCGTTCCGCACCGCTGGCCGCATCGGCATCGTCGAAGGCCTGCCGCAGTGCCAGCCGGTCTTGCTCGAACCGATCCATCTGGTGGAAATCTTCTGTCCCACCGACGCCACCGCGAAGATCAACGCGCTGATGTCGGGGCGGCGCGGCCAGATTCTCGGCTTCGACACCCGCGAAGGCTGGGACGGCTGGGACGTGGTGCGCGCCAAAATGCCGGAAGCCGAGATCGGCGATCTCATCGTCGAGGTCCGCTCGGCGACCGCCGGCGCGGGCACCTTCACCTTCAAATTCGATCACCTGGCAGAGCTGACCGGCCGTACCGCCGACCAGATCATCGCCGCGCGCCGCGCCGCGGAATAAGGCGCGGTCGCTAAAATTCTCGCGAAGGCGCTCACATCGCGCAAACCACCTTTCATACGTAAATCTTCCTATTAACGGTGCCACTGTTCCTTGTGCCGCAAACTCCGCCGTGACGAGGAAGTCTCGCCGTGCTGGAAGGATTGCGTACACTGATTGCAGCGAAACCGGTCGCGCCCGATCCCGGGCCGGCCGACGGCAAAGTCACGCTGCGTGACGTGCTGCGGCGCAATTGGGACGAACTCTGGTATCAGCCCAAAATCGATCTGCGCTCGAAGCGCCTGGTCGGCGCCGAGGGTCTGGTGCGCGCGCGCCGGTCCGACGACAGCATCATTCCGCCGGCGCTCTTCTTGCCGGGCGCCACGGAAGAAGAGATGCTGATTCTGACTGAGCGCGTCATTCTCGCAGCGCTGCGCGACTTCGAGGACTGCGCGGCGCTCGGCGCTTCGGTGAAGCTTTCGGTCAATGTGCCGGTATCGGCGTTCGTCAAGCTGCCGATCGCCCAAATTCTGCGCGAGGAGCGGCCGCGCGCGCCGACCTGGCCCGGTCTCATCCTCGAAGTCACCGAGGACGAAGCGCTCAACGATCTCAAGATTGCCAATGACGTCGCCGAGGAGTTGCGCGAGCTCGATTGCACGCTGGCGATCGACGATTTCGGCGCCGGCTATTCGTCGCTGGCGCGGCTGCGGCAATTGCCCTTCAGCGAACTGAAGATCGATCGCAGCTACGTCAGCAATTGCCACCTCGATCGCGTCAATGCCGGACTGTGCGAGACCATCATCGAGCTCGGCAAACGTTTCGGGCTCAAGACCGTGGCCGAGGGCATCGAGACCATGCACGAGAGCCACAAAATGCAAGGTCTCGGCTGCGATATCGGCCAGGGCTATCTGTTCGCCAGGCCGATGCCGAAGGCCGCGTTCCTCGGTGCGCTCGGCCGGCACATGGTCGGCGGCCCGCGGCCGGCCGCACCGCCGCTCTCGGCGCCTGCCAAATTGCTGCGCGGCCTGTTCGCGGGGACCTGATCTAACGCCCACTCTTCGTTCGTCATGGCCGGGCTTGTCCCGGCCATCCACGTCTTTTATTCAGTCATTGCACATGAAGACGTGGATGCCCGCAACAAGTGCGGGCATGACGGAAGGAAAAGCTATGCCAGCCTATTGGGTCGCGCGCTCGAAGATCAACGATCCCGCCGAATATAAGAAATACACCGACCTCGTACCGGCCATCATCGCCAAATTCGGCGGCAAGGTTTTGGCCCGCGGCGGCCGCTTCCAGGTCATGGAAGGCCCGCACAAGTTTCAGCGTTTCGTGGTGATCGAGTTTCCGACCTTCGAGCAAGGCGTCGCTTGCTTCACCTCGAAGGAATACGACGAGGCGGCTGCATTCCGCCGCAGGAACGGCGCCGGCGAGGTCGAGACCATCATGGTCGACGGCGGCGACGCGACAAAGTTGCCGCCGACGTCATTGCGAGGAGCGACGCGACGAAGCAATCCACTCTCCGCCACGCAGCTGGATTGCTTCGCTTTGCTCGCGATGACGTTTGAGAATTTCACCCCGTCTTGATGTTGGCGAACTTGATCACCTTGCCCCATTTGTCGACCTCGCTGGCAATGAGCTGGCCGAACGCGGCGGGCGTCATCGGCATCGGCACGCCGCCGAGATCGGTCAGGCGCGAGGCGATCTTGGGATCGGCCAGCGAGGTGTTGATCTCGCTGTTGAGCTTGGCGACGATATCGGGCGGCGTGCTTTTGGGCGCGGCGACGCCTTGCCAGGCAAAGGCTTCGTAGCCGGGCACGAAATCGGCCACCGGCGGCAAGTCCGGCAATGTCGGCAGGCGCTTGGCGCTGGTGACCGCCAGCCCGCGCAGCGTGCCGCTGCGGATGTGAGAAAGCGACAACAGGATCAAATCGAACATCACCTGATCCTGACCGGCCAGCAAGTCGGTGATCGCCGGCGCATCGCCGCGATACGGCACATGCAGCATGTTGATGCCGGTCATCATCTTGAACAGCTCGCCGGCAAGATGCGGCGTCGAGCCGACGCCGCCGGATGCCATGTTGATCTGGCTGGGGTGCGCCTTGGCATAGGCGATGAGCTCCGGCACGCTGTGCACCGGCAGCGACGGATTGACCTCGAGGATCAGCGGGTTGAGATCGACGCCGCCGACCGGCGCAAGATCGTGCGTAAAACTGAAGCTGAGATTTGGATTGAGCATCGCGTTGATGACATTGGGATTAGCCATCAATAACAGCGTGTAGCCATCCGGCTCCGCCTTCACCACGGCCTCGGCGGCGACCTGCTGGCCCGCCGAGCCGCGGTTCTCAACCACGAAGGGCTGGCCGAGCCGCTCCGAGAGCATTTGTCCGGTAAGCCGCGCGATGATGTCGGCGGCGCCGCCCGGCGGGAAGCCGACGAGCAGATGAACCGGCCGCGACGGATAAGTATCGGCGCGAGCACTGCGCAGCAGAGCCGGCATGGCAACGGCACTCGCTGCCAGATTGAGAAATCGGCGACGCGGGAGCATCATGTTTCTCTCTGAATGAAACGTTGGATTTTTCTAAAAGACAGCATAGGCGAGACGATCACCGCACCTCAACCCGAAATATAGTCGGTTTTCGGGCAAGATCGCGATCAATCAATGGTCGCTACGCGGCAGGGTGCGGCCGGCTTACCGTCACGTACAGTGGTCGCCCTGCGGCAGGGTGCGACCGCTTCCGTCACATATAGTTAGTTCAGCTTAAACGCGATGCTGGCGGCTATGCCGCGGCAACGCGTGGCTCGCCGCCGCCCGGCGGCGGCACGGGCAAGCCGTCGGCGGAATATTCGTTGAGCTTGTTGCGCAGCGTGCGGATCGAAATGCCGAGCACATTAGCGGCGTGGGTGCGATTACCGAGGCAGTGCTTGAGCGTCTGCAGGATGAGGTCCCGCTCGACCTCGGCGACGGTGCGGCCGACGAGCCCGCGCGATACCTGCTCGGCGGCGAACGCCGCATGCGCCACGGCCGGCGCGTTCTTCTGCTGGTCGATACGGGTGCCATCGGGCGTCAGGATGGCCTCAGGCCCGATCTCCTCGCCGCTCGCCATCAGCACGGCGCGATGCATGGTGTTTTCCAACTCGCGCACATTGCCGGGCCAGTAGTTCAGCGTCAGCGTGCGGCGCGCGTCCTGCGACAGCGGCCGCGCCGTCACGCCGTTGGCGGCGGCGTATTTCTTGACGAAATATTGGGCGAGTTCGATGACGTCGGCTGGCCGTTCGCGCAGCGGCGGGATTTTCAAGTTCACGACATTGAGCCGGAACCACAGGTCTTCGCGGAAAGACCCGTCGCGCACCGCTTCGGCGAGATTGCGGTTCGACGTGGCGACGATGCGGATGTCGATCGGCACCGGCCTGATGCCGCCGACGCGGTCGATGACGCGCTCCTGAATGGCGCGCAAGAGCTTGGCCTGCAGCCGCACGTCGATCTCCGAAATCTCGTCAAGCAATAGCGTGCCGCCATTGGCTTCTTCGAACTTGCCGATACGGCGCGCCACCGCGCCAGTGAACGCGCCCTTTTCGTGGCCGAATAATTCGGATTCCAGAAGCGTCTCCGGAATCGCCGCGCAGTTGACGCAGATCAGCGCCTTCTTGGCGCGGTTTGATCGGGCGTGCACGTAGCGCGCCAGGACTTCCTTGCCGGTTCCGGAATCGCCGGTGATCAGCACGGAAGCTTCGCTGCCGGCGACGTGCTGCGCCAGCTTGACGACGCGCGCCATGGCGTCGTCGCGGTAGATCAATTCGCGCCGATCGTCGGCGACGGCGGCCAGCACCGCGGCAATCAAGTCGGCGTCGGGCGGCAGCGGAATATATTCTTTGGCGCCGGCCTGGATGGCGGCGACCGCGGCGCGCGCGTCGGTGGCGGTGCCGCAGGCGACGATCGGCGCGTGGATGTGCTCGGCCTCGAGCCCGGCCACCAGCTCGCGAATGTTGATCGCAACGTCGACCATCAGAAGGTCCGCGCCGCGACCGGAGCGCAGCACGGCGAGCGCCTGGGCGATATCCGCGGCATGGGTGACCAGCGCGCCCTTGTCCATCGCGAGCTTGGTCGCGGTGGTGAGCTGGCCGTTAAGCGTGCCGACGATCAAAAGGCGCATCTTGTTATTCCTTCTTCGCTAAGCCGAGCGAATTACGATCTCTCTGCCTTGATAATTTCCGTCATCGTCACGCCGAGCTTTTCTTCCACCAGGACGACTTCGCCGCGGGCCACCAGGCGGTTGTTGACGTAGATGTCGATCGCCTCGCCGACTTTGCGGTCGAGCTCCAGCACGGTGCCGGGCCCGAGCTTGAGGAGGTCGCCGATGTCCATATGCGCGCGCCCGAGCACCGCCGAGACCTTGACCGGCACGTCGAAGACCGCCTCGAGGTCGGATGCGACGCGCGTGATAGGTCCGTCCGGCTCGGCCGCGAGCGGCGGCGCTTCGACGGCCCCTTCGCCGCCCTCGAGGTTGGGTAGCGGGATTTTGCCGTCCTCACTCATGTTCTGATCTCCTCAACGTGTCGTGGGACGCGGCGGCGTTGCGGCGCGCGCCGATATAGCCGTCGACTGCTGCGGCGATGGCCGCCTCGGTTGCGGCGCTGTCGCGGTTGATGCCGCCGTCGGCCCACTCGATCCGGCAGTCGCCGATCGCGATATCGGGTTCGGCGAGCACCACGAGCCGGCCCTCGAAGCTGCGCGTGCGCACGATCTCTTCGAGTCTTTCCTTGGCGATGGCGTAGAGCGCGTCGTTGACGCGCACCGCGATATGCGGCGCGCTGACGAGCTGGCGGAAGCAGTCGCTGGCCAGTGCCGAAATTTCGGCAAACGGTTCGCGCGCGATCAGGGCCGGTGAAAGCTTGCGCGCCACCGCGACCGC
>JBAQAB010000537.1:0-17535 GCA_049285535.1 Xanthobacteraceae bacterium
TGTCCATGGACGATCCTTCGACGAGACGAAGCGCTGCACCTGCACTCATTGTCCTGCTCCTTATGGCCGGGATTCGATAGACACGGAAGCGCCGCGCCCTTTCCCATCGGCCCGCTGGCGAATGGCGATATCAGGCACTGTACAGGATCTGTTCTCCGTTCGCAATATGTTCTTTTGCGGCGCGGGGTTACTGGCCCCTTTCCAAAGCCACTGGTCCCTTTTGATTTTTGGGCTGGCCCCTTTTCGTCGACCGAGTAGACCGCCTCAGTTGGCGGCCGCGCTTAGGCGGAACGAAACCCCCTCAGCCACGTTGAGCCTGACGTTGCTGAGGAGGAAAGCGATGCCATATCCGCAATCCCAGTCAGTTCCGTTGAGCCGCATCGAAAGCTACACCGTCGATTGGAATGCGTTTGTGACGGTAGCGTTGGCGATCTCCATCGCCACCATCATTGCGATGTTATTTGCGCAGTAAGGAATTGGCCGCCTCAGTTGGCGGCCTCTTTCAACGCCTCAATCATGTTTTTGATCAGATCGCCGTCCGCCGCCGCTTCCAGGTCGCTTACGGGAATGCCCGCGCGAATGGCATCTTCGCGACACATAATCGCGAGCTGATGCGCCTCTTGCGCCATTTGGCTCTCAGGCACCGGTTCGCACGACTGAGCAACGGTTTTAGCAAGAAGATCGATTGTCACCTTGCGGCCGTTGGCCTGTATGTCGCGTTCTACGATCTCTGCCGCACGCATGAGGCGTTGCGGATGACGCCAGCAATGGCGCTTGGGATCACAGACCGCGTGTGGACGATCGGCGAGCTAATCGGCGGCGCTTAAAGCCGCGCCGACAAAGCCTACACCGACCCCTGCGCAACGCCGTCGTCAGTTCCGCGTAATCCAGGGCGACTTATTTGATTAAGTCGCTTTCCCGAGCCGCGTGAATTGACCGCTTGAGCTATGAGGGCAATTTTTCGCGCTGCAATTCTTCTTATAGCAAGCCCAAGTTTTGCCCGGTATTCCACATTGACCTGGAGGGCAATAGACCACGGCCCCGTTGGGACAGCTCACTTGGGCGACGGCGCTGCCAACCAGAAAAAGCGTGAAGAGACCTGCAATAACGACTTTCAACATCTTTTCCTCCTTCGGCCGGATTGCAAAAGCGAACATTACAACTCAATCCCAACAGCATTGTTCCAGAGGTCCTTATTGAATCTGTGGCTGGTCCCTTTTGCCCCTAAAGGGGCCAGTACCGGGCGCGGGGTACTGGCCCCTTCCTTCCCACAGGTCCCTTTTGAATTTGAGACTGGCCCCTTTTGATTTAGGTCATTTCCAGCAAAGGAGTTCACCAATGTCGGAGTCCGTGACGCGTGATCTTTTCGACCGATGGGAGCGGGTTTGGCACGGCGGCGAGTTTGACTTAATCCCGAGTTGCGTCGCGCCCAGCTACATTCGTCACGACCACCTTGGAGACAGATCGGTCACACCGGCCTCTTACGCTGGGGAACTGGCGAAGGTGCAAGCGGATCGCCCTGGCATTCGCGTTGCCGTCTATGACCACACTTTCAAAGGCAACCGCGCTTGGTATCGCTTTGAGTTCCGGTGGACCGATCCCAAGACCGGCGCGCCTCAAACGCAGGCCGGTATGCAGGCGTATCGGATCGAAGACGGTAAGCTGGCCGAGACCTGGATTTCCTTGCTGGCCGTGGGATCAAAATGGCCCGATGCCGTAGCTCAAGAAACGTGGACGAGCCCGCCGCCCCGATAGGCCGCCTCAGTTGGGGCCCTTTTTCATTCTGATTTTCCAAATAGCTTTCGGGCAATGATAACAGCGATCCATACCGCCAACCCGGCAATTCCCCAATCCGTATGACCATTGGCGTAAAGTTCGCCAAGGACCAAAAATATCACCAGCCACAAGGTGAGGCCTAGAGCTACCTTTTTCATGCCACGGAGCGCCTCAGTTGGCGGCCTCTTCAGTCAGGCAGCCGGCTAATGTCTCAGTTTGAATTAAAATCGGGGTCGGCCAGGCAAAACGCATCTCCAATGTCGGTTTGATGCGCGCCCCGAGTCCGTAATTCATCTATGATATCTTGCACACCAGACGGAGTCTTGGTTACGCCTTACACAGTTCAGGGCGGCGTCTATAAGCCGTATCGCCGCTACTAACTCCCCATAGCTTTACGGACACCATTCAGGGCCGCCCTTTCTCCCAATTCATCTATCCACAATCGTCGTTGGACCTCGAGCGCCTACGCCATCGTCGGGCAACGGCGTCCCCTCAAGCTCGCCCTGCTCCTCGCCTTCGGTCACCGAGACGCCGCACTGGCGGCAGCCATAAACGCCCAGTTCGGGAAGCCTGCCGTTTCCCGAAACCGGACTTGGTATCCAGATTTGCCGTCCTGACTTTTTGGCAACCAGACTGGCCCCGCGGCGTTATTGGCTTGAATTGCCAGTGGCGACGTCGGAAGAACACAGCATGCGGACATTGACCGTATCCGTCTTTGCGCTTGGCTGTTGCATCGCGGCCGGCCTCGCCGGCCTCGCTCCCGCCTTGGCGCAACAATCCTTGGCGCAACACTCTTATCTTTATCCGCCGGAGATCCGCGTCCGCCCGGTCGTCATGGTCCTCGACCCGCGCTTGGAGCGCCGCTATTGGGATCCGCGCTGTTGCGATTTTGATCGTGCCGCGTCGGCCCGGTGGCGTTGGCAAGATGGCGCGCGCAGGTGACGGCAATCCGCAATAACTCGATCCCCCATTCCCGATTACCAAGCTGACATGCCAGACTTGCCGCCATCGCCGCCGCCGGCGTTTTTGCCCCATGACCAGCTGCGCGACGTGGTCAGCCAGGCGCCGCTTGTTGCCATCGATCTCGTCATCCGCAATCTGCGCGGCGAGATCCTGCTCGGCTTGCGCAACAACGAGCCGGCCAAGGGATGCTATTTCGTCCCCGGCGGCATGATCTTGAAAAACGAACGACTGCGCGACGCCTTTGCCCGCATCTTGAAAAACGAGACCAATTTCACCGCGACAATCGAGGACGCGCGGCTCCTTGGCGCCTACGAGCATTTTTATGCCAACAACCGCTTCGGCGAGGCGGGCTACGGCACCCATTACGTGGTGCTCGGTTATGAACTGAGACTTGACGATACCGCGGCGCTCAAATCCGACAATCAGCACAGCGAATTGCGCTGGTGGACTGAGGCCGGTTTATTGGCGTCACCGGATGTTCACCAAAACACCAAAGCCTATTTCCATAAACCCTGACGAGGCGGAGGTTTAATATTTTTACAATCTTTAGTTGAGTATTGTGCGCCCCAGCGCAATCCCAGAATGGGGTAACGTTATGTTGCAAGTGCTTCGGCGTTTTGTCGATGACGATCGCGGGGCGACCGCCATCGAATATGGGCTGATCGCGGCCGGAATCGCGGTGGCCATTATCGTGACGGTCCAGACTCTCGGGACGCAGCTCAATACGACGTTCTCGAGCGTTTCGACTTCGCTCAAGTAGCGGCGCGCGGACGAGCGGGGCAAGCTGACAAAGATCAATGAACGGGCGTCGTTGCCGGGCCGATTCTACACAATGGATTCCGACAACGTCGTGCCAATGAGCCGTCATTTCTGCCCCGCTTGCGGGCGGCCGATGCGGCTTGTCCTGGTCATTCCGCGCTTCGGCTCGTTTCCGGAACTGCGGACCTATGAGTGCAAAAGCTGCGGGGTGAGCGTCACCGAGGCGGCCAAGGACGACGCCGGCTCCGAAAGCGCGGACGGCGACTAGCTAAGCCTCGATCACGATCTTCGGCGCCGCACGGCTGGCGCCGGCGATGCCGTCGCGCACCCGGGCGGCGATGTCGCGATAGCATTGCGCGAGCGGGCTGCCCGGCGCGGTCGCCACCACCGGCAAGCCGGCGTCGGATTTTTCGCGGATCGTCATATCGAGCGGCACTTCGCCGAGGAACGGCACGCCCAGCCGTTCGGCTTCGGCGCGCGCGCCGCCGTGGCCGAAAATGTCCGAGCTTTCCCCGCAATGCGGGCAGATGAAGGTCGACATGTTCTCGACGATGCCGAGCACCGGCACGTTGACGCGGCGGAACATGGCAATACCGCGCCGCGCGTCGATCAGCGCCAGATCCTGCGGCGTCGAAACGATCACCGCGCCTTTGAGCGGCACCTGCTGTGCCATGGTGAGCTGCGCGTCGCCGGTGCCCGGCGGCATATCGACCACCATGACGTCGAGCGTGCCCCACTCCACTTCGCGCAGCATCTGGGTGAGCGCCGACATCACCATCGGGCCGCGCCAGATCATCGGTGTTTCCTCCTCGATGAGGAAGCCGATCGACATCACCGGCATGCCGTAGCGCTCGATCGGTTTGAGCCTTGTGCTGCCTATCGTCTGCGGCCGCTCGCGGATGGCGAGAAGCTTTGGCATCGAGGGGCCGTAGATGTCGGCATCGAGAATGCCGACTTTCAGCCCGAGATCGCGCAAGCCGAGCGCCAGATTGACCGCGGTGGTCGATTTGCCGACGCCGCCTTTGCCGGAGGCAACCGCAATGATCGCGGCGACGCCGGGGATGCCGGACTGCGACGGCGCCGAGGGGGCGCCGGGAGCAGGGCCGGGTCTCGCGGGTCCGGATCTCGCACTATGGGCATGCCCTGCGTGCGGCCCCGCCTGCGGCCGCTGCGGCGGGCCCCCTCCCTTCCCTCCCCCGCTTGCGGGGGAGGATAAGGAGGGGCCTCCCGGTGACCGCTCTGCGGTCAGCGCGACCATCACCGATTTGACGCCCGGCACGGCGCGGATCGCCGCCTCGGCGCGTTCGCGCACCGCTTCCCAAGCCTGGACCGCGGCGGCATCGACCGTGATCGACAAAAACACCTTGCCGTCGCTGGCGACCACCTCGGAGAGCTTTCCGCTCGCCGGCAGGGCTGAGCCATCGGGGCCGCAAATTTTGCCGAGAGCTGCGAGAACATCATCCTTGAGGTCGGTCATGACGCCCTACATAGGCCGCTTGCGGTAGCGGTCAACGGCCCCGTTGACGGGCTGCCGCCGGACGGGCCAGGAAACTGTTAGACACCCGGTGCCAAATCTATGGAGGACACAATGGCGAAGGTCGTGTTCGTGGGGCTTGGCGTGATGGGTTACCCGATGGCCGGGCATCTCAAGGCCAAAGGCGGCCACGAGGTCACGGTCTACAACCGCACCGCAGCCAAGGCGGAAAAATGGGTCGGCCAATACGGCGGCAAGAGCGCTCCGACGCCGAAACAGGCGGCGGAGGGTCAGGATTTCGTCATGACCTGCGTCGGCAACGACAACGATTTGCGCGAAGTGATGCTGGGCAAGGACGGTGTCTTCGCCGGCGTCAACAAAGGTGCGATCGTGGTCGACCACACCACCGCCTCCGCCGAGATCGCCCGCGAGCTTCATGCCGAGGCGAAAAAGCGCGGCTACGATTTCATCGATGCGCCTGTCTCAGGCGGCCAGGCCGGCGCCGAGAATGGCGTGCTTACCGTGATGTGCGGCGGCGACGCCGCGCCGTTTGCCAAGGCCGAGAAAGTCATCGCCGCCTACGCGCGCGCGTGCAATCTGCTCGGCGCACCGGGCTCCGGCCAGCTTGCCAAGATGGTCAATCAGATTTGCATTGCCGGACTGGTGCAGGGTCTCGCCGAAGGTCTGCACTTCGCCATGAAGGCCGGCCTCGATATCGAAAAACTGATCGCCACCATCTCCAAGGGCGCAGCGCAGTCCTGGCAGATGGAGAACCGCTATAAGACGATGGTGGCCGGGAAATTCGACTTCGGCTTTGCGGTCGACTGGATGCGCAAAGACCTTGGCATCTGCCTGTCCGAGGCGCGCAGGAACGGCGCACATCTGCCGGCAGCGGCGCTCATCGATCAATTCTATTCCGAAATCCAAAAGATGGGCGGCAAGCGCTGGGATACGTCGAGCCTGATCGCACTGCTAAACCGATAGCGCGGATATTCAACGCGTCATTGCGAGGAGAGAAACGACGAAGCAATCCAGAATCGGCTTCGCCGCACTGGATTGTTTCGCCCGCGCTCGCAATGACAAGTTTCAATCTACCGGCTTAATATCGGCTGCCTTGGCGAGCTGCACGGTCGCGGCGATGTCGTCTTTGACGAATTTGCCGAATTGATCGACGCTCATCTGCTCCGGCTCGACGCCGAGCTTGGCCAGTTTCGCCGCCATATCGGGATTGGCGAGCGCCTTTTCGGTCGCATCGTGCAGCGTGTTGACGATGTCGCGCGGCGTTTTTGCCGGCGCCGACAATCCGACCCAGAAATTGAACTCTGCGCCGGGATAGCCGGCTTCCACAATGGACGGCACGTTGGGCAACAACGGAACGCGCTTCGCCGAACTGACCGCAAGCACTTCAAGCTTGCCGCTGCCGAGCGCCGAAGCCGCCGCAGCGAGTGGGATGAAATAATAATCGATCCGTCCCGCCATCACTTCGGTCAGGCCGTTGTCTTTGAACGGCACGTGGCGGACGTCGATCTTGGCGGCGAGGCGGAGCTTCTCGCCGGCCATATGCGACGACGAGCCGACCCCGGCCGAAGCAAAGGTGAGCGTGCCTGGCTTCGCCTTTGCCGCCGCGACCAGATCGGCGACCGTCTTGAACCCGCTCTCTTTCGAAGCGACCAGCACATTCGGCTGCACCCCGAACATCGCCACCGAAACGAAATCCTTGTCAGGATCGTACGGCAGGTGGCTGTGCAGCACCATTCCGGTGCCCATCGACGTCGAGCTGGTGACCAGCGTGTAGCCGTCCGGGTCCGCCTTGGCGACGTCAGCAAAGCCGACAATGCCCCCGGCGCCGGGTTTTGCTTCCACCACCATGGCCTGACCGAGAATCTGCGAAACCTTGTCGAGCACCACGCGGCCGACGGTGTCCGAAGCGCTTCCAGCCGGAAATGGGCTGATCACCCGGATCGGCCGCGATGGATAGGCGTCGGCGGCGCGTACCGATCTGGTCGTGACGACAACCGTGCCAATGACGGCACCGGCAAAAGCGCGGCGTGACAGCACGTGAGCCTCCCTCAATTTTCTTCGCCTGGAGCATTAACCGCGCCGGCCAACGTCCTTATGGACAAGTGATAGCAGTTTTTGCCGGTCCATAAACAGGTGACCAATGCGCGCAGTGATGTAGCCCTGCATCATCCCCAATGCGGATGGAACTTCATGCCGAGCCTGAGACTTTCTATGCTTGGGCCGAGGGGATTTCATTGCATATTGGCCCCGTCATTTTCAAACGGATCGGCACGATGCAGGACATCAAGTACAGGGTGGTCAATCCCGAACTCAAGCCGCAGCGAACCAAGCTGGAGATGCCCGGTTGGGCCGGCCAGCCTGCGCCGCGCACCGACGGTTCGCAGGAATATGCCTGGCATTGCGCGCCGTTCACCGAAGGCGCCCAATACGGCATCGAGATTTTCTACCCGTATCGCAATGAGCTGCGCGTCAGCAAAAAAGACGGCGAGCTCGCGTTCGAGGGCGATTTCGGACCGCGGCCCGACGATAGCGACCTGATGTGGCCGCCGTTTCGCTCATTCGGCCGGGACTATTACAGTTACCAGCTGCTGCTCGATCTGAAGGTCGATAAGGATTGGGCGGTGCGAACCGAGCCGCATCCGCGGTTTTACACCGATCCGACCGGCACAGTGCCGATCGCCGTTCCAGCCCTGTTGCGGACCGAATGGTGGCCTATGATCTCGTTTACAATCTTCAAGGCACCGACCGAGGGCACCACGCATATTTTCCGACCCGGCGAGCCGATGCTGCAAATTCTGGTTCTGCCGGTGACGGCCGATTTCAATCTGGTCGCCATGGACGAGGAGGAAGCTGCAGAACGCGAATTGCGCGGGCGGCGAATTCACAGCAGCCGCCCTACCCTCGCTGCCGACACCACATGGACATCGAACACCGATACCGTGTTCGACGGCACCTATCGTCATCTCCTTCGCGCGGCAAAGGCGAGAGAGCGCGAAACATAAGACTGGAAAAGGATAGACGGGAGAAAAAAGCAAGCGGGCGCCCGAAAAGGACGCCCGCTTGCTGCCACCTTAGTCCTGGTGGTGATGATGATGATGGTGATGGCGCGGATGATGTGGGCGCAAACGCACGACCACGCCGTGATGATGATGGTGGTGATGATGGTGATGACCAACCTGCACCGAGATCTGGGCAACCTCGTTGGCTGACCGTTCAGCGCGCCGGGCTTCCTCAGCCTTCAACACCGGTGCCGCGTTCGGAATAGGATCAAGAAGATCCCGATAGCTCGTTGCCGGAGCGAGTTCTGGCGTTGGCGCCGTCGTCGCTTGGGCGGCCGTCACTGCTGTGAAGGCAGCGGCTGCTCCCAGTAAGCCGGCTATTCTCTTGTCCATAATTCCTCCAATGGAAGTGAACCCCCGTTTACCCCCAGGCGACCAATTCACGGACCGGAGATTAGTTCCGCCGGACCCATCTTGCATCATCCAGATCGGGAATTTCCTTGGCAAATCGGACGGCTGGAGCGCCTTTCGGAACCGCCATGGCAATCGGACGTTACGAAGAGCGACGCGCCCAAAGAGCTGAGCGCTCTAAGGTGAATGAAAAGGACGAGGTCATGAACAATCTTGCTTCTTATGGCTTTTGGACCTGCGCTGCGGTCTATGCCGCCATCGGCGTCATCGGCGTGTTCTTTCTCAGCACCCAACCCAACATCGCAAACGCCACGGATGGTTACGGCACGATTCATGTGCCTGTGCGGAAATAGCCCTGCCAGTCTCTAGCCCCTGCCCGTCCTAGGCGGCAGCACTCGGACGGCCCGAGACCGTTTGGTGCCAGCGCCGTACGTTGTGGAGCTCCTCCGGCACAACAAGCTTCGACACCCGCATGAAGTCGACCGCTACGAGAGCGGTGATGTCGGCAACGGTGTAGTTCGCTCCCGCCACAAAGGGCCGTTCTTTCAATTCACCGTCGAGAAATTGCAGAAACGCGCTGACGCGCGGCTTGTTGGCTTCGCCCCAATCGGGCACCTGCGGCTGGACCATTTGCTTCATGGCCGGATGCTGATGCTGAAAGACTGCGGCAACGGGAAATAGCAAGTGCAACTCGGCCCGCCTGTTCCACATTTCGACCAGCGCGCTCTCGAGCGCGCCGCGCCCGAACAGCGGTGGGTCGGGATGGAGCGCTTCGAAATAGCGGCAAATGGCGATCGATTCTGCGATCACGGCGCCGTCGTCGAGCAGCAGCGCCGGCACCCTCTGCATCGGATTGATCGCAGTGAAGGCTTCCGAGCGCTGTTGCATCGTGCCGAGATCGACTTGCTCGGCCGGCACTGTAATTCCCTTCTCGGCCAGGAAAATGCGCACCCGGCGCGGATTGGGGGCGCGTCCGCCGTCATAGAGTTTCATTGCGCTCAGCTCCCCGTCCCTCTATCCCTTTGCAGCTCATCGACTTATTGGGGCAACTTAACGCGGCATGTTCGGCTCCACCAGCACGCGGCGGCGCGAGCCCGCGACGCCGACCTCCTGCCAAATCGGCTGGACCGTGCCCCAGGCGTAAACGAATGCTTGCCGCCGGCGCGGCAAATCCGGTTTCTTAAGCCTCGTCTTAAGGAATTTGGGCCAGTTTTGGCGAAAGTGCGCCAGTCCCCGGTCCGCAATGCCCAACACAATCAGTGAAACACACGAACTCGCGTCGCCGGCCGCGGCTCCTTCAACGAAGCGGAGGCTGGCCTCCCAACACGTGCGTGAGGCACGCGACCGGCTGACCTCGACCAGCGGGACGCGGCCGGTGTTCGATTATGAACTGCTTCGGCAGTTCGCACAGAACCGCATATCGGCGTCGCCGGTCATCTTGGTGCTCATCGTTACCATCGGCGCGCTGTCGGGACTGTGGACCGGGGCGATCGTCTGCGCGGTGTGGACCGCTGGCGCGCTCGTCATCCATCTCGTCGTCATCCGCGCCTGCCGTCAGTTCCTCGAAGAGCCGCCGTCGACGCCGCAGCTGCGCCGCTGGCGCATGCGCTTCATCCTGCTTGATCTGTTTTTCGGCATGGCCTGGACCTTCATCCTGATCAATCCGATCGGCATGGACGATCAAGCCGCCACCTTCATGCTGTTCGTCATGCTGTTGGTCGTGGCGATATCGAGCATGCTGGCATCAAGCCTGCCGATCGCGGTGTTCGCGCAGACCTTGCCGGTCACCGTCGCGATCGCGCTCGATTTCGCGGTCAAGCGCACGCTGCACGACTATATCCTCGCCATCATGGCATTGACCGCGGAAGGCTACTTCTCGCTGCTCGCCTACCGGCTCTACTCCACGACGCTGGCGACGCTGGAAGCGCGCGCGGAAAAAGACGCTCTGATCGGCGAGCTCGAACAATCGAAGTCGGTCTCCGACGAAGCGCGGCGGCGCGCCGAGACTGCCAATATCGCGAAATCGCGCTTCCTCGCCCAGATGAGTCACGAGCTGCGCACGCCGCTCAACGCCATCCTCGGCTTCTCCGAAGTGATGAAAGGAGAGATTTTCGGCCCGCACGGCGTCCCGATCTACAAGGATTATGCCGCCGACATCCACAGTTCGGGCGTCCATCTGCTCAATCTCATCAACGAAATCCTCGATTTGTCGCGGATCGAGGCCGGCCGTTACGAGCTCAATGAGGAGGCGGTCTCGCTCAATCGGGTGGTCGAGGACTGCCACCATCTGTTGAAATTGCGCGCCACCAACCGCGGCATCACCATCCATGAAATGTTCGAGCCCGATCTGCCGCGGCTGTGGGGCGACGAGCGCGCGATCCGCCAGATCTGCCTGAACCTGCTGTCGAATGCGATCAAGTTCACGCCGCAAGGCGGCGAAATCTGGCTCAAGATCGGCTGGACGGCCTCGGGCGGCCAGTACATGAGCGTCAAGGACACCGGCCCGGGCATTCCGGAAGAAGAAATTCCGATCGTGCTCGCCTCGTTCGGCCAGGGCTCGAACTCGATCAAATCGGCCGAACAGGGCGCCGGCCTTGGCTTGCCGATCGCCAAGAACCTCATCGACTTGCACGGCGGCACCTTTACGCTGAAATCGAAGCTGCGCATCGGCACCGAGGTTATCGTCACTTTCCCGCCTGAGCGCGTCATGTCGGCGCTGGGGCCGATTTCGGAGCACGCGCCGCCGATTGCGCCGCAGGCCGAGATGTCTTCGTCCGCGTCGTCGCCCGACGATTCGATGAGCCGCGCCAGGCGGGCGCTATTCGGCGTGGGCGGATAAGGCTTTTTATCGCCCTTCGCCGGCTTCGCGTCTATGGTGCCCGCGATTCCTAAGGAACAATTGACGTGCGCCGGCGCCTCTTGTGGTTTTTCTTGATCGGGATAGCGATCGCGATCCTGATCGTTATCGCGCAAAACGGTCGCGGCACGGTTGGACCATTGTCCGCCGACGAATTCGGCTCGTTTGCCTACAAGATTGCGCTCTTGGTGTTTCTCACCGCGGCCGTAGCTGCTCTGTTTCGCGAGCGCTTTACGCAAGCCGTCACCGTAGCACTGTTATGGGTCGTGGTCGGCCTCCTCTTGGTGATCGGCTATTCCTACCGTTACGAATTGACCCAGGTGGCCGACCGAGCGGTGGCCGAGCTCGTTCCCGGCCACGTCATCTCGCACGGGCGAATGGTCGAGGTGGCGCGCACCGGCGCCGGGGATTTTGCCATTGCCGCCCAAATCAACGGCGCGCGCGTCCACATGGTGCTCGACACCGGTGCAAGCTCGGTGGTGCTCACCCAAGACGACGCCCGGAGCGCCGGCTTGCCGCTCGATCTGCTCGACTATTCGGTGAGCATCGATACCGCCAACGGCCGCACCCGCGCCGCGCCGGTGACGCTCGACCGCATTGCCATCGGCAGCCTGGAAGAAAAAGCGGTCGATGCGCTGGTGGTGCAGCCCGGCCAGCTCAAGACCAGCCTCCTCGGCATGAGCTTCCTCAACCGGCTGCAGAGCTGGCAGGTCAACGGCGACCGGCTGGTGCTGCAGGGCTATCCCTGAGCGCTAAACATTCCAAAACAAGCTGACCAGAAACCGCGCCGATACCAGCAGCAGAAAACACGAGAACGCGAGCTCGAGCGTCCGGCGCGAGAGACGATGGGCGAGCTGCGCGCCATAGGGTGCCGCGAGGCTCGACACCGGCGCCATCACCGTTACCCCGATCAGCGATACGAAGCCGAGCGAGAGCGGCGGCAGCAGCGCCTGGTGCGGCAGTCCGGCGAGGATGTAGCCGAGCGTGCCGACGATGGTGATCGGCACGCCGAGCCCAGCCGACGTCGCGACCGCCTGATGGATCGACTTGCCGTAGAGCGTGAGCACGATGTTGGACAGCGAACCGCCGCTCACACCCATCAGCGAACCGGCCAGGCCGATACCGAAACCGTAAGCGGTCATCGGCACCGGTCCCGGCAGCTCGGTGCCGAGATTCCAGCGATCGCCGGCGAACAGAAATTTAGCCGCGATGAAAGTCGCGATCACGATGAATGCGATCTTGAACACCGCAGGCGGCGCGAACGCCGCGATCGCCGCGCCGCAGGCTACGCCGATCACGGCGGGCAGCGCCCAGAGCCGGATCACGCGCGGTACGACGAGGCCCTTCTGCCAGTGCGTCAAGTAGGAGCGTACGGTCGTCGGCAAGATAATGGCGATCGAGGTGCCGACGCAAAGCTGCATGCGTACCGCCTCGGGAACGCCGAGCACCTGAAAAATCTCGTACAGCACCGGCACGATGACGGCGCCGCCGCCGATGCCGAAGGTGCCCGCGAGAATCCCGGTGACGACGCCGCCGATGACGACGGCCAGCGCAAGCCAGGCGATCTCGCTCAACGGAACGCCGAAAAGCATATTTGCTTCGGTTCTTTCTGATTGGAAGTCAGGCGGCGATGTGCGCCAATTCCCTGGCGCTGTCCAGCGGCTGATCGGCGACCAGTGCGAGAGCCGCTGCGAGGTATTCGGCCCCCGCATGAGGCGCGGCCGAGGCGCCGGCAAGATGCCGGCGGAATGCACGCGCGCCGGGGACAGCGCGGAACAGACCGTGCAGATGCCGTGTGATGCTGTGCAGCCGCGTGCCCTGCGCCAATTCGCGCTCGATATGCGGCATCAGCGCCGCCGCGGCCGTCTTCGCAGAGGTGAAATGGGAGGCTTCGCCGAAGATCAGCGGATCGACGGCAATGAGCCGCCACGGCTCCTGATAGGCAGCGCGGCCCATCATCACGCCATCGACATGTTGCAGATGCGCAAGTGCCGCTTCGACGCTGCCGATGCCGCCGTTGAGGATCACCGGAAGCCGCGGACGCGCGCGCTTGAGCCGATAGACCCGCTCGTAATCGAGCGGCGGAATCTCGCGGTTTTCCTTCGGCGATAGGCCGTTGAGCCAGGCTTTGCGCGCATGCACGATCAGCGCGTCGGTTCCCGCGTGCACGACCGCTTGGGCAAAATTCTCAAGCGCCGGCTCCGGATCCTGCTCGTCTATGCCGATACGGCATTTGACCGTAATTGGAATCGCCACGGCCGCTTTCATCGCCGCGACGCAATCACCGACCAAATCCGGCTCCGCCATCAGGCAGGCGCCGAAGCGGCCATCCTGCACGCGATCGGACGGGCAGCCGGCATTGAGGTTGATCTCGTCAAAGCCCAGATCGGCGCCGATGCGTGCGCACTTAGCCAGCGCGCGCGGGTCCGAGCCGCCGAGCTGCAGCGCCACCGGATGCTCGGCCGCATCGTAACGAAGAAGCCGCGCCCGATCGCCATGCAGCACCGCGCCGGTGGTGAGCATTTCGGTATAGAGCAGCGCACGGCGCGTCAGCAGGCGATGGAAGAATCGGCAATGCCGGTCGGTCCATTCCATCATCGGGGCGACTGAAAATCGGCGGGACCGACTTTGCTGTGATTTTTTAGATTCCTCGGTCACTTCACTCATTTCCGATTAGGGCTGATTTCGTACTGTTTTCAACGTGAAGTGGGGCGGCTGGGCCGCCAGTCGGATACGCACTCATAGCCTGGTAGACAGCGTCGGTAAATTTGTCGTTTGCCGCGCTTTCTTTATCAGGGCGCGATACTCGCTCGGCAGCACGCCATAGGCCCTCTTGAATCTCCGGCCGAAGTGGGTCATGTCGGAAAACCCCCAGCCAGTCGCAATTTCGCTCAATGTGCGATGCGCCTGCAACGGATCTTCCAACGCTTTGCGGCAGCGCGACAGCCGGGTTGCCAGAATGAGCCGCGCGATCGAGGTGCCCTCATGCGCCAGCACCGTGTTGGCGTAACGCACGCTGATGCCCGCAGCAGCCGCTATGCCGGCGGGGTCTAGAGCCGCATCGGTCAGCCGCGCTTCGATCGCGGCGCGGACGGTCGTCAGCGCAAGGGAGTGCGCAGATGAAATCCTCGGTCTCTCTGCCCCAATAGCCGTGGCCAGCGATACCGCAAGCAGATCGAGGACCTGATCCCTGACGATTTGCTCAGCGGCCCCCTGCAGCCGGCCGACGTAATCCGGCAGCATGGCCAAAAAGGACGACGTCAACCGCCCGCTGCGTCTGATCGGGTAATCGAGCGGAACACCATCTGCCGCGTACTGCCGAGCCTGGCCTCCAGCAGCCGCGGCGGGATCTTGAGCAGGAGCAGGCTCGATTCTGCGGAAAACTTCGCGCCATAGGCCAGTTGGGGGTCGATCAGCGTAACATCGCCGACGCTCAGGACGATTTCGCGACCGTCCTGCTCCAGCCCGAGCGTTCCAGTGAGTTGCCGGCACAGCAAGAGCATATCGGCGGGCGTCTGCGCGATCTGGCGCGGCGTGCGCCAGCAATGCATGGCCGCATTCTCAAACACGACCACGCCGATGTCGGCCAAAACGCCGGTTTGAATCGACGCATGGAACGTCGATTGGTTCTCGGGCCGGGAATCATGATTGAGAATGTGGCGACACGCGACCTGATGCCAATAGTCGAACCGTTCGCGTGGCCGCACGTCGTCAGTTGAGAACAGCCGCTGCATCTGGATTCTCCGGCCAGAGCGTCGGCACGTGGTCTCGACGGTCGCCTGAGGACGCCGGTCCCTACCTTCATCCCGCAGGGCCGAGTAAAAGTTCCGCCGTAGCCGATTTCACAGAATTAAGTAGGGATTACAACATTGTGACAGGGCTAATCCAAGATAGCTAGATACACTTACACTGAATTTGAAGTTGTATGGAAAGCACCGGCTTAGGGTACCTGATAGCCAGAACCAAGACCGCTCGTCACGCCATGCGCGTGGAGGAAGCGACAGAATAGAATAGCTTACCTCAGGGAGAGACGATGCCGCCTCCGGAAATACCCGCCTTCGACCCCCTGCCGCATATCCAAAAATACGGCGTCGTAGTTTCGTCCCATATCGACGAAAAGCAGACTGTTTTTGCGCAGGGGACCACGGCTGATTGTATGTATTACCTCCAGCAAGGCCAGATCCAGCTCACAGTCGTATCGATGCAGGGCAAGGAAGCTGTCATTGCAATTGCCGAGGCGGGCGATTTCTGCGGCGAGGGATGTTTGGTTGGCGAACCGCGGCGCATGTCGACCGCAACGACCCTCACCGAGTGCGTGGTAGCGCGGCTGGAGAAGGCGGTCGTCCTACGCGCGATCCATGATGATCCCGGCTTTTCTGAATACCTCCTCAGTTATGTCCTGAAACGGACGGCTCGTTTGACCGACACACTGATCGATCAGCTTTTCAATTCGAGCGAAAAGCGCCTGGCGCGCATACTCCTATTGCTGGCGCATTACGGAAAGGAAGACCGCACTGAAACCGTGATCGGAAAGATCGATCAGGAGACGCTCGCACAAATGATCGGAGCGACGCGGACTCGGGTCAATTTTTTCATGAACAAGTTTCGCAGGCTCGGTCTGATCGAATATAATGGGAAACTTCACGTCAATAGTTCGCTGTTGCGCGTAGTCCTCCAAGATCAATCCGTTGCCAATTCCGGTGGGCCGGAAGAACCGCCGCACTGAATTACGAACGGCGAACTACATCATCTGTAGGCAATCGCCCGCGTGGACCACGCGATTCCAACTTGGAACTTTGGTCAATCACGACATGCCCTAAAATATCGGCGATGCTGTCCAAGTTTTAACAGCGCAGTACCTCCAACGCGCCGAATTTAAACATTGTCGAATCGCTTCGTCCCCGGAGCCCACAATGAGCGTCTCATTCGATACGCTTCGTCGCTCGGAGCCCACAATGAGAGTCTCATTCGATCCCGTCGAATTCGTAGCCAAGTACGGCGGCGTGACCCAGATCCGATATGAAGCAAAGCATACCATTTACTCACAGGGCGATGCTGCCGACTGGATCTTCTATTTCCAAAAAGGCCAAGCCCAAATCAAAGTTATTGCTCCCGACCGCAGAGAAGCAGTGCTTGCCGTCGTTGAAGCGGGTGACTTCTGCGGCGAAGGCTGCCTGATCGGGCAGCCACTGCGCATGACTTCCGTCAAGACCATCACGGAATGTGTCGTCTCCCGTCTGGAAAAACCCGCGGTCGTTCGCGCCATCCGTGACGATCAGCCGTTTGCCGAATTCTTCGTTATGTACGTTTTGAACCGAACCGTTCGTTTGACGGACGATTTGGTCGATCACATGTTCAACTCCAGCGAAAAACGCCTAGCGCGCGTTCTCCTCTTGCTGGCGAATTATGGAAAGGAAGGCCGTGTCGAGACGGTGATCAACAACACCGACCATCAAGCCCTGGCGCTGATGGTGGGTACCACGCGATCCCGCGTCAATCTCTTTATGAACAAGTTTCGGAAGCTCGGATACATTGACTACAATATTGATTATATCGGTCGCATTATCGTGTGTAGCACTCTGCTGAACGTAGTCCTACAGGATCAACAGATTGGCGTGGCCGACAGTCCGGAGCATCCCGGGCATTGATGCTGGAGCGAGACCGCGGTTACGGATTCTTAACCGCGTCAAGTTCCATAACAAACTTTCTCGCTCCGAACCGAACATCAAATAACACGCCGTTGCTGTCCTACATTTAACAGCGCGACGTCCGAAGGCGTTGTAGGTATTTGAGCGTTGAGCTCGATACTTCGGTGGTCGGCGGTTGCAAGGATTTATTTCAAGCATGTCGGATGCCAGCCCCGCGACAATGCACAGCACCGTGAAAAACCCTCGTGGTGAGATCTTTATCGTCGACGACGATCTGGACATTTGCTCCGCACTCTCCGCCGCGTTCAATGGCGCCGGATATCTGACGACGATCTTCACCGACGCAACGCTTTTCGTCCGCGCTGCCCGCGTACGGATACCCACTTGTGTCCTACTCGATATATTCATGCCGGGCCGGTCGGGGCTTAACATACTCGTCGATATGGCCGCCCAACACTACCCAGCGCCAGTTCTCATTCTTTCCCGCCGGGGCGACATTCCCAGCGTTGTCGAAGCGATCCGCAGCGGCGCGTTCGATTTCATAGAGAAGCGTCTGGGTGCCGACGCGATCGTCGAGCGCGTCCGTGACTCGATCAATTTATGGGCCGCTGACAGGCAGCATTGCAG
>JBAQAB010000538.1:0-14714 GCA_049285535.1 Xanthobacteraceae bacterium
GAGATAGCATACTCAGCAAACATGAAGTCTCACAGTCAACGCCGCGGTCAGAACCCCGCGACCGCTTCCAGCGTCTTGCCCGCCTGCGCGCGATGGATGGCGTCGAGTTGCTCCGGCGAGTGGCGAAGCTGGCCGATCTCCTTGGCGAATTCTGGCCGGGCGCGCAGCGTCTCGGCCCAGGCATGGACGTGCGGATGCAGCCGCGCGAACGGATAGCCGGCGAGCGACAGCCGGTGCTCGTAGATGAACCAAGCGATGTCGAGCACGCTTAGTTCGTTGCCCATCAGATAGGGGTGCTGGGCCAATTTCCTATCGAGCGCGTCGAATTCGGCGCGGAATTTTTGCGCGGAAGCACGCGACCGTTCGTCGGTAAAGCCCTCCTTGGCCGCGCGTTGCCAGAATTCGATCTGAACATCCTTTTCGCGATCCTTAAGACCCTGCACCGTGCCCGTGCCGTTGACTTGGTAGCTTTCCAGCGCCGCCGCGGGCTTCGGCGGTCCAGGCGGCGCGAACACGAAGCGGAAGCTCAACGTGCGCAAATCGAGGTGCAGATCGTCTTCGTGCCTGAGCAGCGCGGCGACCTCGTTCTCATGGCCCCCCGGAATGAGTTTTGGCGTTGGAAATTTCTGCTCCAGATATTGAACGATGTCGTTGCTCTCGATGTGGACGGCGCCGTCATCGACCAAAACCGGCACCAGGCCGCGCGGATTGATGCCGAGAAACCAGGGCTGGAAGTTCTCATGACCCGGCAGATCGATCGGGTGCGACTGCCAGGGAATGCCCTTAAGGTTGAGGAAGATGCGCAGTTTTTGCGAACACGATGAGCCCATGAAATGGAGCACGTGCACGCCTTTCCAGCCAAGCACCTCGCGGGTCCTGATATCGCCGTCGGCAAGTTGAACCATAGAGGCGTCTCCTTCGTTCGCGTTTTTCATACGCATCATAGGGGCTGGATGTGACCGCACCAGCATCCTTAAGTGCGGTTGCCGCGGTGGCTTTGCCGGGGCATCCAAACCGGCTCGGATTGTCGCAATAAGGCCTTGAAAATAAATCGAAAAATACCATCTTTCAAATGCTGATAAAGGTGGCCCTCAAGGGTCCGATCGGCTATAAAAATTCCACGCGATTCGTGCAGGATTCATAAGTGTCAGACCAGGATAATCCCCCGCCGAGCGACAGCGGGCCGTCCGATATTCGCCCGGTATCGATTACCGAGGAGATGAAGAAAAGCTACCTCGATTACGCCATGAGCGTGATCGTGGCGCGTGCGTTGCCTGACGCGCGCGACGGGCTCAAGCCGGTGCACCGGCGCATCCTCTACTCGATGCACGAGAACGGTTACACGCCCGACAAGAAATACGTGAAGTCGGCGCGCGTCGTCGGCGACGTGATCGGCAAATATCATCCGCACGGCGACCAGTCGATCTACGATGCGCTGGTGCGCATGGTGCAGGATTTTTCCATGCGCCTGCCGCTGATCGACGGGCAGGGCAATTTCGGCTCCGTCGATGGCGATCCGCCGGCGGCCTATCGTTACACCGAAGCAAAGCTCACCAGGGCTTCGATGGCGCTGCTCGACGACCTCGACAACGAGACCGTCGATTTCCAGGCCAATTATGACAATACCGAGCGCGAGCCGGCGGTGCTGCCCGCGCGCTTTCCCAATCTGTTGGTCAACGGCGCCGGCGGCATCGCGGTCGGCATGGCGACCAATATCCCGCCGCACAATCTCGGCGAGGTGATCGACGCCTGCGTCGCGCTGATCGACGATCCGGCGCTCTCGATCGAGGATTTGATCGCCATCGTGCCGGGGCCGGATTTTCCGACCGGCGGCATCATTCTTGGCCGCCAAGGCATCCGCGCCGCTTATCATCTCGGCCGCGGCTCCATTGTCATGCGCGGCAAGGTGGAGTTCGAGACGCTGCGCGGCGAGCGCGAAGCGATCGTGATTTCCGAAATTCCCTACCAGGTGAACAAGGCGCACCTCGTCGAGCGCATCGGCGAATTGGTGCGCGACAAAAAGCTCGAGGGGATTTCCGCGCTGCGCGATGAATCCGACCGCGACGGCTTTCGCGTCGTGATCGAAATGCGGCGCGACGCGGTGCCGGACGTCGTGCTCAACCAGCTTTACCGTTTCACCGCGCTGCAATCCTCGTTCGGCGCCAACATGGTGGCGCTCGAGGGCGGCCGGCCGCTGGTGATGAACCTGAAGGACCTGCTGATGTCCTTCATCGCGTTCCGCGAGCAGGTGATCTATCGGCGGACCAAGCACTTGCTCAGCAAGGCGCGCGATCGCGCCCACGTGCTGGTCGGACTCGCGATCACGGTGGCCAATATCGACGAAGTCATCAAATTGATCCGCGGCTCCAAGGACGCCAACGAGGCGCGCGAGCAATTGATGAACCGCGACTGGCCGGCGCGCGCCGTCGAAACCATGGTCACGCTGATCGACGACCCGCGGCACAGCATGTCGCCCGAGGGCACCACGCGGCTTTCGGCCGAGCAGGCCAAGGCTATCCTCGATTTGCGCCTGCAGCGGCTGACCGCGCTGGGGCGCGACGAGATCAAGGCCGAACTCGACAAGCTCGCCGACGAGATCGCCGATTATCTCGATATCTTGCGCTCGCGCGCGCGCATCCAAACGATCTTCAAGAACGAACTCGCCGCCATCAAGAAAGAATTCGCCACCCCGCGCCGCACCGTGATCATCGACCAAGAAGGCGAGATGGAAGATGAGGACCTGATCCAGCGCGAGGACATGGTCGTGACCGTCTCGCATGCCGGCTACGTCAAGCGCGTGCCGCTGTCGACCTATCGCGCGCAAAAGCGCGGCGGCAAGGGCCGCGCCGGCATGCAGACTCGCGAGGAGGATTTCGTCACCCGGCTGTTTGTCGCCTCGACGCACACGCCGGTGCTGTTCTTCTCGTCGCGCGGCCAGGTCTACAAGGAAAAAGTCTGGCGGCTGCCGCTGGCCGCGCCGCAGGCGCGCGGCAAGGCGCTGATCAACATCCTGCCGCTGGAGCAAGGCGAGAACATCACTACCATCATGCCGCTGCCCGAGGACGAGAAGACCTGGGACAAGCTCGACGTGATGTTCGCCACTACCCGCGGAACGGTGCGGCGCAACAAGCTGTCGGATTTTGCCGACGTGCGCCGCTCCGGCATCATCGCCATGAAGCTCGACGACGGCGACGCCATCGTCGACGTGCAGATCTGCAAGGAAGACGACGATGTGCTTCTGACTTCGGCGGCCGGGCAGTGCATCCGTTTCGCCGTCACCGACGTGCGGGTGTTCCAGGGCCGCACGTCGATGGGCGTGCGCGGCATCGCGCTCGCCGACGGCGACAAGCTGATCTCGCTGTCGATCCTCCGCCACGTCGAGGTGAGCGCCGAAGAGCGCGCGGCTTATCTTAAACGCGCCAACGCGGTGCGTCGCGGGACGAACGGCGAGGCGGAAGAGAACGGTGGCAATGGCGACGGCGAGGAGGCTGCGGGCGCGATCGAACTGGGGCAGACCCGCTATGTGGAATTGTCGGCCGCCGAGCAATTCGTGCTGACGATTTCCGAAAAAGGCTTCGGCAAGCGCACGTCGTCCTACGAGTACCGCACCACCGGCCGCGGCGGCAAAGGCATCGTCGCCATGGCGATTACCGAGAAGAACGGCCGGCTGGTCGCGTCATTTCCGATCGAGGAAAGCGATCAGATCATGCTGGTCACGGACGGCGGCCAGCTCATCCGCTGCCCGGTCGACGGTATCCGCATCGCCGGCCGCTCGACGCAGGGCGTCATCGTGTTCTCGACCGCCGAGGGCGAGAAGGTGGCGTCGGTGGAGCGGCTGACCGAAGAGGGCGGCGAAGAAGAGAACGGCGAATAAGCAGGCTGTCGCCGAGGCTGGCGGGCGATGAAATGGCGGATACACCGGTCGATTTCAGGATTTTGGCGGGCGCGGGCTCGCCTGCGCGCGAATTCAAGGCCGGCGAGGTCATCTTCATACAGGGGGATGACGCGCGGGAATTATTCATCGTTCAGAGCGGCGAAGTCGAGATACGCCTCGGCAATCGTCTGCTAGAGACGGTCTGCCAATACGGCATTTTCGGCGAGATGGCGCTGATCGACGCGGCGCCGCGCAGCGCCTCGGCCGTGGCCGCGACGGACGTGAAGGTCGTGCCGATTGCCGAGAAGCAATTTTTGTTCCTCATCAGCAACACGCCGCATTTTGCCTTGAACATGATGCGGACAATGGCGCGGCGATTGCGCAATGCCAATACCGGCTTGTGAGCGCGAGGTGACGGCGCGCCGTCGGTTTCAAGCTATAGGCGTAGGTGCTTTTGCCGGGGGTTTCGTTGTGCAACACGCGAGGCGAGAATCCGCGTCGGCACAAGACATGATTCGTGCGAGGAATCATCGACGAAAAAAAGATGCACGCCGGGGCGACTGAATTGGGGTCTTGCCTGACTGATGCGACCCGCGAAAGTCGCGCCCGGCGAACCGTTCGTGTATTTGCCGCTATGTTGCGACCCGAACCGGTCACGCAACAGTCATCGCGGCTCCTTGACCCGGTGGAAGCATTGAAACCTCCGTGTCGGAAAGGGTGCAGTGAAATTCTGGACCGATCAGTTGAATTGTCAAGAAATCATTCCGCGCCGACTTGAGGCAAATTGTTGCCGGTTTTGCGGATTTGGGAACCGCGGTGGATCGGGCGGCGTTGGTTGTCATGGTTTCAGCTGAGGGATGTGACATGAATCCGATCGCTCAGGAGACTTCGGCACAGATTTCTCTCGCGTTGGGCGAGGCCGTTGTCAGAAGTTGGGATCGTCTGCCGCACAGCGTTCAACGCGCTCTGTTCGAGCAGACCGTAAGCTCTCATGGGGAGCGAATGCGGCCGCGGCTCGCCGTCTTCCTGCATGATGCGCATCCTCGTACCTGCGCTGCGATCAAAGCGCGGGCGATCGTGGAACCGGACAGTTTGGGCGGTTAGCAGCGCGTCGGGCAGCGCGCCAATGCGTCCTGCAAACTGAATAATACTTGTCCCGGCACGGCTAACTTTTTCGCATTTCAAGCATATATACCAATAACTCGCAGCCTGGGGGCAACGGGGAATGAGAGAGTTAATGGCCAAACAAATGACAGCCCATCGAACCATTGTCGAACAGGCTACGGCCGGATTCGATTATAACGCCGGAGCCGAACTGTTCCCCAGTCGTTACGGAAAATCCAAGCGGCAAGCGATTGCGTATAAGCGGTTTGGCCACGCGGCGGACGCCATCCGCTTCGCGATCGAAGAGCTTGGACCTGAGTTTCTTCTCGGAGCCTATCTGGAAGTCGAGGAAGAGAGGTACAATGGCGGCGAGATTCGTCGCCTGTACGAGAGCGCCGACTATCCCTTGCTCCGCGGCCCGGCGGCATAATGCAATGACCGCGGGGCTCTAGGCTCGTCGTTTGCAATCATCATGACGCTTAGTTTTCCCAATCAAAGTCGCTTTTACGATGCAACGCGGCGTGCCGTGCGGTTTTGGGGCAACGATAGCGCTATTGAGGCGTCGTTTTTCGTCGATGCCGATGCGTTGAAGAAAATTGAGCCGAAGCTGCAGCTCGATGAAGTCGGGCTTCTCGGCGCGTTCGATTCGAACCGCAAGCTGATCTATGCGACCGCGGCCAAGGTCTACGATCGCCGTCGCCAAGGATCTTACGATCTGATGGCCGCCGATTTTTGAGGTTGCCTGCAACAGCGTAGGCGCGGGGCTATCTCTGTAGGCGCAGGGCTATCTCTATAGTCGCCCGCTGGACGCTACTGCGGCAACCGCTCTGCTGCTACGGAGCCCGGATCGGTGGCGCGATGGAGCCGAACCCGGTCACGGATCTCCGGCGGCTGACGAGGTGATGACGGCGCGCCTTATGGATCGATCGCAACGCTCCGAGCGGCAATCGGCGTCCGGAAAATCGTTTGACGATCGAGCCTGATGCGAAGCTTCGGGCATCTGTGGTATCAGAAGCCATGACCGAAATTCACGAGCACGATCATACCGAAGCCGACCGCTGGAAGCACGATGGCGTGCGCGTCATTCCCGGCAATCAGCTCGATCCCAACGTGCCGTCGACGCCGGGCATGGACCGCAAGGCGGCGATCAACTTCGCCCGCGTCGGGGCGCAGAAATTGTGGGCTGGCACGGCGACCATCAAGCCGGATGCCAAGACCGGGGCGCACCATCACGGTCATCTCGAAAGCATCATCTACGTGGTGCACGGCAAAGCGCGCATGCGCTGGGGCGAGCACCTGCAATTCACCGCCGAAGCGGGTCCCGGCGATTTCATCTTCATCCCGCCCTACGTGCCGCACCAGGAGATCAATGCCAGCCCGGACCAGATCCTGGAATGCGTGCTGGTGCGCAGCGACGGCGAAGCCATAGCGATCAACCTCGACATCGAGCCGGCGGAGAAACCGGAAACGGTGCTGTGGATCGATCCGATTCATCGCGATCCGGCGGAGAAGAAGTAAAGCGCGGCCCATTGGCGGCCAAGATCGCAGCTCTCCCGCGAAGTTTTCCACACCCCGGAACATTGCCGCTTTGACGCTCCGCCTCCAGCCGCGCAATGTCGCGAGTGGAATGGGTCGGTGAGTGGTCAGTACACAATGGTCAGTAGTTTGTCGGTGGGTAAGCGTTCGATGCTGGATCATTTGGCGAGAGCGCGCGAGTTGCGGCGCCACGCGGCCAAATGCCAACAGGCGGCCAAGGACAGCGTTTCGCACAAGTTCGGCGATTGCTACCGGTTGCTCGCCGAGAATTACGTGATCCTCGCCGAACTCGAAGAAAACTTCGTCGCGAGACAGAACTCCGCGCTCCTCGAAAACAGACTCATCGCCGCCGAATAGCGCTTGCTCAGGCCGAGGCGTTACGCCGCACGACCTCGGCAAAATACGCAGCCGACAGCTTCGGCGTGCGCTTTTGCGTCGTATAGTCGACATGGATCAAGCCGAAGCGCGTGGCATAGCCGGACGACCATTCGAAATTGTCGAACGCGCTCCAGTGAAAGTAGCCGCGCACCGGCGCGCCATCGGCGATCGCGCGTTCCAGCATGGCGAGGTAGTTGCGTAAGAACATGATGCGGTCGCTGTCATAGACGGCGCCGTCGGCGGCCGGCGCGTCGGCGGTGCCGCAGCCGTTTTCGCTGATGTAAATCTCCTTGACGTTCCAGATTTTCTGCAGATGGCGTGGTGCCCAATACAGCGCTTCCGGGCCGAAGAACTGCCAGGACGACGCCATCCGCGGGTGCGATGGGGAAAACGGTAACACCTCGTAGCCGGATGAGCTGCCGGCGGCGCGCACATAAGTCGGCGTGTAAACATTGATGCCGACGAAATCGAGCGGGCTTGCGATCGCTCGTAAATCCGCGTCAGTAAATTGCGGGGCGTCGGCGCCGGTGGCCGCCAGGAAAGCGTCGGTGTAGCGGCCTTCGAGAATGACCGTAAGATAGCCGGCATTGAGCTCGCGCGCCGCGCGCTCGGCGGCGGCAATATGCGGCGGCGTTTCGATCACCGGCACGACCGCCAGGATGTTGTCGGCGAGGCCGATCTTGGTCGTCGGCTTTGCGGCGGCTCGCAGCGCTTGGACGGCAAGTCCGTGGCCGAGCACCGCATGGTGGCGGACTTGATTGAGGCGCGCAGGCGGCAGCTTCAGGCCTGGCGCGAAGTCGCCCCTGCCATGGCCCAATTCGACGAATGTGCGCAGTTCGTTGACGGTGAAGAAATGTCCAACCCGGTCGCTGAGCTTGGCGCCGACCAGGCCGGCATAATCGGCAAAGGCGACTGCTGTGTCGCGAGACTCCCAGCCGCCGCTGTCCTGCAAGGCTTGCGGCAGGTCCCAGTGATAGAGCGTCGCGAACGGCTCGATGTGATTGTCGAGCAGCTCGTCCACCAGCCGATCGTAGAAATCCAGGCCTTTAGAATTGGCCTCGCCGGTGCCGTGCGGAAAAATGCGCGGCCAGGAGATCGAAAAGCGGTAGGTCCGCGCGCCCAGCGCCTTGATCTGCTGCACGTCGTCCTTGAAGCGATGGTAGTGGTCGAGCGCGATGTCGCCGGTATCGCCGTTTCGAATCTTGCCGTCCGTGTGCGCGAAGCGGTCCCAGATCGACTCGCCTTTGCCGTCTTCGTTCCACGCGCCTTCGATCTGATAGGCCGATGTGGCGGCGCCCCAGAGAAAATCCGGTGGAAGCTTGCTGAGCCGTGAGCTCGGCTGTTCGCCCGCTGCCTGCGGGATCGGCTTTGCGCTCGCGGGCACCGCCGGGCTTGCCGCGAGCGCACCGGCGCCCGCCCATTTGATCATTTCCCGGCGGGAAGGGCTGGGCGTTTCGGGGTTGGGTGGCGGAGATTTTCCAGAGATCATTGCTGCCCAGGACGGTGGCCGGAACGATTTCGCCGAATAATATGCAATTTAGGTACCAGAGATTGGACGGCGGAACGAGCCGGTTCCGTTCAGGCGTGGGAAAAAAGCAGCGCCAGAAGGCATAGCGCGGCCGCGGCGATCAGGCCCTGTAGCAGCGTTCCAAGACCGATCGTGGCGAACGCGCGCAGCGGCCGCAGTCTGGCCCGATTCGCGACCAGCCAGAAGAACTCATCGTTGACGTGGCAGACGGTCATGGCGCCGGCGCCGACCGCAAGCGCGGCAAGCGCTTTGCCGGTCGGATCGTCCAAGCCGAGCGGCAGCAGCAGCGGCTGTACCATTCCCGCCGCGGTGATGGCGGCGACCAGCGACGAACCCTGCAAGGACTTGATCGCCGCGGCGGTGAGAAAGGCGACAAGGACGCCGCCCAGCGTCGCGGCATGCCAGCTCAGCAGGCGCTCGCCGAACATTTCCGCCATCCCGGTTTCCTGGCAGATCCGCTGTAAGCCGCCGGCGGCGCAAACGATGAGAAGGATGTTGGCGACTTTGCCGAAGACGTCCGTCGTCCAAGCGGAATCGCCAAGGCACCGGAAGCCGATGCGCGGATTGCCGGCGACCATAATGCCGACGCCGAGCAGGAAGAGAATGAGCGGCCGGCCGATGCCCAGGATCAATTCGCGGGTTGGTCCGCCGCCAAGCGGCTCGCTTGGAATGTCACCCAACGATTGCACCATCAGCAGCAGTAGCGGCACCGTGATCGCCAAGATGAGGACGAGCGGAGACCCGCTGGGCCGAACCTCGGGCGCGCTTGCCGGAGGCGGCGGCGATGATTGGTCCGCGGCGCCGATCATCGATTGCCGCCGCGCGAAGACCGCGCCAAAGCCGGTCAGCAGCACTGCCAGCGGGAAACCGAACAGAGCAACGCGCTGCCACTCTGCGCCAAGAATGGCCGCGGCGGCGATCGGTACCGGGGTCAGCCAGACGAGGCCATGGCTCGCCGAAATCGCCAGCGCCAGCGAGATCGTGCCGCTTTCGTGCCTTTTTGCCGACTCACCGGCGATGGGCCGCAGCAGCGGCGTGAGGAGCGCGAACGCGGACGCCGGCACGGCGCCAATGCCTGCGACCAGGCCGAGACAGGCTGCGATCTTGTCGGACGAAAGCCACGGCCAGCGCTTTTGCCATTCGACCAGCTTTGCCGCCAGCCGGTCGGACGCCCGCGTGGTTTCGGCGAGACCGGAAATGAATCCGGCGGCGACGATCACCAGACCCGGCGAATACATCATCGCGGCAAAGCCGCCGCCGAAATTTTGTGTCAGAACGGAGGTTGTAAATCCGGCGACGTAACCGAATGCGGCCGTGACGACGACGATTGCGACAAACGGATGAAGATACCGCCGCTGTGTCGTACCAATGATCAGGATGACGGCGAAAACAAAGACGAGCGCCTGCGATAACGGCATGCCGTACATGAACAATCGATCTCGCTGTTCGGAGCAGGGCCCGGCGGTGCTCGTCGCGCCATTGGTGGCGCGTGGCCCCTTAAAGCATGATCGCGAAAACGCGTCACCGATTTTCGCGGCCTGCCCTGTCGCCGACAGTGGGCGACCTGGCACAAATCTGGCAGCGAGCGACCGGACGCGACTTGATGCCGGAAAGGGCGGGCCATGAGTGCACGCGACGCAGCGCAACTGTACCGCGGCCGTGTTTGGCGCCTGCTCTGCGCACTGGCGGTCGCGGCGGTGCTGCCGCTGGGAAGCGGACGGGCGGCGGCCGAGCCTGCCGGCTTCATCCACGCCGACGGCACGCGGCTTGTCGACGGCCGTGGTGCCGACTTTGCCGTCAAAGGCATCAATCTCGGCAATTGGCTGGTGCCCGAAGGCTATATGTTCAAGTTCAAGCGGGCTTTGAGCCCGACTGAGATCGCGGCGGTGATCGAGAAGTTAGTTGGTCCGGCGGCGGCGGATCGGTTCTGGACACAGTTTCGCGATGTTTATGTCGGCAAGGACGATATCGATTTTCTCAAAGCGGCGGGCTTCAACACCGTGCGCGTGCCGCTGAACTGGCGGCTGTTTGTCGAACCCGGTGCGCAGGCCGGCGATGACCGCTTCGACGGTCCAGGCTGGGCGCTGCTCGACCGGCTCATCGGGTGGTGCCGCGATGCCGATCTGCACGCGATCAACGATCTGCACGCCGCGCCCGGCGGGCAGACCGGGGTCAACCACGACGACGGCCCCGGTTTTCCACTGACCTTCTATGTGCCGCGCTACCGAGAACTCACCATCGCGCTATGGCAGAAGCTCGCCGCGCGTTATCGCGACCAAACCGCCGTGCTCGGCTACGACCTTATGAATGAGCCGATCTCGCCCTACAGCGACGTCGGCTACCTCAATCCGCGGCTCGAGCCGCTCTACCGCGACATCGTGACGGCCATTCGCAGCGTCGACCCGAATCATGTCGTGCTGCTCGGCGGCGCGCAGTGGGACACGAACTTCGCAGTGTTCGGCCAGCCGTTCGACCGCAATGCGGTCTACACCTATCACAAGTTCTGGGCTAACCCGACGCGCGATGCGCTGCAAAGCTACGTGAATTTCAGCAATCTTTGGCACGTACCGGTGCTGATCGGCGAAACCGGCGAGTACAACGACGGCTGGAATGAGAAATTCCGCCGACTCAATGAGCGTTTCGGCTTCGGCTGGATTTTCTGGCCCTATAAGAACCTCGACTCAAACCTCGCCGTGACCACGATTCAAAAACCGCCCGGCTGGGATCTGATCGCGGTGGCAGGCAGTGCCGAGAACCCGTCGTTGCCGCCGCCCGATCAGGCCCAAGCTATTCTCGATGCCTATCTCGAAGCCGCCAAATTCCAGAATGTTCGCGTCAACGCCGGCTATCTCCGCTCGCTTGGCCTTGTCGCGCCATAGTCGAACCCGCAGATTGCTACGCGGCTGGCCGGGCGGGCTTGCCTTGCCGGGCGACGCCAGTCACATTCATCAGAATAATACCAGCCTGAGGAAGCGCTCCGATGTCGACTACAGCAGCTTGGCCGATCACGCTTAAGGACGCCACCATTCATCCGGTCGTCGAGCAGCAGGGCGGGTTCTTCGAGCTGTTTGGGTTTTTCCCTTCGCTGACCAAAGAGCTGTTCGAGGAGAACCGCGCGTGGCTGCAACCGGCATTCGTCGATGCCAACAACATGCTCATGCTTTGCATCCAGAGCTTTGTTATCAAGACGCCGCGCCACAACATTTTGATCGACGCCTGCGTCGGCAATCATAAGCCCCGGCCGACGCGTCCGTTCTGGAATATGATGAACAGCAACCGTTTCGAGAAAGGCCTTGCCGGCATCGGCCTCACCGTGAACGACATCGACTATGTGATGTGCACGCATTTGCACGGCGATCATGTCGGCTGGAATACCCGCCTCGACAACGGCCGCTGGGTACCGACCTTCCCGAAGGCGAAATACGTCATGGCGGATCGCGAGCTCGCGCATTGGACGGCTCGCGAGAAGGAGAATCCGCAAAGTGTGCCTTGGATTACCGATTCGGTGCTACCGATCGTCGCCGCCAAGCGCGAGCAGGTGGTCAAAAGCGATTTTGCCTTCAACGAGGCGGTGCGGTTCATTCCGTCGCCAGGCCACACCATCGATCATTTCTCGGTGCTGGTCGGCCGCAGCGGTGAGGACGCGCTGATCACCGGCGACATGATCCATTCGCCGCTGCAGGGCAAATATCCCGACATCGGCATGATGTCGGACTATGATTCGGCGCAGGCCGGGGTGACGCGGCGTAAGATCTTCGACCGCTTTTGCGAGGAGCCAACGATCATGTGCGCGAGCCATTTCCCCGCGCCCTCGATCGGACGCGTGCGGCGCTGGGGCGACGGCTACAAATTCGTCGCCTTGGGCGGTTGACGCCGCCGGCGTGCCAACGAGATCGACCTCGTCCCACCGCCGTAGCGCGTTACCGCCATAGTTGCAGCGACGCGTGCACCGACCGGCCACGGTGCGACTGAAACCATCGAACATCTTATAAAAATCGCGCGCATAGTGACGCTGCAATCTTGCGCGGCGTTTTCCGGTATGTGAGACTGCTGCGTTCCCCCAGGGGCTGCTTCCTAGGGTGTCTTTCAAGAGGTGGAGGGACTTATGCGCCGTTTCGGACTCTCGGTTGGTCTCGCGCTCGCGTTGTCAGGCGTTGCTTTTTCGGGGTCGGCCTTCGCGGCTTGGCCGGCTTGCGCCGTCGGAACGTCCGTGAACAACCACGCGCGGATCATGCTGAATCACAAGATGATCGCCTCGTGCGCCGGTGGCAGCGGCTGCAAGTGCGTGTCGTGCTATAATCTCGACGGATCGGTGTCTTCCGCCTGTTACGCGCTCGTCTTGCCGATGCCGAAGTGACCTGAAGCGCGCCAGCGCTTCATAGCGACGACGATCGTATTTTTCGGGTGTTCGCACCGATAGGCGCGCCGGCTCTGCTGGCGCGCGAGGGTTTTGGTTTGGCTGGATTTTGATCAGCGAAGCCGCCGGTCAGTCCGGCGGTTTTTTTGTCCTTGGCTTGGTCGCTAGAGGGCAGCGGCCGAGTATGCCGGACGCGGTAGCGACTTGTTCGCCGCCCGGATTGATTCCCCCGCCATCTATCCTGCGACATTAATGTCGAGGGCCTGCGACATTAAGCCATGAACCGTTCCGACCGGTGCGTGATTGAATTGTCATGCCGGGGGCGGCCATGGGAGGACAGCATGGCTGTCGATGTCGTGCTCTGGTTCATTCTCGCCGCCATGGTGGCGTGGATATTTTGTGGCTGCGTCTTTACGGCGCCTGAGAAAAGACAGGCCAAACTCGAACACGATTCGTTTGAGCAAAAGTTCGATCGCGCCGCGTGATTCGCGTTCGACGCGCCTTGTCCGATCACTTGGTTTCCATCAGCGGCAAGACCAGCGCCGACGTGTGTGTCGCGTCGTGATGGATAGTGTCCGTCCCCATCAGCGACGGATGATAGGGATGTGAGAATACGCCGTCGGTCGCCGGCGAATCGCCATTGGCGAGTTCCAGGCGGATGCGGTGGCCCTTCTTGAAAAGATAAGCGATCGGCAGCACTTCGATGTCGAAGGCGTAAATCTCGCCCGGCGTCAGCGGCTGCGGATTGGTGTGGGTGTAGAACGGCCGCTGTGGCGTTGAGCGCATCGCGTCCTTCTCGCGATGCGAAGCTTTCAACCAGCCTTTCGACACCGGGGTATAGCCCGGCTGCTCGCCTTTGGCGCGCGGCGCGGCGTCTTGCGGATGCTGATCGGTCAGCTTGACGATGAATTGCGTGTCGATCGCAGTCGATGATGCGTAGAGTTTCAGCACGATGGGGCCGATCACTTCGAGATCTTCCGCCAGCGGCGCGGTGGTAAAGGTGAGCACGCGCCGCGGCGGATCGACCCTGCCGTCGGGGCCGATGACCGCGACGCCGTTGACCCATTCCCAATCCGGATAGGTGTAGCTCGTTGCCGCCTCGTCCGGCGCCGGCTTCGCGGTCGACAGTCCGCCGTCGTTGAGCGAGGTGACGCTGCCGGAGGGACCTTTGCGGAGGTAATAAATGAGGGCGGTCGCGCGCTGCGGCGGCCATTGCTCCGGCGCGCGCCAGCAATTGGCGCCGCGGACGTAAAGCCGCACCGGTTCGGCGTCCATGAAGCCGTTATTGGCGCCCTTGAGATGCAGATCGTAGAACGGCAGCAGCTCCTTTTCGTGGAATTCGATCTGGTCGAACATGCGGTGCGCTTCGAACGTATTTCGTGCGCCGGTGACGACGAGCTTTTTCGGCGCCTTGACCTCCTCGTAGCCGAGGATGTTGCCGCGCAGGTGCAACCCCATTTTGCCCCAATGCCCGATCGACAGCACCGGGCATTTGATCTGATCGAGCCGCCAATAGGGCGAGCGCTGGCGCCAGAACTCGTCGTCAAGCGAATGCTCGACGATGGCGCCGACGAGGTCGAATTTCATTGGTTTCCGGCCGTGCCGGCCGGCGAGACGATGCTGGTTGTCGGCGCGCAGCGAGGTGTACCAGACCGAGCGATACGAGCAGTAGATGCCGCCGTGGTAATTCGAGCCGCGATACTGGTCGACCAGACCGTCATACGGCGCGATGCAGGCGAGGCCTGGAGGGTTGTAGGTCGCCATCAGCCACTGCGCCATCGCGTAATAGGACTGGCCGATGCCGCCGACGCGGCCGTTGCACCAAGGTTGCTTCACGATCCAGTCGATCAGCTCGACATAGTCCTGCTGCTCGTTGAGTCCCATGAACTCGAACGCGCCTTCGGAGCGGCCCGAGCCGCGCACATCGGCATGGATAT
>JBAQAB010000539.1:0-22081 GCA_049285535.1 Xanthobacteraceae bacterium
GTCCTGGCTCGGGCTGTGGCTATGGCTGCCGCCGCTCGCGCGCGCCGTCGGCGTGATCGGTTTTGTCGTCGCCATCGTCGCGGCGCTGATCCCGCTGGGACTGCTGCGCATGCCGGCGCTGCGCGAGGGCCTGACCCGGCTCGATCGCGGCAGCGGGCTCGCCCATCGCCCGGCGACCGCGATCGCCGACGAGCTCGCGGTCACTTCGAAAGATCCCTATTCGCTGGCGCTGTGGAACGCCCACGTCGAGCGCGCATTGGCGGCGGCGCGGGCGCTCAAAGCCGGCGCGCCTTCGCCGCGCGTCGCCTGGCGCGATCCTTATGCGGTTCGCGCGCTGGTGCTGCTCGCCTGCATCGCCACGTTTTTTGCCGCCGGCGGCGAACGCTGGAAGCGCGTCGCCGCCGCGTTCGACTGGCAGGGCGTGGTGCTGCCGGCGAATTTCCGCGTCGACGCCTGGGTGGTGCCGCCGGCCTATACCGGCAAGCCGCCGCTGGTGCTGCCCGGCATTCATCCCGGCGACACGGCGGCGGCGCAGGCGCCGGGCGATGGCCCCTTCGCGGTGCCGGTCAACTCGACGCTGATCGTGCGCTCGACCGGCAACGTCAATCTCGACATTTCCGGCAGTGGCGGCGTGACGCCGTCGAAGGAAGCGGCGCAGGCGCCGGCCGGCACCGAGGAGCATCGCTTTGCGATTACCGCCACCGGCACGGCAACGCTGCGCGGCGCCGGCGACGATCTGACCTGGCCTTTCAACGCCATCCCCGATAATCCGCCGACCATCGAACTGACCAAGGATCCGCAAGCGCAAAATCGCGGCTCGCTCCTTCTGTCTTACCGGCTCGAAGACGATTACGGCGTGACGGCGGCCGAGGCGACCTTCGCGCGCAAGGATGATGCCGCAGCGGCGCCTGCGCCCGGCGCGAAACCGAAAGAAGAGCCGCGTCCGCTTTACGGCCCGCCGCAATTCCCGCTGGTGCTGCCGCAGGCGCGCACCAAGAGCGGCGTCGGCCAGACCATCAAGGATCTCACCGATCATCCCTGGGCGGGGGCCGAGGTGACCATGACGCTCGTCGCCCACGACGAGGGCGGCAATGTCGGCAAGAGCGATCCGGTCACGTTCCAGCTGCCGCAGCGCGTCTTCATCAAGCCATTGGCGCGGGCGCTGATCGAAGAGCGACGCGATCTGGCGATGGACGCCAATGCGCGGCCGCAAGTCATCACCGCGCTCGATGCGCTCGCCATCGCGCCGGAGAAATTCACGCCCGACGCCGGCGTCTATCTCGGCCTGCGCTCGATTTTCTGGTCGCTGGTGCGCGCCAAGAGCGACGACGAGCTGCGCGATGTGGTGACGCGGCTGTGGCAGATGGCGGTCGACATCGAGGACGGCAACATGTCCGACGCGCAGGATGCGCTGCGCAACGCCGAGAACGCGCTGCAGCAGGCGCTCGCCCGCGGCGCCGGCGACGACGAGATCAAGCAGCTGATGGACAAGCTGCGCGAAGCGATGGCGCGCTACATGCAGGCTTTGGCGCAGCAACTGAAGAACAATCAGCAGCTGGCGCGGCCGCTCGACCCCAATACGCAGGTGATGACGCAGCGCGACCTGCAGAACATGCTCAATCGGCTGGAGAACCTGGCGCGCAGCGGCGACAAGAACGCGGCGCAGGAGTTGCTGCAGCAGCTTCAGCAGATGATGGAAAACCTGCAGATGGCGTCGCCGGACATGAACGGCGACGAGAGCGCGGAGCAGTCGGGGCTCGACGAGCTCGGCGACATGATCCGCCAGCAGCAGGATTTGCGCGACCGCACCTTCAAGCAGGGCCAAAACCAAAACCAGAACCAAAATCAGGATCAGCAGGACGCGCAGCGCGGCCAGCAGGGCAAGCCCGGGCCCAGCCAGCATCCCGGCGATTCGCTCGGCCAGTTGCAGCAGAATCAGCAAGCGCTGCGCGACCGGCTCAACCAGTTGCTCGACGATCTGAAGAACCGCGGGATGGGCCAGAGCCAGCAAGGCCAGGACGGCCAGCAGGCGCCGGGGCAAGGCCAGAACGGCAATCAAGGCGGCGAGCAGCTCGATCAGCTCGGCCGCGCCGGCGACGCCATGGGCCAGGCCGAAGGCGAGCTCGGCCAGGGCAACGCCGACAGCGCGGTGGACTCGCAGGGCCGCGCGCTCGATGCCTTGCGCAAGGGCGCCCAGTCGCTGGCGCAATCGATGCAGCAGCAGATGGGGCAGGGCAAAGGCCAGGGCCGCGGCCGCTTCGGCGAGGCGCGCGGCGACAACGACACCGATCCGCTCGGCCGCCCGCTGCGCGGCCGCGAATACAGCGACGACTCCTCGGTCAAGGTGCCGGGCGACATCGACGTGCAGCGCGCGCGGCGCATCCTCGAAGAATTGCGCAAGCGCTTCGGCGAATTCACCCGCCCGCAGGAAGAGCTCGATTACCTGCAACGGCTGTTGAAGAGTTATTGAGCGCCAACTTTCCTGCCACGCGAAAGCGGGGGAGGGGGACCATGCGAAGCATGGTGGAGGGGGCGTCTGAGGCGACGTTTCATTTTCCTCTTCGCAGAATCGTTGAGGCCGACGCCCCCTCCACCGCGCTACGCCACAGCCGACGCTTCGCGTCGGCGTATCTTGAGTTGAACGGCGGCCGGCGGCCGCCTATGCCCCCTCCCCCGCTTTCGCGGGGGCGGATTGATTGACACTTCCCCTTAACGGCCTAGATTACGGGGGTTCCGAGGGGTGCCCGGTTTTGGGCTGAGAAAAACCCTTTGAACCTGATCCGGATCATGCCGGCGAAGGGACGGAAACTTCTACGAAATCCCGCCCCAAGCTCGCCGTCCGCCGGATCGCTCGCAAGAGCGAACGCAGAAGGAATGCAACGATGAACAAGCCCCTCTCCGAAGCCGATCTCGCCACGCCGACGGTGACCACCGGCCCGATTGCCGGCTCGCGAAAAGTTTACGCGGCGCCCGACGCGGCGCCCGATTTGCGCGTGCCGCTGCGCGAGATCCCGCTGGCGGAGGGTTCCGGCGAGGAGCCGGTGCGGGTCTACGACCCCTCCGGCATCTATACTGAGACCGACGCCGCGATCGACGTCGAGAAGGGCCTTACGCGCGCGCGCGTCGCTTGGGTTCGTGAGCGCGGCGGCGTCGAAGAGTATGACGGCCGCCCGATCAAGCCGGTCGACAACGGCAACGTCACCGGCAAGCATCTCGCGCGGAATTTCCCCAACACGCCGCGGCCGCTGCGCGCCGTCGGCGACGCGCCCATCACCCAGCTCGAATGGGCCCGCTCAGGCGTCATCACCAAGGAAATGATCTACATCGCCGAGCGCGAAAATCTCGGCCGCAAAAAAATGCTCGACGTCGCGCAGGAGCGTCACGACGACGGCGAGAGTTTTGGCGCGTCGGTGCCGCTCTTCGTCACCCCGGAATTCGTCCGCTCCGAAGTGGCGCGCGGCCGCGCCATCATCCCGTCCAACATCAATCACGGCGAGCTCGAGCCGATGATCATCGGCCGCAACTTCCTCACCAAGATCAACGCCAATATCGGCAACTCCGCCGTCACGTCTTCCGTGGAAGAGGAAGTGGAGAAAATGGTGTGGGCGATCCGCTGGGGCGCCGACACCGTGATGGACCTCTCCACCGGCCGCAACATCCACAACACCCGCGAATGGATTTTGCGCAATTCGCCAGTCCCCATTGGAACAGTGCCGATCTATCAGGCGCTAGAGAAGGTCAACGGCGACCCCGTAAAACTCGACTGGGAATGCTACAAGGACACGCTGATCGAGCAGTGCGAGCAGGGCGTCGATTATTTCACCATCCATGCCGGCGTGCGGCTCGCCTACATCCATCTCACCGCCAACCGCGTCACCGGCATTGTCTCGCGCGGCGGCTCGATCATGGCCAAGTGGTGCCTGGCGCATCACAAGGAGAGCTTCCTCTACACCCACTTCGAGGAAATCTGCGACCTGATGCGCCAATACGACGTGTCGTTCTCGCTCGGCGACGGCTTGCGCCCCGGCTCGATCCGCGACGCCAACGACCGCGCGCAATTCGCCGAACTGGAAACCCTGGGCGAACTCACCAAGACCGCGTGGGCCAAAGGCTGCCAGGTGATGATCGAAGGCCCCGGCCACGTGCCGCTGCACAAGATCAAGATCAATGTCGACAAGCAGCTCAAGGAATGCGGCGAGGCGCCGTTCTACACCTTGGGCCCGCTGGTCACCGACATCGCGCCGGCCTACGACCACATCACCTCGGCCATCGGCGCCGCCATGATCGGCTGGTTCGGCACCGCCATGCTCTGCTACGTCACGCCGAAGGAGCATCTCGGCCTGCCGGACCGCAACGACGTCAAGGACGGCGTCATCGCCTACAAGATCGCCGCCCACGCTGCCGACCTCGCCAAAGGCCATCCGGCTGCTCAGTTAAGAGACGACGCGCTGTCGCGCGCGCGCTTCGACTTCCGCTGGCAGGACCAGTTCAACCTCTCGCTCGACCCCGACACCGCGCTCAAATACCACGACGAGACGCTGCCCAAAGACGCACACAAAGTCGCGCATTTCTGCTCGATGTGCGGGCCGAAGTTTTGCTCGATGAAGATCACGGCCGACGTGCGGGAATACGCTTCGGGGCTCTCCGACAACAAGAAAGCCGCGCTTTATCCGGACGTAGCGAAGCAAGGAATGGCCGATATGTCGAAGAAGTTCTTGGACATGGGCGCGCAGGTCTATGTCGATAAGGCGGAGGCGGCGAAGGAAGCGAACAAGGCGCTGTAAATGTGCCGACGCTGATCATCATTGCCGGCCCAAATGGGGCCGGCAAAACGACCTTTGCGAGGGAATACTTACCCGCGGAGGAGCGATCCTTTGAGTTCGTCAACGCCGATGAGATAGCCAGCGATTTGGCCGGCCGCGATATGCAGGCCTTATTGGATTTCGACGCCGCGCGCTCGATGCTCCGGCGCATCGATGAACTGATTGAGGCGGGTGCGGATTTCGTCGTCGAAACGACTCTCGCCAATTTGACCTATGCGCAAAAAATCCCGGATTGGCGGAAGCGTGGTTATCTGGTCTCCTTGGTCTACCCGCGCCTGGAGACGGTCGAGGACTCAATCGCGCGAGTTCGCAAAAGGATTGCTGCCGGTGGACATGGCATTCCGGAGGATACGATCCGACGACGGTTTGGGCGAAGCAGAAATTATTTCGAGGCAATCTACCGGCCGATTGTCGACGAATGGTATATATGGGCGAGCCAGGAAGGCCGATTTGTGCTCATCGAATCGTGGGACGGAAGACATGACACGAGGGCTTGATTTCGAGAAGGCGCAAGCCGCACTGAAACGGGCCGCGGAGAAGGCGACCCGCGGGACGCGAGAGGAACGTTCGGGCCGGTTTAACGACCTCAATATTGAGCGCCGTTCGCAAGGAGATTACTCGGTCAGACGTGGGGGCGAACGCATTCGCGACACTAAGGCCGGCGGCAAAGACAAGTGGCGCAAGCCCTAATTGCGAGGCCAAGTCCTGATCTTCCGAATGGTCGGTTTGCTCATAGGTAATGCTCCTATCAGCCTTACCTGGGCACGGCGCCGCGCGCCTTTGCCATGCTGAGTGCAAACTCTGAAATTCGGACCCTACTTTTGAAGCTTACGAATTTCAGCATCAATCCTGCGCTCAAGACGCGCAATCTGGCGAGAGATTTTTCTCGATCCAAACGCTTTGTCCGCTCGCCGGGCGTACGAAGAAAAATTACGTGCACCGACGGGGCTAAAGCGGCGGCGGAGCTTACTTACGTAAATCTTCTCGGACGTGCCTTTCGCGATTGCATCCAGTCCTATGCGCTCCGTTCTTTTGAACGCGCGTTTAGCTTTGCGCCATTGGCGTGCGAGCGAACTTGGCCGAATAATGGCTCCATCTGGTGAAACATTGAAGCCTAAATATTGATACGTGGCCGAGGTTGCGGAATTGAATGATTGCTGATCCGTTTTGTCGGGGGCTAATGTGAGACGATGTTCCCTCAACGCGTCTTCTACCGTAGCGATTATTTCAGCCTCCTTGCCCAACGAGCAAACGATCAAGGTGTCATCTGAATATCTCTGATAGAGTGCGCCGAATTCCCTGCACGCGGAAAAAACCTTAGCATCGAAGTCTAGCAAATAAAGATTCGATAACGCACTACTGATTGGCGTACCCTGCGGTATGCCAAAACTGTTGTGGTTTTGTGTTAAAGGGATTCCGGCTGCAACTATTTCCGCCATTGTCGCGATGAATTTCGTTCTTTTGTCGCGGAATCTTGGACCAAATGTCGGATGATTCTGTAGGACGAGCCTTTCTATCATTTTGAACCGCGTGACGTGCCGGAAGACCGCATACCAATCAGGCGAAAGCTCATTAACTTCCAAGATGCGCTTTAGCCGATCCTTCAATATCCGGTGATCCAGATTGTCGAAGAATCCCGTGATGTCGAAACACAGCACAGCGCAAGGGATTGTCTTTTTTGCAAATCGGAACGCATCTGCTGAAAAGTCATAATTGCCCTTGCCCAACTTGCGATACGCAATAACGGCGCCATCCAAGTCATTAGTCACGTAGTGCTTGTCTAAGAGCTCTGACAGCCGGAGCGCATAACGCTTGAGAATGCAGGCGTCACGGTGCGACGCGTACATGATCGGCCGCTCTTTGAAGAGCGTCTTGCCGTTTTTGGGTTTGTACCGTTTCGTACGCTTTATATATTTGATCAGAGGGAGCCAGGAATGAGCCGCTACAAAATCAGGGCGCGCCGTTCGCTCGGCGAACACCTCTCCTATCGGGACGTCTAGGTGCTTATAGCCACTAGACCGAAACCATGGGCGATTACTCTTCATCCCCGATCCCACTGCAGAGTCTGGAGAGCTAGTTCAGACCCCGAACCTCGGCCGTAGCCGAACGCCCTCCAGACGCACGCTTCAATCCGCCGGCTTCATCCTTCGTAAGAATCCCCCAACGCGGGTCTCGAAAACGCAAGAAGCTATACTGTAGCTATGGAGGTCAGAGCTATGCTCTTCGTCCGATCATTCCGATCCGATTGGCGTCATGTGACATGTGTCATCATGCGCCGCGTCGTTACGAAACGACTTGACGGTCTCAACAGCCGTGCCGTCCGGCCAATTCCGGCGGCGGCTTTTATTTGGAGCGAATTCGTGGCGCTTCAAGGTTCAAAGCAGCCAGGCCGACCAAATAAACAGGCGGAAATTGTAAAATTTGATCTTGACTCGCTTCGCGATTCTCTAGCGATGGCGCCTTTTTAAACGCCCCGGGTTGATAGTAATCGAAGGCAACTAATTATCCGGCCGAGCACACGCGTCACGGACTCATCGAGCTACTTGCATGCTCTGGAGGATTGGGCTTCGCTAAACCGCTAAACGTGCTGCTTGACGGTTAGAGGGAAGAGCCCGGGGGGAGTTATGGCGAGGTTGGCGCAGACTTCCATTCGTTTTCGGCGTTACGAGATTGGTGAAGAGCGATTTGAGCGTCTGAGTGTCGAGATAGATGCCGTCGCGGCGCGAGTAGCGCGACAGATTTACGGACCATCTGTCGAGGTCGATGTTGTCATCGTAGCCGGTTCCCTCCTCATAACAATTACGGTCCTCGGTGGCTTTCTATGGGGTACCTACGATGCGATTTCAAAGTATCCAGATTTCAACGATGGTCTCGGCAAATTGGTGAAAGATGCGAAGCAGTACGGGTCGGCTATCGTGGAAGAAGTTCTGAAAGTCACCGGCGAGAAAAAGCCCGATAGTGTTGCAAAGCGCGATATGACGCCCGGAAAGATTTCTCGAATTATTGAAAAGCTTGAGGAGGTGAAGAAACTTGAAGGGCGCGCCCCGAAACGTGTCGTTCAAGGTAAACTTCAGCAGATTATCCAAGTCGGCTACAACCGACTTGGCACTTAAACATCTCGAAATCGGCGAGTCGATTTCGATTGCCCTTGAGCAGCATCCTTCGAGGCCCGCGCTGCGCGCGGGCACCTCAGGATGAGGGAAACACGATAGCGTCGCTGTTTGACATTGTGGATCGGCAACACGGGTTGCGCCGTAGGATGGGTAGAGCTCTTGCGAAACCCATCACTTGGCCTCGCCGCCCTATGATGGGTATCGCGGAGCCTGTCATCGGGCGGCGCTTCGCGCCGACCCGTTGGCTCCACCATCCTACGCGCTACCGCTCCGCCGCTTACTTCAGCGTCAACACCAGTCCGCTCAAATCCGCGCTGACGATCAGGCCGGTCTGCTCGCCGGCGAGCGTGAGCACGGCGCCGCTTTGGTTGGCCAGCACAATGCCCTGCGCGCCCCGCCCAACGGCTGCGCCGGCGCCGCCCTGGCCGTAGACGCCGTTGACGTCCGACGGGCGGTGGATATTGCTGACGGTGCCATGGAAGCGCGTCTCCGAGGCGCCGAAGGTGAAGCCGTAGCTCAGGCCGCCGATCGACAGCGGATAGCTGCGGCCCTCGAAGTTCAGCACGCCTTCGCCGGCCGAGCCGCCGACGATGAATCCGGCCTTGAAGATGCGGATGCTGATGGTGCCGCTCTCGGCGTGCGCCACCGACACCGCACCGACCAGCGCCGCGAGCGCGATGAGGCCGGCTCTCATTCTCGACATGACTTTCATCGTTAGTCCTCCCTCACATCAAAAGCGCCACAGCGCATGAACGATTCGGCACTGTACCATCATGACGCGCTGAATGCCCTCGTTCTCCCATGGGTTCCAGCGGCCTCTTTAGATCGTCACCACCGGGCTTGACCCGGTGGTCCATGCCGACCCGTCGATTCCGCATGGATTGCCGGATCAAGTCCGGCAATGACGGGCTCTACGACCTCACCCTCCCGCCATCGACGTTCAGCGTCTGCCCGGTCATGAAGGCGGCATCGTCGCTCGTTAGAAACGACAGCGCACCGACCAGATCGTCCGGCACCTCCACGCGCTTGATCGCCTGGAGGCTCGCCACCGCGACGAATTCCTCATCCATTGTGGCAAAACCCGGCCGCGGCTGGCGCACCAGCGTGCCCGGCGAACGGGTCAGCCCCGGCGCGATGGCGTTCACCGTGATGCCGTCGGCGGCGACGTCGCCGGCAAGCCCGCGGGTGAAGCCGATGATGCCGCCCTTGGAGGCGACGTAATGCGCGAAACCGGTGGTCACCGAGCCGAACGTGCTCGACGCCATGCTCACCACGCGCCCCCATTTGCGCGCGCGCATGCCCGGCACGAAGGCTGAAGTGACGAGGAAGGTGCCGTCGAGATTGATGGCGAGCACCTTGCGCCAGTCGGCAAAGCTCATGGTCGAAAAATCCTGCTGCGGAAAAATGCCGGCGCAGTTCACCACGATATCGACGCGGCCGAATTTGGCCTGCACCTGTTTGGCCATCGCCGCGACCGAGTCCTCCTTCGACACGTCGCAGGCGACCGCAAGCGCCTGCCGCCCGGCGGCCTCGACGAGCTTCACGGTGTCCCGTCCGTCGGCGAGATCGGCGACGGCGACATGCACGCCATCCTCGGCGAGACGTTTCGCAAAAGCCCGCCCGATGCCATTCGCGGCGCCGGTGATAACGGCGACCTTGTCCTTATGCCCTTTGCCCACGAAACGTCTCCCTGAATTGCCGTTGTCCGGGTGACTCTATCCGCCCCCGCGATAGCGGGGGAGGGGGACCACCCGAAGGGGTGGTGGAGGGGGCGTCTGAATTGACCCTTCGTTTTCGTTGCAAGAAAAATCGTCGAGACCCGCGCCCCTTCCACCGCGCAAGTGCAATAGCCGACGCTTCGTGTCGGCGTTCTTTAAGTTAGCAACGGCGGTCGAAGACCGCCTATGCCCCCTTCCCCGCTTCCGCGGAGCAGGAAAGATCGCGAGCCCCGCGTAACCTTTTCAGCTTTCGCGCGTTGTATGGCGTCAGCGATCGGATTTAGCGATCGCATCTGTCTTTCCATTAAAGGATTTGGAGCACGTCCATGCACTCATCCATGCATCTGTCGAACGAAAGTCTTCTGGTCATCCTGCTGGTCGGTCTCGTCGCCGGCTGGCTCGCCGGCAAAATCGTGCGCGGGGCCGGCTTCGGCCTCATCGGCGATCTCATCATCGGCGTTGTCGGTGCGTTCATCGGCGATTGGCTGTTGCCGCAGCTCGGCATCGCTCTCGGTACCGGACTTGTCCCCGCCATCATCAACGCCACCATCGGCGCCGTCCTGCTGCTGCTTGTGGTTCGGCTGGTGAGCGGCGGCTTTGGCGGCTACGGCTTTGCCGGCAGCGGCTGGGGCCGGCGGCGGTGGTGGTAACCGACGATTTGGCGGCCTTTCATCCAATCCGGGAACGATAGGCCGCCAAGTTTTTCCCGCTCCGTCCGCTTGTTCTAGTTTTTGCTTTTTCCGGGTTCCGCCGCGTGCGGCGCGGCCGATGCGGCTGCGTCCCGCGCCAGGCGGAGCTCCTTGAGCCGCGCGATCTTGGCGCTCTGCGCGTCCGCTTCATCGTCCGACAAGACGCAGTTGCCATCGCCGAGCGTCGGCGGCCTCCGAAATTGCGTCTCGCCCGGCTGCTTTATCGTGCTTCGCCCGCCAAAGTCGGCTTCGCGAAAGGCGGGAAACCGATAGCTACCCCGGTTCAAGGTGGCGGCACGGCTTTTCGGAATGGGGTGCGGGCTTTGCGGCAATGAAGACCTCGTTCCGCGGTGGTAGTTTAAGCAATGGTTTCACCGGCCGACAGCCGGAGCAGTCCCAAAGTGAACACCATCGCAAATTTCTTATGCCGACGGAACTGCGGGTTGTGACGGGGGCGCCGGTCATGGCAAGCTGATGCCGGCGCCGATGCCGCCGCTCGCGAAAGCGCGGCGGCGAGGTTGCACGGCGTCAAACGGGGAGGGGCAAATGGCCAAAGCCGCCGAGAAGGCTACCGCGAAGGCCGCTGACGACGATAAAGCCGACACACCGCGACCGCCGATGCTGTCGGATTACGGCTTGGCGCTCAGCGTCTATGTTTTATATCTGCTCGGCTTTTTCACCGGGCTCACCGCGGTGATCGGGCTGATCATCGCGTCGATGCAAGTCGACCGCGCCGAGCCGGTCAGCCGCAGCCATTTCCGGTTTCAGATCAGGACCTTTTGGATCGGGCTCCTTTACCTCGTAGTCGGCATCATCACGGTGCACATCGCGATCGGCGCAGCGATCTTGTTGTGGTGGTGTGTCTGGACCTTGATCCGATGCGTCAAAGGTCTGTTGGCCCTGAACGCCGGCGAACCGATCGGCGATCCGGAGTCGTGGTTTTTCGGTTGAGGGCGGCTGCGATCAGAAACTGACTCCGACGCGCCGGCCCTTCTGCCACATCACCAGGCAGGATTTTCTGACGCCGCCGTGGTTGAGCGTGAACCGCTTCGGAATGGCGTCGCCGCCGTGCACGTCGATGCAGGCGCCGCCGGCGCTGAGATCGACGATGGTGCAGGCGGTCGGGGCGCCTTTGAGATCGGCGAAGATGATCCCGGTCTTGGCGACCAATCCCGCGGGCCGGACACGATGGAATCGTCTGTTCTCTCGCATTGCGATGTCGTTCGCGGCGTTTCCGGCCGCGATTGTAATATCAGCATTTATACGGATGCAATGCGCCGCGCCGTTACCAGCCGGCGATTGCGCAACACACGATAAATTCTTGGTTTATTTGGTTGTTACAAACTACACGCGATTGTTAGGAGAAAATGTCTCTGTCGTTCAGCCGCCCGCCGTTCTCGCCCGATATGCCTCGATGGCAGCGCGCAACGGCGCCGGCAGCGGCACCGGCTTCTTCGTCTCGAGTGACATCATGGCGGTGACCATGCGGGCGCGCAGCCGCAGGAGTCCGCCGCGGTGGCAGACGATGACGATGCCGAGCGACGAGCGGCCGATGCGATCGACCAGCAAAGTCAGCTCGATGACATCGCCCATCAGGCTCGGGATCCTAAAATCGCATTCGATGTGCACGAAGGGAAAGCCAAAGCGCTCTCCCATCACCAGCGCAGCATAATGGTGCTTGAGCTCGTCCTTGTACCAGTCCTCGATCACGCCGTTGAACATGTCGAAATAATGCGGGAAGTAGACGATGCCGGCCGGGTCGCAATGCGAAAAGCGGATCGGCACGCTGCGAGTGAAGGCGCCGGAGGGCGGAGTGAATTTTTCTTCGAGCATGAGGCGGTCCCGTTATTGCGGCTTGTTCAGCACGGGAGCGTAGTCCAGCGTCAGTGTCCGCGATAGCGGGAAGGGAGATCAGAAATCGGGTGTCGCCGCGCGCGTCTTAGCTCCATGTGTATGCCATCACCTGTTTCGCATCGACACATGGAGAAAATATCATGCACTTTCGCATCCAGGGCCTGCCGGCCGAACAATTCGCCCCGCTGTTCGCGCTGTCCGACGACGCGCTCGAGGAACGCGGCGCGGTGCGTACCATCGCCGATGGCCCGCGCCCCTGCCGCATCAGCCTCACCGACGCGAGCGCGGGCGACGAATTGATCCTGGTCAACTACGAACACCACGCCGTCGCCTCGCCCTACCGCATGCGTTTTGCGATTTACGTGCGCGCCGGCGAGGAAACGTTTGACGCCGTCGACACGGTGCCGGAGCAGTTGCGCAAGCGCACGCTGGCGGTGCGCGGTTTCGACGGCAGCGCGATGATGACCGGCTGGGAGTTGATCGAGGGCGTCAAGCTCGAGGAGGCGATCGAACGGCAGTTTGCCAATCCGCAAACGGCCTATCTGCACGTGCACTTCGCCGCACCCGGCTGCTACGCCGCGCGCATCGAGCGGGCGTGAGCGTGTAGGATAGTTGAGCTCTCGCGAAACCCATCATCCGTCTTCGCCGCCCTATGATAGGTATCGCGGAGCCTGTCATCGGGCGGCGCTCCGCGCCGACCCGTTGGCTCCACCCATCTCACGTACGGCGGCTTAAACGGCTATTTCAGGAAATCGTTGGAGCGCAATACCACGGGCCGGTCGAGCCGGGCGTGCTCTTCAAAGAACTTGACCGAGGCGCGGTCCTCGATGACGTCGCGCAAGCGCAGAAACTGATCGACCCGCTGCTCGGGCTTTAAGGCACGGCCGTCCTCGAGATTGTCCATGGCCGCGGTGCTGATCGCGCAAATGACGATTTTGTCCGCATCGCGCATGGTGAAATCGACGACCATGCGGTCGAAGTCGTAGCCTTGCACTTCGCCTCGCTGCAGCGGCATTGCCGATACTCCGTGCCGGCGAGGGATTTACCGTTGCCGGCTTGTCGATAAGCGTAGTCCGGGTCGGGTCGCCACAATAGAGCGGTTTTTCCGCTCAGCCGCCGCGACCCTCTTTGGCCTGGCCGTCCAGCCAATCCGACAAGGTTCCGGATGTGCCCTTGGTCTTGCCTCTCCGTTTTGGCGCGGCGGGCGGTTGCGGCGGTGCGGCGGCGTCTCGTGCCAGGCGCAGCGCCCTGAGCCGCTCGGTCTTGGCGCGTAGCGCCCTGGCCGCGGTTTCGTATTCGGATGTCGCCTTTTTGGCGTCGTTGGCACGCTGCGCCTTGGCGAATTGCGCGCCCGCCTCGTATTTATTGGATTTCTCCATCAGGGCAGCGTCCTTTTTATGGTTTGTTCTGGTCCCCCATGGCGTAACAGGTCGTCAGAGCCAATGCGAGGCGATTCCGGATAAAGCGCGCGGAATGGACAACGCGACAGTGCGGGGCATCAATAATGGCCGAATAGCGCGGCAATGGTGCTCTGATGACGAGGGCCGGGCGCTTATCGTCCGCCGGAGGGCATGCGTTCTATGAGGCGGCGTGTCGGTTTTTCAGCCAATCCGCCAGCGCGACCGCGGGGCGCTTTTTCTGTTTTTTCTTATTGCGGCCCTTCTTCACCGGGGCGGGCCGCGGCGCGGCGCTCGCTGCTGCGTCTCGTGCCAGCCGAAGTTCCTTCAGCCGCGCGATCTTGTCGGCGAGGGCGCCGGCCGCGGTCTCGTCTTCCGACCGGGCGTCCTTGCCGGCCTCGATCCCCGGCAGCTTTTTGAATTTGGGTTGAGCCCGCTGCATGTAACCTCCTTCAAACGGCGATCCGCTCCTGGCTTTGCGGCAATGAGGCCTCTCGCGCAGCACGGGCGAGGGCAGAGCTGGAATCCGCAATAACGCTCAGAAAGATGCCGCGCGGCAAACCGTCTCGCTGCGCAGGCCATTGTCTTTGATAGCACATTCGACGGTTGCTGGAAACCGCGGCGCCGATGGCCCTGCGCCGTCGGGGGTTCCACCCAGTTCATGGATCCAGGTGATCCGCCACAAGGCCCGGTGATCGCATGCGGATGCGACAGAAAACAAAGAAATCAAAGCACGGATCAAGTCCGGCCATGACGGCGAAGTAAAATCACTGCGCTTCCTGCAGGATGCGCGCCTGCACGTCGGGACTTTCCATGATGCCCATGTGGCTGTAGCCGGGCATCGGGATGTTCTGCGCGCCGGCAATGGTGCCACCGAGCTCGCCGACGAAATTCACCGCATGGGCGACGCCGCTGACCTGAGTGGACTCCGACGGATCGATGCCGATCATCGTCACGTCGCGGGCGCCGCAAGCGGCGGCCTGCGTCGCGACCTCGGCGGCGCGTTCGGCGCCAAACGAGTGGCCGATGACAATGATGCGGTCTTCGATGTGCGCGCAGGCGTCTGCCGCGAATTGGCGATTTTGCTCGTAGCTGCCGTAAGCGACGATGTAGCCGCGCTGGCGCAGCCGATCGGCGATGACCGCCAGACCGTGGCCGACAAAGAGGCCGTTCATCACATAAGCGCGGGTGGCCGCGGAACAATCCGTGGTGAATGCCGCCAGTAGCGCCATGCAGCAACAAAGAAGACGCATGGTGCCAGCATTGCCGATTATCGGGCGCCCGGCAACACCGCTCCCGCCGGCGCAACCTGTGCCGCACCGTCGCCGCGGGCGAGAGTTGTTCGGCACCACCATCCCGTGTAGGCTCGCCGCCTTCACTCTTAAGGGGAATGATCGTGGACGCACCCGCACCGACCCAACCGACGCTCGGCGAGATCCAGATTTTTGCCTTCGACTTCGCACCGACCGGCTTCGCCGCCTGCCAGGGCCAGCTGTTGCCGATCGCGCCGAACCAGGCGTTGTTCAGCCTGATCGGCCCGCGCTACGGCGGCAACGGTGTCACCGATTTCGTGCTGCCGAAGCTGCCGCCGGTCACGCCCTCCGGCCCGTTCTACTTCATCTGTATTGGCGGCGCATATCCGCCCAAGGGCTAGGCGCGTCGCCGCGATCGCGATCGCGCTGTGCTGGCGTCAAACAAAGGGGAGGAGCGCCCATGCCTGGGCTTTTGCGCGATCACATCGGGGTCGTCACCGGCGCGGGCTCGGGGATCGGCCGCGCCATTGCGCTTGGCTTTGCGCGCGAGGGTGCGACACTCGCCGTACTCGATATCAACGGCGAGACCGCGGCCAAGACCGCTGCCGACATCCACGCCGACGGTGGCAGTGCGCAAGCCTTCACGCTCGACATAACCGACCGGCTGGCGTGCCGCGACGTCGCGGCGAAAGTGGCGCGCGAAATCGGCCAAGTCTCGATCCTGGTCAACAGTGCCGGCATCAACCGGCGCAACGCCTTTGCTGGAGAGCCGGACGCCGTGATCAAGGATTGGCAGGACATCATGGCGGTCAATCTCAATGGCCTGTTCAACGTCACGCACGCCTTCCTCGCCCCGCTGCGCGCCGCCAAGGGTCGCATCGTCAATCTCGCTTCGATCCAGTCCTTCGTGCACGTGCGCACGCCGAACTCGCCGGCCTACACCACGTCCAAGCACGGCGTGCTTGGCTTTACCCGCGCTCTGGCTGCCGAGCTCGGCAAGGACGGGGTGCGTGTCAACGCCATCGGTCCTGGACTGATCGAGACGCCGCTGAACGAAAAGGTGCGCGCCACGCAGCCTGAGCTGGTGCAGATCTTCCTCGACCACACGCCACTGGGCCGCACCGGTAAGCCCGAAGACATCGTCGGCCCGGCGCTGTTCCTGGCGTCGGATCTGTCGGCCTATGTCACCGGCGCCATCGTCATGGCCGACGGCGGCTATCGGACGATTTAGAGCATCATCCCGAAAAGGGGCACCGGTTTTCGGAAAACATCATGTTCAATTCAGAAGCTGCGAAATTCTACTTCGCTCTCATCTGATCGGCGGATTTCAGGATGATCTCCGGTTTGCCGCGATAAAGACTGACCGCGCCGGTGACATCGACGACCTTGCCGTCGAGTGCCTTGATGTCGGGAAATTTCGTGCTGTCGTCGGCGAAGATCACCGCAGCAAAGGCGTTGTCGGGATAGCGGCCGCCGATGTCGATGAACGTCATGCCGGAGCGCGCGGTAGAGACATTGCCGACCGGACCTTCGATCGTCACCGTCTGGCCGACATGCGACTTGGCATCGGCCGGCGCGATGACCTGCGATTGCGCAAAAGCCGGCACCGCGACTGCGGCAAGACCGAGAGCCGAGCCAACGGCCAACATCGAATCAGAACGGGCGCTTTCATTATCTCCTCCCCTTCGACAGACGCTGGAACGAAACAAGAACATAACCCTGGGTCGAGTCAAGCCGGGTCAGACACGGCATGAGGGTTCATCGATTTTTCGGTCGCTCGCATACGCAGTCAATCGCGCGCCAAAACCCGCAGCGCGCAACGAAATGTCCTTATCTGAAATATCGCTCACCGCGATGGGCGTGCTGGCGCGGCCCTATATCGTGCTGCGCAACGGTCAGCAGGACGCGCTTAGCTAAATCGCTTTGGCTGCATCTAATTTTTGCTCACGCTTCGTTTCAAGCGGTAAGCGGCGGGAACTTCACCACTGTGTCGAAGCGATGGTCGCAGCTGTCGCAGCGCCAGTAGTTCCGGATTTCGTCGCCGCTGCGGCATTCCGAGAATTCCGGATATTCCGCGGCCATCAGCGGTTCGCCGCATTTCGGGCAGCATGGCCGCCCGAAATAGCGTTCGTGAAAAAAACGCATCGGGGTTGCGGCTTTGCCAGCGACTTGCCCAGTAACTTGGAGCGTCATGGCGAATCCCTCCGTGCTCAGATGGAACCTTGTTACCGGTCCTCTGTGTCATCCTTGCGTTCGCTGCTTCAATAAAGCGTGAAGGATGTCGAGCGCTTTTTACCGAATTGCTGTCTTGCCGAATTTCCGGAGCAGTAAAATGTTACTTGCCGGCGGCTTTGCGCAGTGCAGCATTGATGCGATCCTGCCAACCAGGTCCGTCTTCTTGGAAAAAATCGAGTACGTCGCGGTCGATCCGCAGCGACACCATTTCCTTCACGCCGGGCAACGCCGGCGGCGCTTTCGGCGGTGCTTCCACGGGCTTTGCGGTAACTGTCTTGAACGCCTGCTCGGCTGCGGAGCGAGGATCGGCTGGACGGCGCGCCATGTGACCTTCCTGTGACGGCTATAAAGCGAATCCTGGATTATAGCGCGCCCTTGGCGCGGCAACACGCCGGGACCGTTCGTGTTTCAACACGCCTTTGCCTCTCGTTATTTGCTCGGCTGTCCCGCCGTGTCGTCGATGGCGCGCAATAGCGTCAACAGCGTCGTATTGAGCGGCGTGGCGATGCCATGGCGGGCACCGGCCGCGACAATGGCGCCGGTCAAGGCTTCGACTTCGAGGCGGCGACCGGCGAGCCGGTCGAAATACATCGAGGTGCCGAGCTCGCCGGAAAACGTAAAGAGTGTCGCCATCGCGCGGGCCGGCTCGTCGTCGGCAAGATTCGCACCCTCGGCGCGCGCCACCGCCACGGCTTCGGCGAGGACGGCGTGGCAAAGCTCCTGCACGTCCGGCCGACGCAACACCGCCTGTCGCTGCAGCGTGAGCGTGGTGATCGGATTGGCGACCGCATTGATCAGGAGCTTGCGCCAGATCAGTGTCGCGAAATCGTTGCTGCGCAGGACCCGAAGCGGCGTGCCCTCAAAAAGCGCGGCGAAGCCGCGGCCGGCTTCGTCGTCCGCAACCGCCAGATCCTGATCGGAGCCTTGCCGCAGCCGCACCCGATCGGGCGCCAGCCGTTCCCCGTTGTAGTAGACGATCACCGGCAGCACCGTCGCGCCCTCGGCCAGCGGCGCGACGCGCGCGACATGGCCGATGCCGTTTTGCAAAACCGCGACGCGGGTGGACGGCGTACACAACTGAGCCAGCCACGGCGCCGCGGATTCGGTCTGATGCGTCTTGGTGCAAAGCAGCACCCAGTCGACCGGCTTGGCGTCTGCCGGCTCGGTGAGCGCATTGAGCCTGACCTCAACGGCGCCGCCAGGCTGGTCGAGCGTAAATAGCTCAATCGGCCGGCGCGTGCAGGCGACAACATCGTGCCGGCCGGCCGCGGCGAGGCAGCCAGCGGCAACGCCGCCAATGCTGCCAAGCCCGACCACGGCGACGCGCGAACGCTGATTTGCCGAGGCGCACATGCCGCCATGGTCGGGGAGATCGTGCGAAAGTCAAATGCCCGGATTTGCCGGACCTTCTCGCAGCCGGCTACCGAACGTCAGCGCTGTGACTCCGCGCTGTTGCCGCGGCCGGGACCATCGGAGCGCTCTTCGTCGTACCAATTGCCGCCATAGCTGTAACCGGGGGCGTAATCGTACACCCCGGAGCCAGGGCCGGAGCTATAATCATAGGCACCGGAGCCGCCGTATGGCGCTCCGTAAACATAGCCCTGCGCCATCGATGCCGAAGTTGTGGCCAAGACTAGTCCGGCGGCAAGAAACAATTTCTTCATGGGTCCATTCTCCTTTTGGTCGCTCATCTAAAAACTATTGCCGCGCGATTTTGTTCAGGGCTTTTGCCGATTGCACGATTCCGGACGAAGTTCCGATGCGGTTCCGATGTCGGCGGTTCCAGCGCCTTCGGTTCCGAGGCGTGCCCCGGCCGGACGCACCCCGGGGCGCGCTTCAGGTCAACATTCGGATCAGCGCTGTGAGGCGGCGCCGGCGCCGTGCTCGGCGTCTTCGAAAATCGTGCCTGTTGTGCCGGACTGCGCGCCGGAATAGTCGGTCCTGGGCATTTTTGCGAAGGCCGTGGACGACGCGCTGGCGACCAGCGCCAGAATCAAAATGAGCTTTTTCGCGGTCATGATCATCTCCTTTGCACGGCGGCATTGGCCGGTGTGCTTGTCCGGACCTCCTCGTTATCGGCCGCGACATCGCTTTATTCGCGCGGCGCCATCACAACAATGTGCGCGGCGATTTGATCTGGTGGGGGGAATGCGCGTTCAAATCGGAACGCGTTTTTGACGTGCATCAATAGTTACGGTTCCCATTCTTGCTATTTATCGACGGCCGTTTGCCGTAACCGCCCGGTCTTGGTTGATGAGTGCTTTAACGCGCCTGCGCCACTTGCGCGCCGCCGATAACAAGTCGAGCGCGGCGTCGAGCCACGTGCCCCGCGGCTTTGCCGGCTTGACTATCGGCGCGCTCGGCATCGTTTATGGTGATCTTGCTGTCGGTCGAAATCATTCCGGTTCGGGTCCATTAGGCGTCGGGACGCCCGGATTTCGCCGACGCTCAATCCGGGCTACATTTTCGCCATGCCCGATTATCTCGAATTCGACCCCGCCGTCACCGACAAGCGCCAAGTCTATCGCCTGCTCACCGGTTCCGTGGTGCCGCGGCCGATCGGCTGGGCTTCGACGGTCAGCAAAAAGGGCGTCACCAACCTGGCGCCGTTCTCCTTCTTCACCGTGGTCTGCGTCGTTCCCCCGATGATCTCGCTGACGATTGCCCGCAATCCCGACGGTAGCGAGAAGCATACTCTCAAGAACGTACGCGAGACCGGCGAGTTCTGCTTCAACGTTGTGACGCATCCGGTCTGGAAAGAAATGGTCGATTCGGCCAATGCGTTTCCCGAGGACGACAGCGAATTCTCCGAGACCGGCCTCACCCCGATCCCGAGCGTGAAGATCGCGGCGCCGCGCGTCAAAGAAGTGCCGATCCATTTCGAATGCAAATTGCACCGGGTGATCGAACTCGGTCCGAACCGGCACCCGCTGGTGATCGGCGAGGTGGTCTATATGCACGTCGACCCGCGCTGCATGACCAACGGCTATATCGATATGAAAAAGCTCGATCCCATCGGACGGCTCAACGGCTTTTTCTATGCGGCGCTGGGCGAGATTTTCGAACGTAAGTTCGACGACGGGCAGCCGCGATGAACTCGTTCGATGCGGTGGTCACGGCCGCCGTCTTTCTTGGCGCCGTGCTGGGCTTCATATCGGGCTTGGTGCGCAGCTTGGCAACAATCCTTGCCTATCTCATCGCTGCGCCACTTGCCGTTGCAGTCGCGCCCGATGTCGCGCCTCTGCTGACGGGAAAGGCGACATTGCCGTCCGATATGGCGTGGCTGCCGCTGTTTGCAATCTTCCTCCTGATCGGCGTCCTCCTCGGCACGCTCTTCCGCCATGCCGCCAGCGAGTTCCTAGGAACCGATCCCTCACTCATCGATCGCATCGGCGGTGCGTTGTTCGGTGCGGTGCGCATCTTGCTCGTTGCTGTACTGATTGTCGTGATATTCGATCGCATCATTCCCGCCGACCGGCAGCCAGCCTATCTCGTCAACTCCAAACTCCGGCCCTATCTTTCTGCCGCCGGCCAAAAGGGCGTGGCCTCGCTGCCGCCCGATGCCGAGGCCTATATCGACAGGCTCAAGCGCGAGCGCGGTCTGTAGCTGCTGTCGTCCCTGCGTTCGTCAGCTCACCGGCGGCGGTCCAAGCATCGCAAAGATCAGAATTCCACCCACGATCACCAGCGCCATCAGCAGCAAGGGCGTCAGTAAGCGATTGTCGTTTTTCCGATCGGTCTCGCGCTGGCTCGGCGTCTCGTCTGAGTCTGTCATGGCGCTACCCTTTCGCGGGCAACGCGCATAGCGCGCTAAGGTTCTTCACCCCAAGGCGCGTCGCATTGCCGCGACAGCCGCGGCAATGTGCTTCGTCGTCGAAACTGTCGGGGGGTTCGTGGCGTTCGGCGGATCATCTTTTGAACACCTCGAGTCGCAGCGGCAGCACCGCGCCGAACCAGGCCGCGTGCGCGCTGTGATCGGTGAAGTCGTCGCCGGTCTCGGGATGAAGGAGAACGGTCAAGCCGTCGCGGTTGAGCATCAGCCACGGCACGAAGGCGGCCAGCATCTCGGCCGGAAATGCGATCTGATACATCGATTGCGGATGCGGTCCGACCAGTTCGTCGTGCCAGCGTCCGAGCTTGGCCTGCGGAAATTCGGCGCCGACGCGTTCGCGCAAGCGCGCGGCGCGGTCGCGGCTTTTGGCCGGATCGTAATAGACGTGGACGTGATAATCCTCGATTGCGTCGACGGGGATTGTTGGCATTGCGGTCTGGCCTAGACTTTTTGTTGCTATCCGAACTGCACCTGGCGTGGCCCGGCATAGAGATTGGCGATGAGCACGGCGAGAATGCTGGTGAGAAAAATGCCGTCGAAGGTCCCGGCGCCGCCGATCGAAGCGACCGGCGCGCCGAGCCCGCGGACTTTGTCGAGATTGGTCAGGTCGGCGCCGATCAGCGTGCCGAGGCTGCCGGCGATGTAGGCGAGCGGCGCGGCGTCCCGGCGCGTCAGCAGAAGCGCGACGGCGGCCGTAGTCACGACCGGCACGAACACCGGCACCGCGATGCCGAGACCGGGAACGGGATTGGCGAGCCAATGCAGGACCAAGGCGACGATCGCCGTGGCGATGGTGCCTTTGACCCAAAGGTCGCGCTTAAAGAGTAGATAAAGCGACAACAGCGTCGGAATGACAGCGCCGCCGACATTGACCGCGATAACGGTGCCCTGCCAATGCGTCACCACCGGCACTTCGTACTGCATGCCGAAGAAATCCACGACCTGGTCGGACATCACCTGCTCCGGCGGCAATTGCGCGATCGGGATGTTGAAAATGCTGCCGATGAGCGACCCGAACAGCAACAGCAGGGCCGTGCCGGAACTGATGCCGAGGCTGGTATAGGCAAAGCGCACCGTTTGCAGGAGCAGAACAGCGAAAAAAATTCCGACCAAGATGGCGAAGAAGCCGGGCGCCAGCGGCAAATAATGGTACTGGCTCATCTGCAT
>JBAQAB010000540.1:0-10682 GCA_049285535.1 Xanthobacteraceae bacterium
GTGGTCTGGGGCACCGACTGGCCGCATCCCAACCACAGCGCCGTGCCTAATGACGGCGAGTTGGTCGATCTCATTCCCGAGATCGCGCCCGACGAACGCACGCGCCGGCTGATGCTGGTCGACAATCCGGCAAAGCTGTTCGGTTTTTGAACGGCTATGACCAAGCAGACTCTCGGCAAGCTGCCGCCCGGCGCCTTTGGCATGCTGGACCTGCCGGCGCTGCCGTCCGGCATTGTCGAGGGCTATCGCGCGTTGCCCGATCTCACCGGCACGACCTCGGATGTCATGGACGAGCTCGGCATCGTCGGCGCCGTGCCGGCCGCGGTGCTGCGGCCGAACGATCCGACCGCGCGCGTCGTCGGGCGGGCGCTGACGGTGCGCAACATTCCCGCAAGCGCGCCGGTGCCGGAGAAGGTCAAGAGCGGCGTGTCAGGCCTCGGCGAGATCGAGGCGCATAACCTCGCCGAGCCGGGCGACGTCCTCGTGGTGCAAGGCGTCGATCAGGTCTCCAATCTCGGCGGCCTATCGGCCACGATCAGACACCGGCAGGGTGAGATCGGCGCCGTTGTCGACGGCGGCGCGCGCGACGTCGATCACTCGCGCGCCATCGGCCTGCCGGTGTGGTCGCGCAGAGTCAGCCCAATCACCGGCAAGTGGCGCGTCGAGACCGTGGCCATCAACAAGCCAGTTACGATCTGCGGGGTGAACGTCAATCCCGGCGACCTGGTGCTGGCGGACGAAACCGGCGTCTGCTTCATCCCGCGCGAGCGCGCTGCCGAGGTGCTGGCCCGGGCGCAGCGCAACGCGGCTGCGGAAAAATTGCGGGAAGAGAAGATCGTATCCGGCGCGCCGATTGCCGAACTGCTCGGCAAATCGAAATAGCGCCTCCGTTATTCCCCGGTAATGCGCAGCGCCTTGATCGTCTCCGGCCAAGTGGAAAATTCTTTGCTAAGTTTTTCCGCAAAGGCGTCATGACCGAGCATGCCGTGGATGGCGTTGCCGGACAGGCGCTGCCTGATCTCAGGCTCCGCGATGACGGCAAACAACGCCTGTTCGAGCTTGTCACGCACGTCGTTCGGCGTCCCGGCGGGCAACAGCACGCCGTACCAATTTTGCATCACCACGCTTGGCAGGCCGAGCTCTACGGTTGTCGGCAAATCCGGCAACAGCGGCGAGCGCTGCTCGGCGAACAAGGCGAGCGCCTTGACCGAGCCGGCTTTGACCAGCGGCAGCAGAACTGGAAGATCGGCATTGAGCATGTCGACATGGCCGCCGAGCAGATCGTTGATCGCCGGTGCGGCGCCGCGATAGGGCACGTGCGTGATCTTTACGCCGGCCGCGGCATTGAGCATTTCGACCGCGATGTTCATGGTCGTGCCCGGGCCCGCCGAACCATAAGTGAGCTTCTGCACCTTCGCCTTGTTGATGAGTTGCGGCAACGAGGCAATGCCGAGGTCCTTGTTGACCACGAGTAGGGACGGCACGACCCCGACCAGCATGACCGGCTCGAACGACTTTACCGGGTCGTATGAAGCCGGCGGTTTCAGGATCGGGCTGAGCACTTGCGAGCCGAGGCTGGCGAGCAGGATCGTCTTACCGTCGGGTGCGGCGTGCGCCACGTATTCCGAGGCGATCGCGCCGCCGGCGCCGCCGCGATCGTCGACGATGACATTGGCGTCGAGCTTGGGGCCCAGTCCATTGGCGAGGATGCGCGCCAGTTGATCGACCGGGCCGCCCGCGGCGAACGGAACGACGATCTTGATCGTCTCAGCGAGCGCCGGCGCCGTCAAAAGCAATAGCGTGGCGCAGCACAAAGCAAATAACCCGCCCCGATGGCGCTGCATTGGCGTCCCTCCTAAAACTCGATTTTCAACACGCCACCTTACCGCAAGTCCGAGACGCATCGACAATCTTTTGCAGTCCATCGCGCCCCGGATAGCCGAGGATCGCGACCCCGTCGATGATGAAAGCCGGCGTCGCCGCAAGGCCGAGCGCATCGCCGAGGGCAACATGGGCTTTCATGATCTTGGTGATTTCGTCGCTGTCGCCGAGCTTGGTCAAGCTGCGCTCGTCGAATCCAAGCCCGCGCGCCACGTCGAGCGCGCGCAGCCCGTCGGTCGTGCCGCGCTGCGCATAGATCTTGCGGTGGAAATCGTAGAACTGGGCAGGGGTGCCGAGCTTGGCGACGGCAAGCTCGACGCGGCTCGCCGCAATCGAGGCAATGCCGAGCACCGGAAACGGCACCAGCACAAGGCGAAGTCCCGGGTCGACGGCGACCATATCGGCGACGTCGGCCGACGCGATCCGGCAAAAAGGACAGTTGAGATCGTAAAATTCGACCAGCGTCGTCTCGCCTGCCGGATTGGCGGCGACCACTACGCCGGGCAATTTGTCGATAGGGCCGGCCAGCTTGACGCTGTGATTGGGTAGCCGTTGGCCGTCATCGTTGAGGAGCGGATACTCGGAGACGAGCTGCATCGAGCGGTCGCGGCCCTGCGCACTGGCAATTCCGCTCCACGCCACGACTGCGGTGAGGGCAATCGCTATGTACGGGATGATCGAAAACCGCGGGTTCATCTGCCTGCATCTAATATCGCCGCTGCGCCCACGGCAGGGGCGATTTATTGCTCGACCACGTCCTCGGGCACGGCTTCCAGGTTGAACGCGGCGGCAAACAGTGCGCGGGTATAATCGGTCTTGGGGTTGCGGAACAATTCGGCGGCGTCGCCGGCCTCGACGACAAGGCCGTGCCGCATCACTACCAGGCGACTCGCCAGCGCCGCGACGACGCGCAGGTCGTGCGAGATGAATAGATACGTCAGATTGTGCCGCTTCTGCAGGTCGCGCAGCAGATCGACCATCTGCGCCTGGATCACCATGTCGAGTGCGCTGGTCGGCTCGTCGAGCACGATGAAGCTCGGCTCCAGCACCACGGCGCGCGCCACCGCGATGCGCTGGCGCTGGCCGCCGGAAAATTCGTGGGGAAAGCGAAAGCGCAGCTCGGGGTCGAGGCCAACGTCGCGCAAGGCCTGAACGACGCGCTCGTCGCGCTGGCGATCGGGCATGTTGGGTTGATGGACCTTGAGGCCTTCCTTGATGATGTCCGCGACCGACATGCGCGGCGACAGCGACCCGTAGGGATCCTGGAACACGATCTGCATGTCGCGGCGGAACGGGCGCATTTCCTTGAAATTCAAGCCTTGCAGGTCGCGGCCCATGAACGCGATGAGCCCGTCCGACGAGATCAGCCGCAAGATGGCGCGTCCTAGCGTCGACTTGCCAGAGCCGGATTCGCCGACCACGCCGAGCGTCTCGCCTTTGCGCAACTCGATGGTCAAGCCGTCGCAGGCTTTGACGTGGCCGACGGTCTTGCGCATCAAGCCGCGCGTGATCGGAAACCACACTTTGAGCTGATCGGTCTTTAGGAGGATCGGCGCGTCGGGCTGCGGCGGCGCCGGGTCGGGCCGCGGCTCGGCCGCGAGCAGCGCTTGCGTATAAGGATGCTCGGGCGCGGAAAACACGCGCTCGACGGTGCCATGTTCGACGATCTTGCCGTCCTTCATCACACAGACCCGCTGCGCGATCTTTCGCACGATGCCGAGGTCGTGGGTGATGAAAAGAAGCGACATGTGCAGCCGCGACTGGATTTCCTTAAGCAGCGCGATGATCTGCGCCTGTACCGTCACGTCGAGCGCAGTGGTCGGCTCGTCGGCGATGAGCAGATCGGGCTCGTTGGCAAGCGCCATAGCGATCATTACGCGCTGGCGCTGACCGCCGGAGAGCTGATGCGGATAGCTCTTGAGCCGGCTCTCCGGATCGCGGATCCCGACCTGGCTGAGGACTTCCAGCGTGCGCGCGCGCGCTGGCGCTCCGGTCAGGCCACGGTGCAGCAGCAGGATCTCGCCGATCTGCTTCTCAATGGTGTGCAGCGGATTGAGCGAGGTCATCGGCTCCTGGAACACGATGGTGATCTCGTCACCGCGCACTCGCCTCATGTCGCGTTCGGAGAGCTTGAGCAGGTCGCGGCCGTGGAAAGCAATGCTGCCCGACGGATGGTACGCCGCCGGATAGGGCAGGAGCCGCAAGATCGACAGCGCCGTGACCGATTTGCCGGAGCCGGACTCGCCGACCAGCGCCATGCACTCGCCCTTGACGATATCGAACGACACCCGGTCGACCGCGAGCGTTTCTCGCCCACCCGAACGGAACGCGATAGAAAGATCGCCGATGGAGAGGCAAAGGTTCTTGCCCGGCTGCTCGCTCATGTGAACGTCTTTCGTGGATCGAAGGCGTCGCGCACCGCCTCGCCGATGAAGATCAGAAGCGACAGCATCAGCGCCACGGTGAAGAAGCCGGTGAGCCCCAGCCATGGCGCCTGCACATTGGCCTTGGCTTGCGACAACAGTTCGCCGAGCGAGGGCGAGCCGGGCGGCAGGCCGAAGCCGAGAAAATCCAATGCGGTAAGCGTCATCACCGAGGACGACATGATGAATGGCAGAAATGTCATGGTCGCCACCATGGCGTTCGGCAACAGATGTCGGAACATGATGACCTTGTTGGACACGCCGAGCGCGCGCGCCGCCTGGATATATTCGAAATTGCGGCCGCGCAAAAACTCGGCGCGCACCAGGCCGACCAGCCGCACCCAGGAAAACAACAAGAGAATTCCGAGCAGCACGAAGAAGCCGGGCACCAGCACCGAAGAAATGATCAGCAGCAGATAAAGCTCCGGCACCGAGGTCCAGATTTCGATGAAGCGCTGGAACAGCAGATCCGTCCAGCCGCCGAAATAGCCCTGCACGGCACCGGCAGCGACACCGATGATCGAGGAGACGATGGTCAGCACCAGTCCGAACAGCACCGAAATGCGGAATCCGTAAATTACCCGCGCCAGCACGTCGCGGCCCTGATCGTCGGTGCCGAACCAGTTATATTCGAGCGTGCCGCATTTGGCATAGCCGTTCTTGGCGGCAAAGTCGCAATCTTGCGCGGTCAGCATCCAGGTCGGCTTGGAGGGAAAAGCCGATGGCGGATTGTCGTTGATGGTGTCGTAGGAAAAGCGGATGGGCGCCCAGATTTCGATGGCGTTATGCTCGTCGAGAAATTTCTGCAGATGCGGATCGCGGTAGTCGGCGGCGGTGCCGAGATCGTCGCCGAAATCGGTGTCTGGATACGTCACCAGGACCGGGAAGAAGGTCTTGCCGTCAAAGTGGATGAACAGTGGCTTATCGTTGGCGATGAGTTCGGCGAACATCGAGACGACGAACAGCACGAGAAAAATCCACAGCGACCAATACCCCCGCCGGTTGGCCTTGAAATTCCGCCAGCGCCGGGCATTGAGCGGCGAGAATTCAAAGCCGCGCGGCAAACCGAAAAGTCCGAGTGGGCCGGCCGGCTCGAGATCTGGTTTGAGGTCCTGTGGAATGCCCGGCTCGATCTCGGCCTTGAGGTTGTCGGGGAGGGTCTTGTCGTCCACCTCACACCTCCCGCGTCTCGAAATCGATGCGCGGATCGATCCAAGTATAGGTGAGGTCCGAAATCAGATTTACGACAAGGCCGACCAGGGCGAAAATGTAGAGATTGGCGAACACCACAGGATAGTCGCGGTTGAGCACGCTTTCGAAGCTCAATAGCCCGAGGCCGTCGAGCGAGAAGATGGTTTCGATCAACAGCGAGCCGGCAAAAAACGCGGAGACGAACGCGGCTGGGAAGCCGGCGATGACGAGCAGCATGGCATTGCGGAAGATATGCCCGTACAACACCTGGCGCTCGGAACAGCCCTTGGCCCGCGCGGTGAGCACGTATTGCTTGCGCAGCTCTTCAAGAAACGAGTTTTTGGTGAGCAGCGTCATGGTGGCGAAAGCGGCAAGCCCCATGGAGACGATCGGCAGCGTGAGGTGCCAGAAATAGTCGAGAATCTTTTCCCACCAGGGAAATTGCGACCAGCCTTCCGAAACGAGTCCGCGCAGCGGGAAGATTTGCCAGAACGAGCCGCCGGCGAACAGCACGATCAGCAGGATCGCGAACAGAAAGCCTGGAATTGCGTAGCCGATAATGATGATGCCCGAGGTCCATACGTCGAACTGCGAGCCGTCGCGCACCGCTTTGCGGATGCCGAGCGGAATCGAAATGAGGTAGCTCAGCAGCGTCATCCAGATGCCGAGCGAGATCGATACCGGCAGTTTCTCCTTGATCAGCTCGAGCACGCTGACGTCGCGGAAATAGCTCTTGCCGAAATCGAAGCGCAGATAGTTCCACATCATCAGAAAGAAGCGCTCATAGGCCGGCTTGTCGAAGCCGAACTGCTTCTCCAGGCTCTTGATGAAGGCCGGGTCGAGTCCTTGGGCGCCGCGGTATTTCGAGCTGACGTCGAATTGCGAGCCGGCCTGCAAGGCGCCATGGGCAAAATCGCCGCTGGTCGAGCCGGATATCCGCGACGTCGCGCCGGTATCGCTGCCGCGCAACTGGGCGATGACGCGTTCCACCGGGCCACCCGGCGCGAATTGAACCACGACGAACGACACCAGCATGATGCCGAAAATCGTGGGAATCATGAACAGGATACGGCGGACGATGTAGGCAGCCATTGAGTCCCAGCAGGTCTTATCGTTGCGCCGCCATTTTAAAGCCATTGGCGCGATGCGCCACCACTCTTAAACGGCCCAAATGCGGCGTCGCATCCGAGCGTGACGGAAACACGACGGGCGTCGGCGCGGGTGACCTTATAGCATGCGACATACTGGCGTCCCGCCTTCAAATTCGCGGCACTATCGCTCGGGCCGGTTTTTCGCGGCTTTGGTCGCGTCATACCACCAAGTGTCGGGAATACCGCGAAAATAGCGCGGTTGCGCCGGCGGCCGGCCGAACACGTCCCAGTAGGCGATCCAGTGCGAGGCCTTATACCAGTTCGGAATCCAATAGCGGCCGGCGCGGATGATGCGGTCGAGCGCACGGCAGGCGGTCACCAGCGCGGGGCGGGAATCGGCGCCGATGATGGCTTCGATCAGTGCATCGACCACCGGATCGGCGATGCCGGCGAGGTTGTTCGAACCGTGCAGCGCCGCCGCCTGCGCCGAAAAATACGACCGCAGCGAATCGCCCGGCGTTGCGGAAAAGCTGAAGCGGTCGATGGTGATATCGAAGTCGAAATTGTCGAGGCGCGCCCGGTATTGCACCGGATCGACGACGCGCAAAGTGGCTTCGATGCCGAGGATGCCGAGATTTCTGATGAACGGCATATGGTGCGGTTCGAACGCCGGCTCGTCGATCAGAAATTCGACGGTGATGGGCTCGCCGTTCGGCAGGATCCGCTTGCCGTCGCGAATGATGCAGCCGGCATCTTGCAGAACCTGCGCCGCCATGCGCAGCTGCGGGCGGTCCTCGCCCGAGCCGTCGGAGACCGGCGGCGCATAAGGCTCGCCGAAGACTTCGGCCGACAGGCGGCTGCGGAACGGCTCGAGCAGCGCCAGTTCGGCGGCGCTCGGCGGCCCGACCGCCATCAGATCGGAATTCTGGAACACCGAGACCGTCCGCTTATAGGCATTGTACATGATGGTCTTGTTGGTCCACTCGAAATCGAACGCGTCGTTAAGCGCGTCGCGCACCCGAACGTTGGCGAATTGCGGCCGCCGCGTATTGATAAACCAGCCTTGCGCGCCGGACGGCGTGTCGTCGGGAATCTCGTCGCGCTTGACGCGGCCGTCCTTGACCGCCGGAAAATCGTAGCGCGTCGCCCAGAAGCGCGAGGTGAACTCCTCGCGGAACAGATAGGTGCCGGCCGAAAAGCCTTCGAAGCCGACGTCGCGGTCGCGATAATATTCAAAGCGCACGACGTCGAAATTGCTCTGGCCGCGGCCGACCGGCAGATCGGCGCCCCACCAATCCATAGCGCGATTATATTCGATGAAGCGACCCGCATCGAAGCGGCCGACCTGATAGGCTCCTGAACCGAGCGGGATGTCGAGGGTGGATTCGTCGAACGGCCGCGTCGCGTAGTAGGCGCGCGAGAAAATCGGCAGTCCGGCGACGAACAACGGCACGTCGCGCGCCCGCTTCGGCGCAAAGCGCACGGTCACAGTCGAGTCGTCGTCCGCGGTGGCGCCGGCGAAATCGCGCAACGACTGGCTGATCAGCGGGTGGCCCTTGTCCTTCAATATTGCGAGCGAAAAGGCGACGTCGTGGGCGGTCAGCGGCGAGCCGTCATGGAATTTTGCTTCCGGCCGGATGAAGAATTGATAGACGAGGCCGTCGGCCGAGCGGCGCACCTTCGCCGCGGCAAGTCCGTACATGGCGTCCGGTTCGTCGCCGGAGCGTACCATGAGCGAAGCGAAAGTTAGCTCCATGCCCTGCGCGGCGTCGCCCTTAAGGATGAATGTGTTGAGCGAATTGAAGGTCAAAAAATTCTGGTTGTAGATCTGGTCGGGCCCGATCTGCGAGAACGTGCCGCCTTTCGGCGCATCCGGATTGACGTAGTTGAAATGGGCGAAGTCCGGCGGGTAAGCGAGATCGCCGAAGGACGACAGGCCGTGGGACTCAATGGTGTCGTCCGCGCGGACGATGCCGGCGCGCAACGCCGCCGCGCCCGACAGGACGCCAGCGGCAAGTGTAAGGATGCGCCGACGGGTGGGCCGGTTCATGCCCCGGATGTCAGCCGGTCTTTGCGGCTTTTTGCGCGTCCCACCACCATACCGTCGGGAAGCCCGTTACGCCGTATTTCGGCATCGGATCGGGGCGGCTGAAGCGATCCCAGCGCGCGGTGCGGGCTTTGAAATAGGCCCATTGCGGCACGACGTAGTAGTTCCACAGCAAGATGCGGTCGAGCGCTCTGGTGGCGGCCTCCAGATCGGCCCGGTTCTTGGAGAAAACGATCTTATCGATCATGGCGTCGACCGCCGGATTCTTGATGCCGATCAGATTGTCGGAGCCGGGCTGGTCGGCCGATTGCGAGCCCCAGTAGCCGCGCTGTTCGTTGCCGGGCGACAGCGATTCCGGCCATGAATTGGTGATGATGTCGAAATCCCAGCCGCGCAGCCGGTTCTCGAATTGCGCCTCGTCGACGGTCCGCACCGAGACCGTCATGCCGAGCCGCTCGAGGGAGGGTTTATAGAACAGGAAGATGCGCTCAAAGCTCGGGCCCGCCGAGAGAAATTCGACGGTATAGGGCTCGTTGGTCTTCACGTTGACGAGCTGCTGGTCCTTGACTTCGTAGCCCGCCTCTTTGAGCAGGCGAAGCGCCTCGCGCAGATTGTTGCGTACCGCGCCGGGATTGCCGTTCACTGGATTGGTATAGGGCTTCTTGAAAAGCTCGGGCGGCACCTGATCGCGCACGGTTTCGAGCAGTTCGAGCTCGCGGCCGGTCGGTACGCCGGTGGCGGCAAGGTCGGTGCCGTCGAAATAGCTGTCGATGCGCTTATATTGCCCGAAGAAAATCTCCTTGTTCATTTCCTCGAAATCGAACGCGCAATTGAAGGCAAGCCGCACCCTCGGATCCTGGAATTTGGGGCGGCGAATATTGAAGACGAAAGCCTGCATCAGGCCGAAATTCCTGATGGGGAATTCCTCGAGCAGCACACGCTTGTCGGTGACCGCGGGGAAGTCGTAGGCGGTGGCCCAGTTCTTGGCGAGATTCTCGACGCGCCAGTCGACCGTGTCCGCCTTGAAGGCCTCCAGCGCGACGGTGGTGTCGCGAAAATATTCGAAATGCAGCTCGTCGAAATTGTCGCGGCCGATATTGACGTTGACGTTGCCGCCCCAATTGTCCTTGACGCGCTCATAGACGATGTTGCGGCCGGCGGAAAAATCCTTGATGCGGTAGGGCCCGGAGCCGAGCGGCGGTTCGAGCGTGGTGTCGGCGATGTTGCGTTTCTTGCCGTTGGCGTCGTTGCCCTCCCACCAGTGTTTCGGCAGGACAGTCAGTTCACCGACGATCTGCGGCAGTTCGTGATTGCCCGGGCCGTCAAAGGCGAAGGTGACTTCGCGATCGGCGGTCTGTTCCGCCTTGGTGACGTGACGGTAATAGGCGGAAGACTGCGGGCTGAGCTTCTTGTAGGATTCGAAAGAGAAGATGACGTCGTCCGGCGTCACCGGCGTGCCATCATGCCATTTTGCCTCCGGCCGGAGCCGATAGCTGACCGACGAAAAGTCATCCGGATAGCTCAAGCCGTCGGCAAGCAGTCCATATTCGCTCGAGACTTCATCGAGCGAGGACACGGCGAGCGTGTCGTAGATCAGGTTGATGCCGGCGGCGAGCGTGCCTTTGACGCCGGCGACCACCGCGTTGAAATTATCGAAGGTGCCGTAAGCGACCTGCCGTGCTACGCCGGTTTTCGGCGCCGCGGCGTTGACGTAATCGAACTGCTTGAAGTTCGGCGGATATTTGAGCTCGCCGTAGAGCGAGGTGCCGTGACGCCAGGTTTTGGCCGGCGATGACGCGGGCGTCGGCGCGGCCGGTTGAGCCTGCGCCCGCGCGGTCGTGGTCCAAGCCAAAGGAAGGGGAAAGGCAGCGGTTGCAAGCAGCGCAGTCTTCAGCAGGGATCGGCGGTCCACCTGATACTCCCTAGAGGTCCCAGAAGCTTCTCGTTGCCGGGCATTATCGGCCATTTCAACGCCGACGCCAGCGGGCTGGGGTGCGCCGCGGCGAAATAGACTGCGCATCCCCCTGCGACAGGGGGACGACAGGGCAG
>JBAQAB010000541.1:0-3559 GCA_049285535.1 Xanthobacteraceae bacterium
CTGATCGGCGAGAACAGCGAGGCGGTCGAAAAATACGGCCACGATCGCCTGCCGACCTTCGGCGTCGGCAAGGAGTTCGGCAAGCAGGAATGGCGCTCGATTCTTCGGCAACTGCACGGGGCCGGCATTGTCGCGCTCGACATCACCGGGCATGGCACCTGGTCGGTCACTGAGGCCGGCCGCAGGGTACTCAAGAGCATCGACAAGGTCACGTTACGCAAAGACACGCTCAAGCCCGCGACGCGCAAGGCCGCCCGCGCAGCGGTTAATGCTGCGGCGCTGACCCAAGGCGGGGCCGACGACACGGCGCTGTTCGAGGCGCTGCGCAAGCGCCGCTCTGAGCTTGCCAAAGAACAGGGGGTCGCGGCCTACGTGGTTTTCGCCGACAAGACGCTGATCGATATGGCCCGGCGCAAGCCGACGACCGCAGCCGAAATGGCAGGAGTGCACGGCGTCGGCGAGAGTAAGCTTCGCCAATACGGGGCCATTTTCCTCGAAGTGGTTCGCGATCATGCCGCGCGAGCGGCCTGATCGGAATTGGCGGGAAACGCCCTTTGCAGAGGTCCCTTTCCGTGGGGTTCCGCGTTGTTGCGCCGCATTCCGCTCTATGTTAGCAAACGCGCGATTTACGCGGGATTGCGGGCTTTTCCGCTGCCCCCGCGCTATCCAAGTCCCGCTTGAATCCGAAGGGCTTGCACCGACCGTTGGCGCCGGGTGCGAGTCTTGCGGAAAAAGCTCCAAAGAACGCTTTAACGAGCACAGATCTTGGCCGGCGACGAACCCATCATTCCCACCACGGCGGGCCACTTTGCCAATACGCCGTATGACGTTTCGACCATGGCGGGCCGCTATGCCACCGCTTTGTTCGAGCTTGCCGGCGAGGCCGATGCGATCGACGCGGTCAAAGCCGATCTCGAGCGCTTCGACGGGCTGATCGCCGAAAACCCGGATCTCAACCGCCTGGTCCGCAGCCCGGTGTTTTCCACCGAGGAGCAATTGCAGGCTTTATCGGCGGTGCTCGAGCGGGCCGCGATCGGCGGCATCGCGGCGAAATTCCTCAAGCTCGTGACGTCGAACCGCCGCCTGTTCGCGGTTCGCGACATGATCAAGGCGTACCGCAAGCTCGCCGCTCTGTATAAGGGGCAGGCGACCGCCGAGGTTACGGTCGCCGAGACTCTCAAGGATGATCACGTCGAGGCGCTGCGCCTAGCGCTCAAAGCAGTGAGCGGCAAGAACGTCGATCTCGACATCAAAGTCGATCCCGCCATCATCGGTGGGCTCGTGGTCAAGCTCGGGAGCCGCATGATCGATACCTCGCTGCGCACCAAGCTCAATGCGATCAAGCACGCCATGAAAGAGGCTCGCTAATGGACATCCGCGCCGCGGAAATCTCCGCAATCCTCAAAGAGCAGATCAAGAATTTCGGCCAGGAGGCCGAAGTCTCGGAAGTCGGCCAGGTGCTGTCGGTGGGCGACGGCATCGCTCGCGTCTACGGCCTCGATAACGTGCAAGCCGGCGAGATGGTCGAATTCGAAAGCGGCGTCAAAGGTATGGCGCTCAATCTCGAAAGCGACAATGTCGGCATCGTGATCTTTGGCAGCGACCGCGAGATCGCGGAAGGCCAGACCGTCAAGCGCACCCGCGCCATCGTCGAAGTGCCGATCGGCAAGGGACTGCTCGGCCGCGTCGTCGACGCGCTCGGCGAGCCGATCGACGGCAAGGGGCCGATCAAGGCCGACCATAGAGCGCGCGTTGACGTCAAAGCGCCGGGTATCATCCCGCGCAAATCCGTGCACGAGCCGATGGCGACCGGACTGAAAGCGATCGACGCGCTGATCCCGATCGGCCGCGGCCAGCGCGAGCTGATCATCGGCGACCGCCAGACCGGCAAGACCGCGATCGCGCTCGATACCATCCTCAATCAGAAGCAGCTCAACCAGTCCAGCGACGAAAAGATCAAGCTCTATTGCGTCTATGTCGCGATCGGGCAGAAGCGCTCAACCGTCGCGCAATTCGTCAAGGTCTTGGAAGAAAACGGCGCGCTCGATTATTCGATCGTGGTCGCGGCGACCGCGTCCGATCCGGCGCCGATGCAGTTTTTGGCGCCGTTTTCCGGCTGCGCCATGGGCGAATATTTCCGCGATAACGGCATGCACGCGGTGATCATCTATGACGATCTGTCCAAACAGGCCGTGGCCTACCGGCAGATGTCGCTTTTGCTGCGGCGGCCGCCGGGACGCGAGGCCTATCCGGGCGACGTGTTCTATCTGCATTCGCGCTTGCTCGAACGCGCGGCGAAGATGAACGACGAAAACAAAGGCGGATCGCTTACCGCGCTGCCGGTCATTGAAACCCAGGCCAACGACGTGTCGGCCTATATTCCGACCAATGTCATCTCCATCACCGACGGCCAGATCTTCCTGGAGACCGATTTGTTCTATCAAGGCATCCGGCCGGCGGTGAATGTCGGACTTTCGGTGTCGCGCGTCGGCTCCGCGGCGCAGACCAAGGCGATGAAGAAAGTCGCCGGCCGCATCAAGGGTGAGCTCGCGCAATACCGCGAAATGGCCGCCTTCGCGCAGTTTGGCTCCGACCTCGACGCCACCACGCAGCGGCTCCTCAATCGCGGCTCGCGGCTCACCGAGTTGCTCAAGCAGCCGCAATTCTCGCCGCTCTCCATGGAGGAGCAGGTCTGTGTTATCTACGCCGGCGTCAACGGCTATCTCGATCCGCTGCCGGTCGATCGCATCCGCGCCTTCGAGGACGGCCTCCTCGGCCTGCTGCACACCCAGCAGGTCGACCTTCTCAAGGCGATCCGCGAATCGCGCGATCTCGACGACCCGACTGCGGAGAAACTCAAGGGTGTCGTCAGCGATTACGCGAAGACGTTTGCGTGAGCATGCGGGAATAGATCGAGCTTCGGATGCCTTCGCTTAAGGACCTTCGTAACCGCATCGCCGCCACCAAGGCGACGCAGAAGATCACCAAGGCCATGCAGATGGTCGCGGCGTCGAAGCTGCGTCGCGCCCAGGCAGCGGCCGAAGCGGCGCGTCCCTACGCGACCCGCATGGATACCGTGCTCGGCAATATCGCGGCCTCGGTCGCGGGCGTCGACACCGCGCCCCGGCTGCTGCGCGGCACCGGCAGCGACCAGCGGCATCTCCTTCTTGTTTGCACCGCCGAACGTGGCTTGTGCGGTCCGTTCAATACCGCGATCGTGCGGCTGGCGCGCGAACGCGCGGCCGCGCTGATGGCGGAGGGCAAGGAAGTCAAGTTCTTCTGCGTCGGCCGCAAAGGCTACGATCAGTTGCGGAGGCTTTATGCCAGCCAGATCGTCGAGCTGGTCGATCTCCGCTCGGTGCGTGTGCTCCGTTTCGAAAACGCGAAGATGATCGCCGAAAAGATCATCGCGCTGTTCGACAAATTCGAATTCGACGTCTGCACGCTGTTCTATTCGCGCTTCCGTTCGGTGATCGCGCAGATTCCGACCGCACAGCAAATCATTCCGCCGGTGTTCGATGCGAAGGCGGCCGATGCCTTGGGCGGCGCCGTGTATGAA
>JBAQAB010000542.1:0-8007 GCA_049285535.1 Xanthobacteraceae bacterium
AGATCGTGTTCGCCTCCGATTGTCCGTTCGACCCCGAAGGCGGCACCATGTTTCCGCGCGAGACTTTGCGCATCCTCGACAAACTGAAGATGGACAAGACCACGAGCGATAAGGTCTTCTACAAGAACCTCGAAGCGGTCACCGGCAAGACGCTGGTGAAGTGAGCTTCCCTCCCCCGCGAACGGGGGAGGGATTTCGTGATCCGATCGCTGCGTCAGGCCGCGGTACGCTGCTGTGACGCGCCTTGGTGATCGTCGTATTCGGCCGAGACATCCTTGCCGGAATATTCCTTCAAGAACGACGTGGCGACGATCGAGATGATCGCGGTGATCAGGATATAGATCGCAATCGGCGTGCCCGATTTATAGGTGGCGAACAGCGCCGTCGCGATCAACGGCGCCGGCCCGCCCGCGGTGATCGAGGCGAGCTGATAGCCGATAGACGCTCCTGAGTAACGCAGCCGAGGCGTGAAGCTTTCGGCGATTAACGCCGCTTGCGGCCCGTATTGCATGTCGTGCGGGATCAGCGACAACACGATCGCGGCGAAGATCAGCGCCGATGAGCCGGTGTCGATCATGCCGAAATAGATGAAGCCGAACAGGCCCATCGTGGCGCAGCCGATGATGTACATCCTCTTGCGTCCGATCAGATCGGAGACATAGCCGCTGAGCGGAATGGTGATCGCCGAAATGCAGACCGCGCCGAGCACGCCGAGCAGCAACAGATCGCGCGATGCATGGAGCGTCGTAACGCCGTAAGCGAAGATGAAGGCGGTGAAGATGTAGAACGGCCCCTGCTCCGACGTGCGCGCCAGTGCCGTCAGGATGATCGTGCCCCATTGCTTGCGGCACACTTCCAGGATCGGGGTCCGTTCGATTTTGCGTTCGGCGACAAGGTTGCGGAACACCGGCGTTTCCAGGATGCGGAGCCGTATCCACAGCCCGACGCCGACGAGCACGATGCTCAGCGCAAACGGAATACGCCAGCCCCAGGCGAAGAACTGATCGCCCGACATCTGGCTGAAGATCAGCACGGCAAGGTTGGCCAAGAACAAGCCGGCCGGACCGCCAAACTGCGGCCAGGACGATAGGAAGCCGCGTTCGTTGTTGTGCCGGGCCCATTCCATCGAAAGCAGAACGGATCCGCCCCACTCGCCACCAACGCCGATGCCTTGCAGCAGGCGCAGCACAGTCAACAGCACTGCGCCCCACACGCCGACGACCGCGTAGCCCGGCAGAAATGCGACCAGGAAGGTCGAGATGCCCATCAGCAGCAGGGTGACGATGAGCGTCGACTTACGTCCTATCCGGTCACCGTAATGGCCGAAGATGAAGGCGCCGATCGGGCGCGCGACAAAGCCGACGAAGTAGATGCCGAAGGAATTGAGCGTCGCGGTCAGCGGGTCCTCGTTCGGGAAAAACAGCTTGCCGAAGACGAGACCGGCCATCGTTGAGTAGAGGAGAAAATCGTACCACTCGATCGTGGTGCCTACCGTCGCTGCGACGACCGCGCGACGGAGTTCGCGAGCATGCTGGTCTGGCGTCAATGCGTAATTGACATCGGTTACCGCTGCCATTGTCGTTCCCTCCCTTAGATGATGTTATTTGCTGGCATTTCCCCTTTTCATGCACCGCTGAGGCGGCTGGCTCGCCGCAGATGCGGCTTCAATCGCCGCGTGCGCGGCGTTCGGCTGCAATCATCCTCCCTTTGGCAACACTTGCCAAGGCGACAGAATGGCCCGGATCGGCGAGTGACTTTTTGGCTAAGTGATCAGCGGCTTACTTGCATCGCGTCGCCGCACGGCGCGCGTCCGGCACGCCCTTTGAGTCGTTGCGATAGCGCCGCGGGGATATCGCGGGGCGTGTCGACCACGACGACGCCGGCCTTTTCCAGCGCGCTGCGCTTCGACGCATAGCTGCCGGCGTTGCCGGTGACGATAGCGCCGGCGTGGCCCATTTTCTTGCCGGGCGGCGACGCACGCCCGGCGATGAAGGCGACTACCGGCTTCTTCATGCCGGCGGCGTATTCAGCAGCGCTCTCTTCCATCGCGCCGCCGATCTCGCCGACCAGGACGATCGCATCGGTGCGTCCGTCCTTATCGAGCGCGGCCAATGCATCGCGCGTCGTCGTGCCGATCATCGGATCGCCGCCGATGCCGATGAAAGCCGATTGGCCGACGCCGGCGCGGGTCAGGTTGAGGCAGACCAGCGTGCCGAGACTGCCGCTGCGCGAAACGACGCCGACCGAGCCGGGCCGGAAAATGTTCGGATTGTGCCCGGGCATGATGCCGACAAAGCCTTCGCCCGGCGTCACCAGCCCCGCGGTGTTCGGCCCGACGATCTGGGTGCCGGCGCGGCGTGCCGCGAGCAGTACCGCCATCACATCCTGCGTCGGAATATGCTCGGTGAGCATGACCAGGAGCTTCACGCCTGAGGCAATGGCTTCCAGCGCCGCCGCCTTGGCGAGCGCCGGCGGAATGAACATGACAGCCGTATCATAAGGCGCTTTCTTCATCGCCTCGGCCGCCGAAGCGAACACCGGCACGCCAATATGAATTTCGCCGGCGCGCTTCGGATTGACGCCGGCGACGACGCGCGTGCCGCGCTCGACCATCTTTTCGGTCCAGAACGTGCCTTGCTTGCCGGTAATGCCGGACACCAGCACACGATGGGATTTTCGATGGATGATCATCGCGCCGCATCCACTGCCGCCTGCACGGCGTCTTCCATGAAATCGTAGGGTTCGATGTTAAGTTGCTCGCGCACCAGCTTGACGGCTTCGTTCTCACCGGTACCGTGAATCGAGAAAAACACCGGTATCTCCGGCTGCAATTTCTTCCAGGCTTTGACGACGCCGTCGGCCATCACGTCGGTGCGGGCAAACGCGCCGCAAAAATTGATGACCAGGCTTTTGACGTTGGGCGCCGACAGCACCAGGCTGAGACCGATTTCGGCTTTGGTATAGGCTTCGCCGCCGATTTCGAGAAAGTTCGTCGGTCTGCCGCCGCAATGTGCGATCACGTCCATGGTGGTCATGGTCAGGCCGGCGCCGTTGGCGAGCACGCCGACATTGCCGTCGAGCTCGATGAATTTAAGACCGGCGTCGGCGCCATGGCGCTCCAGCGCAGTGAGCTTTTCCGCCCCGCCTGCGCCAGCGAGGTCGCTCTGGCGAAACAGAGCGGAGTCATCAAGCGTGAACTTGCAATCCAGTGCGACGACGCGGCCATCCTTCAAGAGCGCCAGCGGATTGATCTCGATCAGCTCGGCGTCGCGTGTGCGGTAGATCGCGTAGAGCGCTTTCAGGCTGGCAGCGATTTTCGGCTCGGCATCGCCAAGCCCAAGACCGGAGAGCATGGCGCGCGCGGTGTCATCGTCGAAGTCCTGGTCGATCTCGAGGCCGTGGCGGCGAACGGCGTCGGGCCGCGCCGTTGCAACCTCCTCGATCTCCATGCCGCCTTCGGTGGAGAACAGGACCAGCGGACGGCACGCGGCGAAATCGGTGAGCACCGCAGCGTAGAATTCGCGCGCAATTTCGGCGCGTTCCTCGACCAGCACTTTTTCGACGCGATAACCGTCGATGTCCATGCCGAGAATTGCCTGCGCCGCGGCGCCGGCTTCGGCGGCGCTGTCGGCTTTGCGAATGCCGCCGGCCTTGCCGCGCTTGCCGGTCGGCACCTGCGCCTTGACCACGCATGGCCCGATCTCGCCGAACGCGGCTTTGGCCTCGTCCGCCGTATGACACATTTTGCCGCGCGGCACCGCGATCGACGCCGGGACCAGCACCCTCGCCTTGGCGACGTGCTCCTCGAAATTCATCACCACCCCCGTGTTCAGTGCCCGTATTTGTTCCAGTGCGGGCCGAACAGCTCGTCTTCGCTCGGCTTGTCCTCAGGGATCACCGTGACAAGGTGCGTGATGTTGAGGAAATGCTTGTAGCTCAGGTTTTCCGAAATGCTGTTCTTCTGCCACGAGCCGCAGCCCATGGAGAGCGTAAAGCCGAGGCCGGAGTCAAAGCCGCCGCCATTGCCGAAGGTGTGGGCGAAGTTCACCAGCACCCGCACCACGTCGAGGTCCTCGGCAAGCTCGCGGGCATGCGCCATATCCTTGGTGTGGATGCCGCAGGAATGGCCCTTGCCTTGATAATCGAGCACGGCGCGGACCTGGTCCTTGGCCGCGGCAAAATCCTTGACGCGATAGACGGTGAGGACCAGCGAGAGCTTCTCGCCGGAGAACGGATGCTCCTTGCCGACACCCGAGTCCTCGACCATGAAGAAATCGGCGCGGGAAGCTTCCTCCGGCAGACCGAAAGCCGGCGCGAGGATTTCGGCGCTGCGCGCTATCAGATGCCGGTTGAGCTTGCCGTTGTGCCACAGTGCCTGTTGCACAGCGGCTTTTTCCGGCGCCGTGCACAGATAACCGCCGACGTCCTTCAGTGCCGCGATCGCTTTGTCGTAGATCGCATCGACAATGATCACGGAATTTTCAGACGAGCATGAGGTCGAATTGTCGAAGATCTTCGAGGCGCGGATCTTGCCTGCGGCGTCGGCGAGATCGGCCGTCTCATCGATGATGACCGGAACATTGCCGGCGCCGACGCCGATCGCCGGCGTGCCACTCATCGCGGCGCGCCGCACATTATCCTGCGAGCCGGTGACGACGACGAGGTCGGCGGCTTTCATCAACGCCTCGGTCAATTCCTTGGTGACCGGCGGGGGTAGGACCTGCACCAAATCGGCCGGCAGCCCGGCTTGCGCCAACGCGGCGCGCATATAGTCCACGGTGCGCTTGGTGGTCTCGTAGCCGAGCGGCGACGGCGCGATGACGACGGCGTTCCGCGCCTTGATCGCCATCATCGCCTTGTTGACCGGAGTGGCGGCGGGATTGGTCGACGGCGTCAGCGCGGCGACGACGCCCATCGGCTTGGCGTATTTGACGATGCCTTTGGCCTTGTCTTCCTCGATGATGCCGACCGATTTGGCGCGCAAGAGATCGCGCAAGGTGCCGAAGGTCTTGCGTTGGTTCTTAACGATCTTGTCGGGGACGTTGCCGAGCCCGGTATCGGCGATGGCGAGCGCGGCCAGCTCGCGGGCATGCTCGGGCTTATAGACCGACCACGCCAGCGCGCGGACCGCTTCGTCGGCGCGCTCCTGGCTGACATCGCGGAAGCTTGCGAACGCTGCGTGCGCGCGCCGCATCACCTCGTCAATGACCGGCTTGTGGTGGAGCTCTGCCGGCGATTTCACGGCCACAGTCATGATCGTCCCTTCACTGCGCGGCTTGCTGCGGGCGCATGTCCTCGCGCCGGATGCCGGCGACCCGCACCGGCTTTTTCATGGCGTCGCGGCGGAACGGCTCGCCGAGTTCCTGATTGAGGACGACCTCGATGAAGGTGGTGACACGCTGCTTCTGCGCCTCGCATGAGGCGCGGAGCGCCTCGGTCAGCTCGGCCGGCGTTCGCACGGCCACACCCTTGAGCCCGCAGCCCTCCGCGACCTTGGCGTAGCTGAGATGCGGATCGAGCTCGGTGCCGACGAAGTTGTCATCGAACCAGAGGATCGAATTGCGCTTCTCGGCGCCCCATTGATAATTGCGGAACACCACCATGGTGATGCCGGGCCACTCTTTGCGGCCGATCGAGCTCATCTCGTTCATGGAAATGCCGAAGGCGCCGTCGCCGGCAAAGCCGACGCACGGCATATCCGGATTGCCGATCTTGGCGCCGATGATCGACGGGAAGCCGTAGCCGCAGGGTCCGAACAGACCCGACGCCAGATATTTGCGGCTCTTCTCGAAGGTCGGATAGGCGTTGCCGATAGCGCAATTGTTGCCGATGTCGCTCGATATGATGGCATCTTTCGGCAGACCAGCCTGGATGGCGCGCCAGGCTTGCCGCGCCGACATGCGGTCGGGATCGCGCTTGCGTGCGTCTTCGTTCCAGGTCGTGCCCGGATCGTCGTCCTCGTGATCCATGCTGGAGAGCGTCTGCAGCCAGCGCGACTTGGTGGTGTGGATCAGCGCCTTGCGGTCTTCGCGGCCGTCATTACCGGCCGACGGCGACAACTGTGCCAGGATCGCCTTGGCGACGAGCTTGGCGTCGCCACAGATGCCGACGGCAACCGGCTTGGTGAGGCCGATGCGGTCGGCATTGATATCGACCTGGATCACCTTGGCGTTCTTCGGCCAGTAATCGATGCCGTAGCCGGGCAGCGTCGAAAACGGATTGAGCCGCGTACCCAAGGCCAGCACGACGTCCGCTTTAGCGATGAGTTCCATCGCCGCCTTCGAGCCGTTGTAGCCGAGCGGGCCGACGGCAAGGCGATGGCTGCCGGGAAAGCTGTCATTGTGCTGGTAATTATTGCAGACCGGCGCATCGAGCTTTTCGGCAAGCGCCACGCATTCGGGAATGGCGCCGGCTAGAACGACGCCGGCGCCCGACAGGATCGCCGGGAATTTCGCCGCCGACAGAAGCTTTGCTGCCTCGGCGATAGCTTGCTCGCCGCCGGCTGGGCGCTCGAATTCGACGATCGCCGGCAAATTGATGTCGATGACTTGGGTCCAGTAATCCCGCGGGATGTTGATCTGCGCCGGCGCGGAGAGCCGCTTGGCCTTGGTGATGACGCGATTGAGGACCTCAGCGGTGCGATACGGATCGCGCACCTCCTCCTGATAGCAGACCATGTCGCGGAACAGCGCCATCTGCTCTACTTCCTGGAAGCCGCCCTGCCCGATGGTCCGGTTCGCCGCTTGCGGCGTCACCAAGAGCATCGGCGTGTGATTCCAATAAGCCGTCTTGATCGGGGTGACAAAATTGGTGATGCCTGGCCCATTCTGCGCGATGACCATCGCCATTTTTCCGGTCGAGCGCGTATAGCCGTCGCAGATGATGCCGCCGTTGCCCTCGTGCGCGACGTCCCAGAACGTGATGCCCGCGGCCGGGAACAGGTCCGAGATCGGCATGAAGGCCGAACCGATAATGCCGAAAGCATGCTCGATGCCGTGCATCTGCAGAACTTTCACAAAAGCTTCTTCCGTCGTCATTTTCATCGTTTCTATCCTTTTTCGGGTCCGGCATTCCCGTCATGCCGGTTGAGATAAGATTTACGTCCTGTCCTGAAAAGTCTCGGCAAGCTCCTGGGCGGCGCCGCGCAGCGCCGGCAGGTGTTCGCGGGCCATGCGAACGTTCATGCGCGCCTCCGGCGCCTGGATCGCAATCGCGGCGAGCATTTCGCCGTTGCGCCCGAGCACCGGCACCGCCACGCAGACCACGCCGGCGAGATATTCCTCGCGGTCGAACGACACCTGCTCCTTGCGGATTTGCTTCAGCTCGGCTTCCAACAGCGAGCGCTCGGCGATGGTGCCAGCGGTGAAGCGGCGCAGCTCGAGGCTTTGCAGCAGGCGCTGGCGGCGCCGGGCCGGCAGCAGCGCCAGATGCAGCTTGCCGATGGCGCTGCAATGCAGCGGCACGCGCGAACCGGCACCGAAATGCAAACGCAGCGGCCAGTGCTCGGCTTCGACACGGTCGAGATAGACGATCTCGCCGTTGAGAATGACGCCGATATTGCAGGTCTCGTTCACCTGGTGAGCGAGCCGGCGCAATAGCGCATGGCGCCCGGAGTCACGCATCGAGGCCCGCATCGTGCCGAAAGCGAGATCGGTGAGCCGCGATCCCACGGTCAGGCGCTTGCGGGCCGGTTCGCGCGCCAGATAGCCGGAACTGACCAGGCCATCGACCAGGCGGTATGCGGTTGCCTTCGGCAGCGCCAAGGTCTCGATGACGCTGGCAACTTCGACGGCGACCGGCGAATGCGCGACGAGGTCGAGAATGGCGAAGGTGCGCGCGGTTGCCGTGGAGATCGCCTCATGTTCACCATCGTGAACCGCGTCGTCGCGTGGCGCTTCGCGATAGTGAAGGCTGTCCGTCATTGCTTGTGCTTTCATCGCGGTTCACCCGAAATGGCGACCGTCGCCGCGCGGCGGCGCATGAGGAAGAGCTCGCGCAGGACCGGGT
>JBAQAB010000543.1:0-5076 GCA_049285535.1 Xanthobacteraceae bacterium
AATCACGACTACGCGGACGATCTGCTTGGCGCGGCCGTCGATCGGCAGCAGGTTGACGAGGTAAAGCACCAGAATAACGACGACAAACGTGATCAGGATACTGATGAGAATGTCCATGAAATTGCCCCGCGATTAAATGCGCGAAATAACGCGCGTCCCGCCGATTTGGTTCCGCGGCGGGCTCCACGCCGGGACATTATGGCCTATATTGTCGGCACGGTGGAGGCCGCGATGTCCGATTCGCCCAGCCTGATCATGATCCAATTCCTCGCCTGGGTGGCCGATCGGCCGCGCACGCGCGAGCAGGCGGTCGAAGCCTGGCACAGCTGTCCGCACATCTCAGATTGGGAGGACGCCGTTGTCGAGGGTCTCGTGCGTACCGAGAATGATGGCCGCCGCACGATCGCACTGACCCGCCGAGGCCGCGTCTTGCTGGAAAAGGTGAGGGCGCCCGCCCTCTGAGCATGCGTTGTTTTTAACTCAGCACCTCGCCGCCCGGCTGCGGCGGCACTTCGAAAGCGTTGAGTACAAAACCGATCATGCCGTAGAAGCCGGCACAGCTCACCGCCTCGATGACGCCTTCGCGGCCGAAGGCGGCCGTCGCACGTTCGAAGGTGCCGTCGCTCAGCACCTTGGTGGTGAGCAATTCGGTGACGAGATCGTAGATCAGCCGTTCGTCGTCGCGCGAAAAGTCGGGCCGCTTGTTGTCGCGAATGGCGTCGACAATTTGCGGAGACAGACCCGCTTGGCGCGCCAGCGGCTCATGCACCGACCATGCATATTTCACGGTCCCCGCGCGGCACACCATCAAGGTGATCAATTCGATCAGCCGTTTGTCGAGCCGGGCATGGATGCGAAAGCAATTGGCCAGTCCATTGGCGGGCTCGGCGATATCGGGCGTATGCATCCACACCGAAAACGGGCCGCTCAGCTTGCCGCGCGGCCGCGTGTACATGATATCGTCGTAGAGTTGCTGCTGCCGCGCGTCGAGATTTTCTCGTTTGACTTCGTCGACGCGCGCCATGGCGGTCCTCCTATTTCAATTCTGCCGAACCGTCGCCGCGGATCGCGGCGACGTAGCGCGCGACCGAGCTTTGCACGATCGCTTTGCCGTCACGCGGAACGATGCGGTCAAACCAGGCGCCGTAGATGATGTCGAAGGGGTAGGGCTCGAGCAGCGCGCCGATCCGCTCCACCGCCGGCGCCGCCAGCGGAAAGAAATTCGGGTAGCTGCGCATGAAGCTGACGAAACGACGGTTCGGCAGGACTTGCACGATATCGCCGGACAACAAGGCACCGCGGCCGGCGGCGCCTTTCGCCCAATGCAACACGGTGCCGCCGGCAAAATGGCCCCCGCAGCGGATCAGGGTCGCGCCATCGGCCAGCGGCAGCGTATCGCCGTCCCAGAATTTTACCGCCGGATCTGGCCGCATGACCCATTGGCGGTCGCCGGCGTGCAGATAGACCGGGACGTCGAAGGCATGCGCCCATTCGACCATCGAGGCGTAATAATGCGGATGCGAGATCGCGACGCCGATCAACCTGCCCAATGCCTTGACGATTGCGACAGTGGCTTGGTCGAGGAGCGAAATGCAGTCCCACAGCACGTTGCCCTTGTCGGTCGCAAGCAACAGCGCCCGCTGCCCGATGGCGAACGTCGGCACGGTGCCGATGCCGATGAGATCCTTTTCGTGCTGCCGGAAGCAGTTGAAATGGCTGCGTTCGAGCGCGTCATGCGTCGTCCAGGCCTGGCCGGACGGCGGCACATATTGCCGATCTTCGTCGCAGATCGGGCAGCGCTCAGGCGCCTTCATCGATGGCGCGAACTGTGTGCCGCAGGTGATGCAGATAAAGGCCGGCATCGCGGTAATAGACATGAAAAGCGCGGCGCCGCAAAGCGCCGCGCGTCGTCCGCAGCCGCAGTCGTTCAGCTCAGGACTTGGTACTTCTTGAACCAGCCGATCATCTGCGCCCAGGCCTCCTCGGCCGCTTCTTTACGATAGCTCGGACGATAATCGGCCTCGAAGCCGTGCGGCGCGCCGGGATAAATGTGGAATTCGGCGGTCTTGCCGGCGGCTTTCAGCGCCGCTTCCATCTGCTGCACTTGCTCGATTTTAATGCCGGCGTCCTCGGCGCCGTAAAGGCCAAGCACCGGTTCTTTGACTTCAGGGGCAAGCTCGATCGAATTCTTCGGCGCGGCGTCATTCTTGTCGATCAATGTGCCGTAGAACGCGACGCCGGCCTTTAGATCCGGATTGTGCGTGGAGTAATGCCAGACGCTGCGGCCGCCGCGACAAAAGCCGATGATGCCCAACCGATTGCCGTTGCCGCCTTGCGACTTGGCCCAGGCCGCCGTGGCGTCCAGATCGGAAAAGAGTTCGGTGTCGGTCTTGGTGTTGACGATCGGCAAGATCTTTTGGATGTCGTCCATCTTGGTAAGATCGACGCCATCGCGAAAATAATAATCGGGCGCGACCGCGAATGCGCCGAGATGGCCGAGGCGGCGCGTGACGTCCTTGACCCATTCATGCAGCCCGAAAATCTCCATGCAAACGAGAATAATCGGCGGGTGTGCCACGCCGGCCGGTCGTGCGTAATAGATCGGCATCTCGCCCTCTGAGACTTTGATCTTGGCGTCTCCGGCGTCGAGCCCGTTGGTATCGGTGTGGATGGCATCGGCCCGTACCGGACCCGCGGCCAGCGTGTAGCCCGCGGCGGCGGCGGCCGTCGTCGACATAAATCCGCGCCGCGACAGTGGCGGCATGACTTTGGCAAGCCCGATGACGTCGGACGGCAAATGATGCTGGTTCATGCGAATCCTCCCCATTTCGTTTGTTCCCTGCAGTGCAGGCTGCCCGAAGCCTAGCAAGGCCGTGCTTCGGGTTAAACCCCGGCGATCAAGCGAAATTCCGGCCTTGGTAAGCGGCAATCCTGACGATTGCATTGCGCCGGCCAAACCATTATCAGGAATTCAAACATAGGTTTGAAAATCGGAGGCATGGCGCAATGACGCGACCGTCCGAAGTCACGCGCGACCGGATCACCAAGGCTGCGGAACGGCTCTTTGCCGAACGCGGCTATGACGGCACCAGTGTTCGCGCCATTGTCGCCAAGGCGCGGGTGAACCAGGCGGCCATCAATTACCATTTCGACGGCAAGGACGGGCTCTATCGCGAAGTGTTGCGCGTTGCGTTTCGCGCCATGACCGAGGATCAGCTCGCGCATGCCGAGGAGACCAAAACCATGTCCCGCGAGGAGGCGCTGCGTGCGTTTATTCGACGCCAGTTGCATCCGCTTATGGGGCGCGACGAGTACAGCCGCTACATGCGGATTTTCAATTGGGAAGCGGTGCGCCCGACCCCGGTGTTTCGTGCTCTCGTCAGCGAAGAGGCGGCGCCGTTCATGGGACTTGCAGCCGACCTCGTGCGCCGCTTTTTGCCCGCTGCCGATCCCAGAACGGTGACAGTGGCGTCGATCTGGCTGATAGGCCAGTGCGGCGTGTTCCTGCGCAACCGCGAGCAGCTCGCGCAGCCGCCGATTGGGCTTGTCCTCGACGATGCGGCGGTCGAATGGCTGACGGGGCTAATCGGGAACTGGCTGGTCGGCGGTCTAGGTCGGCTGGCTTAAAAGGGGACCGAGGCCGAAAATAAGGGGAATGCCGCAAAAATTCCTTTTTCTTGGCCTGCCGACGCCCTAAACAACTGTTTGAAATTCAATCGCTCGTTTGAAATATGGAGACCGGTGATGCAAGGCAGCGCGATCAGGACGATGCAGCCAAATTGGGCGGCGCCGCGCCAGGGGCTCTGGCTGGCGCGGTTCTTCGGTAAATTGGTGCTCGACATCCTTCCAGCCGCCTTGGCGAGCGTCATCGGCGGGTTTCTGTTTACGCAATACCATTTCGTCCACACCGCGCAGCCGCAGTTGGTCAACGTCCAGCCGGCACCGCCCGAGATGATGGCGATGGTCCGCGACGAGCATGCCCTGATCATCAATTACCTCAATGCCCAGATGGCCGCCGAGCAACGTCGCGACCAGGCCGAAGATGCGGCGACTGCACGCGCCGCGGAGGAGGCGCGCGCGGCGGCCGACGCCAAATTGGCGGACGCCTTGTTCGCCTCGCAGACGCAGACGATGGCCCAGCAAAACGCTCCGGCCGCGGCGCCGGCTCTCCCAAAAGTCGCGTCTGCGCACCGCAGAGCGCCTGCCGTCCTAGCCGCTGCGCCGCACGCTCCGCTTGCTATTGCGGAAGCCGATCCGCCTGCGAACGCGGCGACAGTCGCGCCCAGCGAGGCGCGCGACCCGGACTCGCTGCTCGCCAATCCGCTTGTCGCCAAGACTCTCGATATCAAGGACCATGTGGTCGCCGCGACGCGGCACGTCGTTTCTGTCATTGGCGGAATGTTCGCCTCGGTCGGCGATAGCATCGGCGGCGCGGTGTCGGGGAATCGCCAATTCAATTCCGCGTCCTGAACCGAAGCCGCGGGGCAGGGTGCGGCGTAGAATGAAATGGCGTGTGCCCTCCAATCCGTGGGCTGTGCACAACAAGCCAGTGCGGTGCCGTTTTGCTACCGAATTACCGTCGATTTGCGTTGTAAATGATGCCTTTTGGCAACAGGTTTTCAATTTCCGGCAGGCGGAGTCTTGCCCGGTTCCATGCCCATCGGTAAGCCATACCGTGCCGTTGGCGGGAACTGCCGCCGCAGCCGTGTGTTTTGCACATCAGGGCTAGCGTGACGGTCGAGTTCCATCTGGTACAACTGGGAATCGAGTGTCGGAGACTGCGATGCGTTCGGCCGGTAATTTCAATTCGGAATGGGGCTACCTCGCCCCCGTGCCGAGCTTTATGCGCACGGTCAGGGTCGTGCTGGTCGCCACCGCCATTGGCGCCACCGCGGGCGCCGCCGTCGTGCTGTCGCTGATCGATCGGCCGACGACGGCTGAGCACGACAGGACAGCGTCCATTACCGCGCACGCCATCGTCACCAGCGCGCAGGCTGCTCCGGCGGTTGCAGCTCCGGCGCCGAGTTCGGGAACTGCCGCGCTCGCCGCGCCTGTCGGTGTGACATCGGCCGTTTC
>JBAQAB010000544.1:0-6472 GCA_049285535.1 Xanthobacteraceae bacterium
GGTCAAGGACGTGTTCATCACCATTCAGAAAGACACCGACGCCGGCATCTATATCTCCGGCGCCAAAGTGGTGGCGACCGCATCGGCGCTGACGCATTACAATTTTCTCGGCCAGAACGCCGCCGTACCGTTGCACGATACCGATCTTGCGGTGATGTTCATCGCCCCGATGAATGCGCCGGGCGTGAAACTGTTCTGCCGCACTTCCTACGAGATGACGGCGAGCGTGATGGGCACGCCGTTCGACTATCCGCTGTCCTCGCGTTTCGATGAGAACGATGCGATCTTCGTCTTCGATAACGTCTTTATTCCCTGGGAAGACGTTCTGCTGCATCGCGATCTGGAAAAGTTGAAGATCTTCTTTCCGCAGTCGGGTTTTCTGGCCGGCTATCAGTTCCAGGGCTGCACCCGGCTTGCGGTGAAGCTCGACTTCCTCGCCGGCGTCCTCGCCAAGGCGCTGCACGCTGCCGGCTCCGACGAGTTTCGCGGTAATCAGGCTATGCTCGGCGAGGTCATTGCCTGGCGCAATCTGTTCTGGGCTTTGACTGACGCCATGGCGATGGATCCGACGCCGTGGGTCAACGGCGCAGTGCTGCCGAACCTGCAATCGGGCTCGAGCTATCGCGTGTTTGCCGGCGACGCTTACGGACGCGTCAAGGAGATCGTCGACAAGATCGTCGCTTCGTCGCTGATCTATCTGCCGTCCTCGACCAAGGATTTCAAAAATCCGGCGATCGACCGCTATCTGGCGCGCTACGTGCGCGGCTCCTACGGCATCGACTATAAGGAGCGCATCAAGATCATGAAGCTTCTGTGGGATGCCATCGGCACCGAATTCGGCGGCCGCCACGAGCTTTACGAGCGCAATTACGCCGGCAACCACGAGGACATCCGCATCCAGGCGTTGTGGAATGCGCGCACCTCCGGAACCATGGCGCAGATGACGGCGCTCGCCGATCAATGCATGGCGGAATACGACGAAAACGGCTGGACCGGCACGACGTGGCTTAATCCGGACGACGTCGCCTATCCGGGTTTGCCGGAAGAGCTCCGCGCAGCGGAATGAATTTTTGATGCTCCGCGAGAGCGGAGCATCGCGTATGCGCTGACGCTTGTTGCCAAAATCCGGAGACAGGGTGGATACTGCGGCGCTCGCTTTTGCCGATGTTTGACGGTGCTGGATAATGAGCTGGATCGATCAACGACCCGACGATGCCATGGACGGCGCTTTCACCGCGGTCGCGCCGGGGCCGATCGCGAGCGTCGAACCGCTGGCGTTTCGTGAAGCCATGGCGCGGCTCGGCGCCGCCGTGCATGTCGTCACCACCGCGGGCCCCGCCGGCAAGAGCGGCTTCACCGCAACAGCAGTCTGCTCGGTGTCCGATTCCCCAGCGACGCTGCTTGTTTGTCTGAATCGCCGCAGCAATTCGGCGCCAGTGCTGGCGCAAAACGGCGTATTTTGCATCAACACGCTTCCCGCCAGCGAAGAGAAGCTTGCCGATTTGTTCGCGGGCCGAAGCGGCGTACATTTGCATGAGCGCTTTACGCAAGGCGAATGGATCACGCTGAAAACCGGCTGTCCGGTGCTGGCCTCCGCTGTAGTCGCCTTCGATTGCCGCACCATGGAAACGCGGGCGGTCGGCTCGCACAACGTGGTGTTCGGCGCGGTGGAAGCGGTTCGGCTCGGGCCCCCGGTTCCGGCGCTGGTTTATCATGACCGGGCCTATAAGCCGCTGTGACGGCTACGTTCTTGCCGCAGCGATCACGGGTTTCGCCCGGGATGCCGACAATTTTCGCAGGAATTTCAAGCCGTTGCTCATAAATGACGCAGCACAAAGAGGAACCTTCGCCTACGCCAGCGGTTGGTTCACGGGCGGGGGTCTGTAGCTACAACCCCTCGAAATCACGGAGCGTCCAATGGCGAACGAACAAAACAATCCGCAGCGCGACCAGCAAAATCAAAGCAACCCGCAGCAGGGCGGCCAGAACAAGCCCGGCCAACAGCAGCAGGGCGGTCAGAACAAGCCCGGTCAGCAGCAGAGCGGCCAGAACAAGCCCGGCCAAGGCGGCCAACAGGGCGGCGGCCAGGGCGGTGTGAACCGCTAACGGTCTTCCTTCACGACGGCGGCAGCCCGGATCATCCCGGGCTGCCGCTTTTTTTGTGCAAAGCGTCGTGCAAGCTGGGACAGCGGCTTCTTCCGCCGCGCGATCGGCTTATGCTTGCGCCATGGTCAATCCGAGCACGGCCAGCGCGCTTCCGCTGTTTCATCTTTACGGCGATCCGCCGGACGATTCCGCGTTCGATTTTATTCACGTGGAAACCATCGCGTCGCGCTCCTCGATCCACGAGTGGACGATCCGCGCGCATCGCCATCGCAACCTGTTTCAGATCCTGCTGATCGAACGCGGCGGCGGCGAGATGACGTTCGACCTGGCGGAGCTGCCGTTTGCCGCGCCCGCTGCCATTCTCGTTCCCGCAGCGACCGCGCATCGATTTCACTTCGAGCCGAAAACAACCGACGGCTGGGTGGTGAGCTTCACCGAAGACGCGGTCGGGGTGCCGGGCGATCGCACCGGCGAGGCGCTTGCGCGTTTGCGTATGCTCGCCGCGCACCCCATCGTTCCCATCGGCGACGAGGGCGAGCGCGCGCGGCTGTCGGCGCTCTGCCAGGAACTATCCGAGGAGCACGGTTTGGCGCGCGAAGGCTATCGGCTGGCGATGCGCGGGCTCCTAATGTTGATCGCCGTCGGCGTGGCGCGGCTGGCAGCGAGCCACGCGCGCAGTGGCAGCGTTACGTTGTATCCGGATGACGGAACTGTCGCGCGACTGCGCGCGCTGGTCGATGAGTTCTTCCGCCAGGAGCGCTTGCTGGGATTTTACGCCGAAAAACTCGGCATGACGGTCGATCGGCTCAACGACCACGTCAAGCGCGCGACGGGCGTGACTGCGGGCCATCTCATTCGCCAGCGCGTTCTTATCGAAGCTAAGCGCCGGCTCGTCTTCACCGCCCAACAGATCCACGACATCGCCGGAGAGCTTGGTTTTACCGACGCGTCGCACTTCGCGCGCTTTTTCCGCAAGCAGACCGGAACGCCACCGCATGAGTTTCGCGGCCGGCGAGGAGGGTGAAAAATCCAAGCCGCCTCATCGGCCATTGACCCATCTCGGATATTGACCGTGCAAGCCGCGCGCCGTTCCCAATGCGGCTCGATCATCAATGAATACGCTTTGTTACGGCAGAATTTGATCAACTGAGGTCGGATCGTGTTAAACAATTGAGGCTAGCTTCGTCGCGAGCGGAACGGGGCTCGGCGTCGATGGCATCCTATGAGATGGGTCCTGCGTGCGGCGTCGGCGCCAAGCTGGCGCGACCGGCGGAACTCACTTGCTTTGCGCTGATTGTCGCGAACGTCGTCCTGCTGGGCACCGCCTATGTCCAAGATCTGGTAACGCCGGCCAACACCGCGGGCGCTTACGACTTCATCACCACATGGTCCGCGGGCAAAATGACGCTCACGGGGCATGCCGCGGCAGCTTATGACTGGCCCACTTTTAAGCTCGTCGAAGAGAGCGTGCTCGGTCATCCGTTCGACGGTTATTTGGGTTGGCCATATCCCCCGACATTTTTGTTCGCCGCCGCCTTTCTGGCGCTGTTGCCTTATGCAATCGCATTCGTCTTGTGGGTCTTCGGTACGTTCGTGGCCTACCTCGCTGCGATCCGCGCTATCGTCGGCGATCGCATCGGTTATTTTCTTGCCGCCGCATTTCCTGCAATCGTTGCTAACGCCATCATCGGTCAGAACGGTTTCCTCTCGGCTGCTCTGATCGGCGGCACGCTGGCATTGATGGAGCGCAACCCAATCTGCGCCGGCGCACTGCTCGGATTGCTCACCTACAAGCCGCATCTTGGAATTTTATTTCCGATCGCGCTGCTGGCGAGCGGCCGCTGGCGGGTGTTCGTCAGCGCCGGCGTCGTCGCTGTGCTGATGACAGCGGCATCATTGATGGCTTTCGGCATCAAAAGCTGGCAAGAGTTTTTTTCCAGTATGGGCTTCACTCTCTATGCCAATGGCATGGCCAACTGGGGCAAGTTGCAGTCGGTATTCGGCGTCACTCTTACGCTCGGTGGCAGTGAGAGGTTGGCGTGGATCGTGCAGGCCGTCGTTGCGCTCGTCGCTGCGGGTGCCATCGCCATGCTGTGGCGTAGCCGCGCCGCCTACGAACTCAAAGCCGCTGCGCTCGGCGTGGGCGCTTTGCTGACAGCGCCTCATCTCCTTGCCTACGATTTGGTGATACTGGCGGTGCCGATGGCCTTTCTGTTCCGGCTCGGCAGCGCCGGCGGATTTCTGGCTTATGAAATGGCGGGCATGGGCTTGGCTTGCCTGTTGATCCTCGCCCTGGCGGTCGTGCAAGCGCCGGTCGGTCTTGCGGCCGTTGTCGCTGTGACGGCACTGATCATCAAACGCACGCTGGCGACCGGGAGCGTTGCGATAAGCCTTCCGGAATCTGCCGCGGCCTGACGGCGGACCGGCCTTAGTCCAACAAAAACTTCAGCACCGTAGCCGTGTAAACTTGCGGCTGCTCCAGGTTGGCGATATGCGCGGCGTCGAGCACCGCAATCTCGGCGTCAGGAATGTGCTGCTTGATGAACTCGTTGCCTTCGAGCGGCGTCGCCGCATCGTGCCGCCCGGCGATCACCAAAGTGGGCGCGGTGATTTTCGCCAAGAGCGGGCGATGATCCATGTCGCGGATCGCTTCGCCGCAACCGCAATAGCCGTCGATTTTGGTGGCGAGAAACATGTCGCGCATTTTCGCCATGGCTTGCGGAGCGCGGTCGCGGAAGCCCTTGGTGAACCAGCGCTCCATATTGGCGTCAACGATGCCTTCGAGACCCTTCTCGCGCACCAGCTTGAGCCGACCCTCCCATACGGCCTTGTCGGGGAAGAAGCACGCGGTGTTGGACAAAATGAGCTTGTCGATCCGGTTCGCCGCATTGGCGCCGAGCCATTGCCCGACCATGCCGCCCATCGACAGGCCGCACCAATTGATCTTGGCAATATTGAGCGCATCGAGCACGCCGACTACGTCGCGGCCGAGCCGTTCCATCGTATAGGCGCCTTTGGGTACGCTTGATTTGCTGTGGCCGCGCCTGTCGTAGCGCACCAGGCGGAAATGCTTGGTCCACGGCGCCACTTGGTCGTCCCAAATATGCAGATTGGTGCCGAGCGAATTCGACAGCATCAGCACCGGCGCGCTGTCCGGACCCTCCACTTCGACATGGATGATGCAGCCGTCGTCGACTTTGATATCCGGCATTTGTTATCCTCCCGTACGTTTCGCGCCTATTAGCACCCTTTCCAGCCGCCACGCGAGGCGGTAAGCGATAGCGCGAGTTCAGGCAGGGAGTGACGCCGATGGCGATGACGATGAATGGCGAGGTCCAGCTCGCCGCCATGCCGGAAACGGTTTGGGAAAAGCTCAACGACCCGGCGACGCTGAAGGCCTGCATCCCCGGCTGCGAGCAGCTCGACAAGCTTTCCGACACCGAAATGCAAGCCGTCGCCACGGTCAAGATCGGCCCGGTGAAGGCCAAGTTCAAAGGCAAGGTAACGCTGTCGGACCTCGATCCGCCGCACGGCTATAAGATTTCCGGCCAGGGCGACGGCGGTGTCGCCGGCTTCGCCAAGGGCGGCGCGACGGTGAAGCTCACGCCGAAGGACGGCGGAACGTTGCTGACCTACGACGTCGATGCGCAAATCGGCGGCAAGCTGGCGCAACTCGGCCAACGCCTAGTCAACGGCGCCGCCAAAAAAGTTGCCGACGATTTTTTTGCGAACTTCGCGGCGGCGGTGAATCCCAAAGCCGCCTAAGGCGGCGGCCGTGGATCCCAAGCCCACCTAGGCGGTGGTCCGCCGGAACAGCCGGCGGACCATCACTTCGATCGCTACGCTCAGATCAAGAACACGGATGCCGGCGTCCGTCGGAGCCGAGATAAGTTCCCGTTGCCGGGTCATAGGAGCGGAAGCGGGTTGCGCAATTATTGGAGCCGACTTCGTTTCCGCCAGCGGGCACCACCTGCCCGTTGCCGTTGTATTCCGGCGCGCCGCTCGGCTGAGCCGGGATGCCGCCGTCATCGGCGTTGCGGCCGGTGGGATATTGTTGCGCGAAAGCAGGAAATGCGGCCACGGCACCTGCAAGTGCTAGCGCAGTGACGGCTGCTGTCATTCTCGATCGCATGGATGTCTCCGTTTGTGGGCTTTGTTGCCTCGCGGGGTTTTGCAGGCTCCGCGCTTCCTCGGCCGGGCAAGCGCGGGCGGTCCTTCTTGTTCCCTGCGGCCGTTGCAAGTCAGGTCCGCGTCGCGCGCTCGCATGGGTCTTCTCGACGGCCCAAGTGGCGTGAGAAAACCGATCCCGGACTTGCGGAACCGACTTGACCGTTGCCCAGGGTGCGGTTCAGAGTATTACTGTTTC
>JBAQAB010000545.1:0-1918 GCA_049285535.1 Xanthobacteraceae bacterium
CAATCAAACCAGGACCGTCCAGCGAATCGGTGCTGGGGTGTCCGCTGACGATGCAGAACAGCCACGATTTCGTTGCCGCCAGTGCCGCCGCGGGCTACCGATGCCGGACCGGGTCAGGCGATCACGGCGCTCTGGCGTCGCTGCTCCGTCGCCAACGCGATCGCGAGCTCGGCGCCGTCGGGATGAGCAAAGCAGACGTCAGCGGCCGTGCCACTTGCGACGCACGCGGACCACGAGATGCTGCGTCGGGTGCTCTACTTGCGGACCGCACGGTTGATGAGCGGGATGGTCGTAGAGTGGGTTGCAGCGGATGGACCCTCCTGATCGCGCTGCTTTAACGAACGTCGCGGCCGACGGCGAGATTGCCGTCGCGGTTGGACCCGGAAGGGAAAAGAGCGACGACGAGATCCAGCTCGGCCTGGTCGTGACGCCGGCGCTCGACGCCGAGGACGTCGAGAAGCTCGTGCGCGATCTCGAGCGCGTGCTCGCGGAGCGCTACCCGGGGGTCAAGTGGAGGATCACCGCGGTTCGCGAGTCGCTGCTAGCGCCCCCGGCTGAGCTCGCTGAGCTCGTTGATGCCGCGCGCTCGCGGCTGCTGGGCGAGAACTGGGATCTGGTTGTGCATGTCACGGAGCTTCCGCTGCGGATCTCACGCCGTCCGCTGCTGATGCACTCGAGTCCGACCCATGGTGCGGCTCTGGTCTCGCTGCCTGCGCTGGGGCCGCGGCGCGCGCGGCACTTGGTCGAATCTGTGGCGGAGGCGGTGGGCGTGATCGCGGGTGACAGGGCCGCCGGTGGCGAACGCGAGTCCGGCAGCGGGCGCCTGGTTCAACGCCGCGTGATCGTGCCGGTGAGCGAGCTTGGAGGGCCTGACTCGCTGGAGGGCTTCGCGCTGACACATCGTGTCTTGACCGGGAACCTGCGGTTGCTCGCCGGGATGGTGCGCGCGAACCATCCGTGGCGGTTGACCACGCGGCTGTCCCGCGCGATGGTCGGCGCGCTTGGTGTCGCGACGTTCACGATCGTCACAGCCGACGTGTGGCGCATCGCCTCCGGGCTGGCCGCGCCGCGCATGGCGGGGGTATGCCTCGCGGCGATCGTGAGCGCAACCGCGACGTTGATCTTCGTGCACGGATTGTGGGAGCGCGCTACTCGCAGCCGCGTGCGGGAGCAGGCGATCCTGTTTAACATCGTCACGCTGATCACCGTCGGCTTCGGGATTCTTGCGCTCTACGCGGGCGTATGCCTGATAGCGCTTGCCGCGGCCGAGCTGATGCTCGAGCCGTCGCTGATGTCGGCGCAGATCGGTCATCGCTCGGACTTTGCGGACTACCTGCGCCTGGCGCTGCTCGCTGGCGCGCTGGCCACTGTCGGCGGTGCTTTCGGCGGAGCGCTCGAGAGCGACGCGGCCGTCCGCGAAGCGACCTACGCCTACCGTCACCACCAGTCCTGAGCGCGACTACCAGCGGCCCCAATCCCCCTATTCGGAGCGCCGGGCGCTGCTCGAGGAGCTGGCGCTCGAGCGACCCCGCCTGGCGGACGCCGGCGAGCGTGGTCGTCGAGCGCAGTAAGGATTTCGTGGCGGGTGGCGAGGAGCTCGGTCGTGAGGGCGTCGTGGCCAAGCGGCTCAGCTCGACGTACATCCCCGGGCGCCGGTGTACGGCCTGGGTGAAACACAAGCTCCACTGCGAGGAGCGCCTCGCGATGACCGGGGTTCGGCGAACCAGTGACGCGGTGGCCGAGGCAGTGTTCGTGGCGCGCGCTGCCCCACGGTTCGTTGGTCGGCGAGTTCACCGGACAGGCAGTTCGTGGCGTAGGGTACGGATAGGCCGATTCACGGCACCAAACGCGTGCGCCAGGAGGTCTGACATGGCGACGAACGATCCTTTCGGCGACTTTCGGCGCGGCCGGAGTAGCC
>JBAQAB010000546.1:0-4794 GCA_049285535.1 Xanthobacteraceae bacterium
GTCGTGGTCGGTCGCGGTGGAGATGGGCTTCCTGCTCGGCCCTGGCGGCGAATTTGCTTTCGTCGGCATCGGTATGGCGCGGGATTCCAATCTGGTCGATACCCGCCGCGCGAGTCTCGCGCTGATCGTGACTTCGGTGACGATGGCGCTGACACCCTTGTTATCCTACGCGGCGCGCCGCGTCGCTGCGCGGCTGCGGACGCCCGGACCCGTGCCGTCGGAACTGACCGCGCGGCCGGGCACCGGCCACAGGCATGCGATTGTCGTCGGTTATGGGCGCGTCGGCAAAGTGGTGTGCGCGCTTCTCAAAGAGCATGGCATTCCTTATATCGCCGCTGATTTCGACGCTTCGACGGTGACGCGCGACCGCCGCGACGGTCTCGACGTCTATTACGGCGACGCGGCGGATACGACATTTCTCGAAATCTGCGGACTGGCCGATGCCGCCGGCGTCATCATCACCATCCACGACCGTGATCTGATCGACGATATCGTCGCCCATGTGCGCGCCCTGCGCCCCGACGTGCTCATCGTCTCGCGCGCCCGCGACGCCGATCATGCGCGCCATCTTTACCAGCTCGGCGCCACCGATGCGGTGCCGGAAACGGTCGAAGCGAGCCTGCAACTCTCGGAGGCCGCACTGGTGGGCCTCGGCATTCCGGCCGGTCCGGCGATTGCCTCGATCCACCAAAAGCGTGACGACATACGCCATGCTTTGCAGGATGCCGCGCGCGCCGCTGGATTGGAGAAAATTCATTCGGTGAGATCGAAAACGTCGATGCTGCGTCGCAGAAATTAGAGCTTCGCCAGATATGGCTCCAGCGCGGCGAGACTTTCGAGGTTGTCATGCCGGATCCGGGTGCCATCGCTGTCATCCTGACTGCGCTCTGGCTCTATATACTGGGGTTGGGTAGGGGGCGGATGCGGCTTTCCCGACCGCCAGCGGGCCGCGGCGCCGGACTATAGCGTCCGTGCGACGGTCAGCCGGCGATGCCGGGCCGCAGCGCCGGGGAGGCGGTCTTGGTCGGCGTCGCAATTCTTGGAGCCGCAACCTTCTGCCCCGATGTTTGCTTCAGCGTTTCTTTCGGCGTTTCGGGCCGCGCCGCGATCGGGCCGGCGCCCGCGGGACGGCACGCCTCGTCATGCGCGGTTTCCAGCACGTAGCGCAGCGCTTCAGCTTGCACCCGCGGCGCTTTATCGATCGTCAGATGATCGATGCCGGGATCGCCGGAGAAATCGACATTATCAAGCACGCCATGGAAGCCGACGCCGGGCCGCATATAGGCGTAGCTGCGCTGCGTCAGGTTAATCACGCAGGCGACGTTGCGCGGCGCGACCGATGAGCCGGTGCCGTCGACCGGAATGACCAGCGCGACAGGCACGTCTTGCGCGTTCAGCTCTTGTGCCATGCCCATCACGGCGTCGGCGCCGAGCGAATGACCGACCAGCATATAGGGCCCGTGATCGCCGGCGCGGTACCTCTGCACGATGCGGGCGACGATGACGTCGGCGTAGGTATGATTGTAAACGCTGGCATCAATGCCGCGGCTTTGGATTTGCGCGGCGAGCTGATCCATGCCGAGCGAGAAAATATTCAACAGTCCGCGCATCAGATAGACATGCGGCCGCGACACGACTTCATGTGCAGCGACCCGATGCGCACCGACCCGATGGGCTGCGAGTCGTGTCGCGCCCAACGCCCCGGCAGGCAGCAACATCACTCCGGCGAGGATCAGCGTGCCAGCCCCGAGGCCGCACCATGACGATGATTTTACAACGGAATTGCGCGCGCCCGGCATCGCATCACTCCACCCTACGCCACAAAACTATGGCGGTGACTATGGCGAAATGGGGTAAAAATTTCCTTGTGCTCAGCGGCTATTCGCCGCTTTGCGGCTGGCGAGTTCAAGCACGATCGGCCGCGTGGCCGCTCGCAGCGGCGTCCGTCGCACGCCGGTCAACGTACGCAGGAAATCGGCGAACCAGTTCTGCACCGACGCCGCCTTCAGCTTGCGCACCATGGACTGCCAGCGTTCACGCCGTTCCTCGAGGCTCATGGCAAGCGCTGCTGCGATTTGCCGCGCCATGCCGTCGAGGTCGTGCGGATTGATCAGCAGCGCCGCGTCGAGCTCCTTGGCTGCGCCGGCGAACGAGGACAGCACCAGTACGCCGGGATCGAAGGGATTTTGCGCAGCGACATATTCCTTGGCAACGAGATTCATGCCGTCATGCAGCGGCGTCACCAAGCCGACCCGTGCCAGCCGGTAAAAGCCCGCCAGGGTCAACTGCGAAAAGCCCTTGTTGAGATAGCGGATTGGCATCCAGTCGACCTCGCCGTGCCGGCCGTTCACCTCGCCGACCAGCCCCGCCAGCTCGGCCTTGAGCTCGCGATAGGCCCTGATATTGCCGCGCGACGGTACCGCGACCTGTAACAGAGTCACTTCGCGCTTGAGGCCCGGCTCGATGTCCAGCATGCGGTCGAAGGCGCGAACGCGATTGGCGAGACCTTTGGAATAATCCAACCGGTCGACGCCGAGCACCAATTTGGCGCCGTGTAGGCTGTCGCGCAGCCGGGTCACTTCGAGCCGGCCGACCGCTTTGTTGGCGCGCGCCGAGAAATCGTCGACATCGATGCCGATCGGGAAGGTGGCGAGCTGAGTCAGTCCCCAATCCGACGCCACCGTGCCGTCGACGATATTGAGGCCGAGCTCGGCCAGCAGATAATCCTCGAAATTTTGCCGGTCCTCGACGGTCTGGAAGCCGATCAGATCGTAGGCCAGCATGGCGTCGGTGAGTTCGGCATGATTTGGCACTGCCGCCATGGTGCGGCGGTCCGCCCAAGGCGTGTGCAGGAAGAATCCGAACGGCCGCTCGATACCGAGTCGGCGCATCTCCGCGCCTAGGCTCAGGAAGTGATAATCCTGGATCCAGAACACCGCCTCGGGCGTATTGAAGCGGACCAGCGCGCGGGCCATGAACGCGTTGATTTCGCGATACGAGGCGTAATCGTCGGCGGTGACGTGAATGAGATCGGGCCGCGAATGGAGCGCCGGCCATAGCGCGGAATTGGCGAAGCCTTCGTAGTAGCCGGCATAATGCTTCGCGGGCATGTCAACGGTGGCGAGCGCGCCGGTGCCGAGCGGCTCGATGCGCGCAAACGAATCACGCGTGCCTTCGCTTGCCTGTCCGCTGGAGCCGACCCAGATGGCGCCGGAATCACGCACCATCGGCAGCAACGCCGCCGCCAGACCGCCCGCCAGGGGCTCATCGGGCTTTGCCCGCGCCACGCGATTGGAGACGACGACTACGGTCACGAATTCACCTCCACGCCAGTGCTCCATTAACCTGTGGAAAGGCGCTTGGTTCCATATTTTGATGCAGTGCAACGAAGCTGCTCGGAAATCGGGCAAATTCCCCGCGCGGACTCAATGAATTTCGCCGTACTTTGTCGGTAAGCCACAATTTTCCTGCGAAACTTACGCCAAGCCGGCTCACCCTTCTGCATAAGCAATGGTCGATAAAAGGCTCACTTCGGGCCGCCGCGAGTCGAGCCGTGTGTGCTGCACAACGATCGGCACGTCGGACTCGAACACGCTCGAATAGGCCGTATCGCGCGGAATCGGCGAGGGGGCTTGGAGATCGTTGAAGCGCAGATGCAGCGTACGCCGCGGCGGCACCGTCACGCGATAAGGGCCGGACGGCTCGCGATCCTCGAAGAAAATGGTGATGCGCACCTGCGCCGTTTCGTCGCCGGCATTGAGAATGCACGCCGTCTCATGCGATTCCAGAGTGCGATCGGCAAAAGAGCTTTGCGAAGGAATCCAGCCTTCGGCGATGGCCCAGCGTTTGCGGCCGAGAGGATCCATGAGAGATAGCGCGCCACGCTTCAATGCATAGACAATGGAATAGCCTAACCGCGCATGTAACCAGCTGGTTCCAAAATGGAACTTTATTCTCCCGTCGCTGTTCCACTAACGGCGCGGGGGGCGTGCGCCACCGCCTAGCTATTGCGCAACACATTATCGCGGACCCTCAACAATGCGCGCTCTGACCGTTGCGCCCGGTATCGCCAATTCCGCGAAGGTCGAAGATATTCCTGAGCCGCCCAAATCGGACGGCGCGGTGCTGGTGCGCGCGCTGGCACTTGGCGTTTGCGGCACCGACCGCGAGATCGTCTCCGGCGCTTATGGCTGGGCCCCGCCGGGACAGAAACGTCTGGTGATCGGCCATGAATCCTTGGGCAAGGTGCAGGAGGCGCCCCCCGATAGCGGCTTTAAAGCCGGCGATCTCGTCGTCGGCATCGTGCGCCGGCCCGATCCGGTGCCGTGCCCCTATTGCGCCGTCGGGGAATGGGACATGTGCCAGAACGGCCGCTACACCGAGCGTGGCATCAAGGAGCGCAACGGCTACGGATCGGATCTTTTCCGTATCGAGCCGGACTTTCTGGTCAAGCTCGATCCTTCGCTCGGCATGAACGGCGTCTTGGTCGAACCAACCAGCGTCGTTGCCAAGGCCTGGGATCAAACCGAACGCATCGGCGCCCGTTCGCGCGGCTTCGCGCCCAAGCGCCTCCTGGTCACCGGCGCTGGCCCGATCGGCCTGCTCGCCGCGCTGATTGGCGCGCAGCGCGGGCTCGACGTGCACGTGCTCGATCACAACGATCGGGGCCGCAAACGCCAGATGGTGCGCGAGCTGGGCGGTACCTTCCATCTCGGTAGTCTTACCGACCTTGACGCGCTCAAGCCGGATATTTTGATGGAATGCACCGGTGCGCCGAGCGTGGTCGGCGATGCT
>JBAQAB010000547.1:0-12394 GCA_049285535.1 Xanthobacteraceae bacterium
CACGTCGTGGATTCAGACCACCGCGACGCTCGGCTTGTTCCTGGCGCTACTCCTGATCCTTGGCATCCGCACCTCGATGGGCGAAGCCGCGTTCGCGGATTGGGGCTGGCGCATCCCGTTCTTGCTCTCGGCCGTTCTTCTGGCCGTTTCGCTGTGGATCCGGCTGAAGCTGAATGAATCGCCGCTGTTCCAGCGCATGGTCGACGAGGGCAAGCAGTCCAAGCGTCCGCTGACGGAAGCATTCGGCGAGTGGTCGAATTTAAAGATCGCGATTTTGGCCCTCCTTGGCGCCACGGCCGGCGAAGCCGTGGTCTGGTACGGCGGACAGTTCTATGCGCTGTTCTTCCTGACCCAGACGCTGAAAGTGCCGGGCACCACGGCGCAGATCATGATCGCGATTGGGCTTCTGATCGGCACGCCGTGCTTTATCCTGTTCGGCGCGCTGTCGGACCGGATCGGGCGCAAGCCGATCATGCTCGCGGGCTTCGCGCTCGCGGCCGTGACCTACTTCCCGATCTTCCAGGGCATTACGCACTTCGCCAATCCGAAACTGGAAGCTGCGCTCGCGGCGTCGCCGGTCACCGTTACCGCCGATCCCGCCGAATGCTCGTTCCAGTTCAAGGCGACCGGCGTCGAGAAGTTCACCACCGGATGCGACCAGATCAAAACTGCGCTCGTCAATCTCTCGGTGAACTACAATAACGTCGGCGCGGCTGCCGGCGCTAAGGCAAGCGTGCAGATCGGCGATCAGACCATCGCCGCTGACACGCCGAACCTCGCCGCTGCGATCGCCGCGGCCGTGAAGGGCCACGGCTACCCGGCCGGCGCCGATCCGAACGACATCAACTACCCGATGACGGTGCTGCTGCTGGTGGTCCTGGTCATCTACGTGACCATGGTCTACGGGCCGATCGCCGCTTGGCTGGTCGAGATGTTCCCTACCCGCATTCGCTATAGCGGCTTGTCGCTGCCCTACCACATCGGCAATGGCTGGTTCGGCGGCTTCCTGCCGGCGACCGTGTTCGCCATCGTGGCGGCCACCGGCAACATCTATTCGGGCCTGTGGTATCCGATCGGTATCGCGGCGATGAGCTTCGTCGTGGCGCTGATCTTCCTGCCCGAAACCAAAGATCGCGATATCACCCATCTCGGGTGAGCGGTTGCGGAAACATGGCGGGGCGGCTCGACAAGCCGCCCCGTTCTTTTTTGTCATTTGGTTTACGGTGAGATGAACCGCCGCACGATAAAATTGCGCAGCGCCGCGGCTAGCCCGCACAACAAAGCAAAAACGAACGCCGCGCCCACGATCTCTCTCGCGTCCGCCGCCAGAGAAAGCGGTCCGCTCCAAGGTGCGAGCAGCTTGAATACCGCGGCGACAGCGCCGACGACCGCGCCGTATGAAGCTACGCGCCCGATGCTCCAGGGCGAGGCGTCGCTTTGTCTTCGCATCGCGAGAGTCTAACCGGGCTGCGGCGCCGTGGCCATGTCAATGCCCTGCTCCGGCGCCAGCCGCAGCTTGCGGCCGCTTCATCAGAAGGCCGAACGCAGCGAGGACCACGAACAGCACGGTCAGCATCAGAAACACATCGGCATAGCTCATGACTGCGGCCTGCAGCCGCACAATGGCGTTGAGCGCCGCCAGCGCCTGCTGCTGCGCGTCGGAGCCGTGAAAACGCTTAGCGAGTTGCGCCAGCAACTCGGTCGCGGCGTGGTTCGATGAGTTCACCGCTTCATGCAGGCGTTGCAGGTGCAGATCCATGCGATCGTTGAACCAGGTGTTGATCGCGGCCAAGCCGATGGCGCCGCCGAGATTGCCCATCAAGTTGAACAGCCCGGAGGCATTCTTGACGCGCTCGACCGGCAGCGTGCCGAGCGCCGTGTTGGTCGACCGCAAAATTGCGGTTGGCGAAGATCGCGGTGCCGGCCGCGGTCGCGGCACGGCGCATGCTGCGCCCGGGGATGTCGATGGTGGTGAGCGTCGTCGGGAAGCCAATTTCGCCTGAACCCGCGCGCCCATGTCTTCCTCCGTCCGAACGGAACTTATTTCGTTACATCAAAAGCTTGCTGCCTAGTTTCAAATAATATTGACTGCGCGCTCATGGGGTAAAACCGCGCCAATAAGGCAAATTGATCGCCGCCGCTAACCCGCGCCGGCGAATGGGGCGGATTCGCCTCAGGTCATTCTTGGAACAGGCCGGGGCTTCAATCGTTTTGCTTGATCGAGGGGTTTTTCGCATTCATTCGCTTGGATCGGTCAGATTATGACACCGCAAGCCGCGCCGACGCAGCCACGCCCCGCCCCCGCAACCAAGCCGGCGGCGGATACCGACCGGCTTGCGATCGATACCATCCGTACGCTGGCGATCGATGCGGTGCAGAAGGCGCAAACCGGCCATGCCGGCGCGCCGATGGGCTTTGCGCCGGTCGCTTACACAGTGTGGCAGGATTTTCTGCGCTACGACCCCGCCGACCCGTTATGGGCGAACCGCGATCGTTTCGTGCTGTCCAACGGGCACGCCTGCATGCTGCTGTACGCGCTGATCCACCTTGCCGGCGTAAAGCGGGCGGATGGCCAAAAGATCACCGACGCGCCCGCGATCAGCCTCGACGACATCAAGAGCTTCCGCCAGATCGACAGCGTCACGCCGGGCCATCCGGAATACGGCCGCACCACCGGCGTCGAGGCCACCACCGGCCCGCTCGGCCAAGGCTGCGGCAACAGCGTCGGCATGGCGATCGCCTCGCGCTGGCTCGGCGCCCATTACAATCGGCAGAATTTCACGCTGTTCGACTTCGATGTTTACACGATCTGCAGCGACGGCGACCTCATGGAAGGCGTGGCGAGCGAAGCGGCTTCGCTGGCCGGACATCTGCAGCTTTCGAATCTGTGCTGGCTCTACGACAACAACACTGTGACTATCGAGGGCCACACCGTTCTCGCCTTCAGCGAGGACGTGGAGATCCGCTTCAAGGGCTATCGCTGGAACGTCGTGCACGTGCGCGATGCCAACGACACGGCTGCGGTGGCGCAAGCCTTGGAGCTCTTCCGCCGCACCGGAGATCGGCCGACGCTGATCATTGTCGACAGCATCATCGGTTACGGCGCGCCGCACAAGCAAAATACCGCGGCGGCGCATTCCGATCCGCTCGGCGACGAGGAAGCGCGTCTCGCCAAGCGCTTCTACGGCTGGCCGGAAGACGCCCAATTCTTGGTGCCGGACGGCGTATATGAGCGCTTCCGCAACGGCATTGGCCGGCACGGCGGCGCGTTGCGTGACGAATGGGTAAAAACATTCGCCGCCTATGAGAAAGAATATCCGCAAGCCGCGCGCGAAGTCGGGTTGATGCTGGCCGGCAAATTGCCTGTGGGCTGGGATACCGAGCTGCCGGTCTTCCCGGCCGATCAAAAAGGCATCGCCACACGGGATGCTTCGGGCAAAGTTCTCAACTCGATCGCCCAAACCGTTCCCTGGCTGATCGGCGGCTCAGGCGACCTATCACCTTCCACTAAGACCACATTCGATAATGCGAAGTCGCTCGAAGCCGATGAACCCGGCGGCCGCATCATGCATTTCGGCATACGCGAACACGCCATGGGCGCCATCGTCAACGGCCTCGTGCTGTCGAAGCTACGCGCTTTCGGCGCCACCTTTCTGACCTTCAGCGATTATATGCGCCCTGCTCTGCGGCTGGCGGCGCTGATGGAGCTTCCCGTCTTTCACATCTTCACCCACGATTCCATCGGGCTCGGCGAAGACGGCCCGACACACCAGCCGATCGAGCAACTGGTTGCGCTGCGCGCCATCCCGAACATGATCGTGCTGCGGCCGGCCGACGCCAACGAAGTAACCGAGGCCTATAAGGTCATCCTTGCCCAGACGACGGAGCCGGTGTGCCTCGTGCTCAGCCGCCAGAAGCTCCCGATCTTCGACCGCGATCGCTTCGCGCCGGCGTCCGGTCTTGCACGCGGCGCTTATGTGCTGGCCGGTGCGGACACGGGCAAGCCCGAGGTCATCCTCATCGCCAGCGGCAGCGAGGTGCAGCTGTGCGTAGCCGTCTTCGAGTCCCTTAAACGCGAGGGCATTGCTGCCCGTGTGGTCAGCATGCCGAGTTGGGAGCTGTTTGAGCGGCAGGAACGCGCTTATCGCGAGGCAGTGCTGCCGCCGCGGATCACCGCGCGGGTGGCAGTCGAAATGGGCGCCACGATCGGCTGGAATCGCTATGCCGGGCCGACCGGCGCCATCATCGGAATGCACAGTTTCGGCGCCTCCGGCCCGATCGGCGACGTACTGGCGAAATTCGGTTTCGTTCCAGATAAGATATTGCAGGCCGCCAAGGCTCAGATTGCCGAGCACAAGATCGCCAGCACCAAGGATCACGAGGAATAGCCGCTCATGAATGCTCTCAAAGCCTTGCAGGACCACGGCCAAGCCGTGTGGCTCGATTTTGTGGCGCGCGGTTTTATCGCCAAAGGTGGCTTGAAGAAGCTCGTCGATGAAGACGGCTTACGCGGGGTGACGTCGAATCCGTCGATCTTCGAGCAGGCCATCGGCAATACAGACGAATACGATGACGCCATCGCCGGCATGCTGAAGGAGCACGACCGCTCGGCCGGCGACCTGTTCGAGCGGCTTGCCGTCGAGGACATTCAAAAAGCAACCGACGTGCTGCGTCCGGTCTTCGAGGCGACGCATGGCGCCGACGGTTTTGTCAGCATCGAAGTGTCGCCTTATCTCGCGACCGATACCAAAGGCACCATCGCCGAGGCGAAGCGGCTGTGGCACGAGGTCGACCGCAAAAACCTGATGATCAAGGTGCCGGGAACGCCGGAAGGCTTGCCGGCCGTTCGCGACCTGATTGCCGAAGGCATCAACGTCAACATCACGCTGTTGTTCGCGCAATCCGTCTATACGCAGGTGGTCGAGGCTTACCTCGCGGGGCTCGAAGCGCTTGCCGCCAAGGGCGGCGACGTTTCGCGGATCGCGAGCGTGGCGAGCTTTTTTGTCAGCCGCATCGATACGGCAGTCGACAAATTGCTGGACGAGAAAATAGCCAAGGCCAACGATCCCGACGAAAAGCGCCGTCTTGCCGCATTGAAGGGAAAAGTCGCCATCGCCAATGCCAAATTGGCCTATCAGATTTATTTGCAGCGCTTCGCCGGCGAGCGCTGGGAGGCGCTCAAGCGGAAAGGCGCCAAGCCGCAACGGCTGTTGTGGGCATCGACCGGCACCAAGAACAAGGCCTATAGCGACGTACTTTATGTCGAGGAGCTGATCGGTCCCGACACCGTCAATACGATGCCGGTGGCGACGATGGACGCCTTCCGCGATCACGGCAAGCTGCGCAACAGCCTTGAGGAAAACCCCGCCGACGCGAAACGCACGCTGGACGACCTCGCCCGTGCCGGAATTTCGCTCGAGGCCGTCACTGAAACACTGGTCGAAGACGGCGTAAAACTGTTCGCCGATGCCGCCGACAAACTGCTCGCGGCGGTCGCTAAGAAACGAACCGAAATCCTCAAGCAACAGGTGGACGAGCAAAGGCTCGCGCTTGGCCCACAGCTCGAAAAGAAAGTCAGCGAAGTCGCCGAGGAATGGCGCAAGCAGGGCAATATCCGGAAGCTTTGGCAGCGGGATAAAGCGCTGTGGACGAATGCCGACGAAGACCGCTGGCTCGGCTGGCTGGACAGCGCCGACGACAAGGAGATCGCGACCTATACCGCCTTCGCGCAGGAGATCAAACGCGCCGGATTTAAGGACGCCGTGCTCCTCGGCATGGGCGGCTCCAGCCTCGGCCCTGAAGTGCTGGGGGCGACGTACGGACAAAAGCTCGGCTGGCCACGGCTGCGCATTCTCGACTCGACAGTGCCCGCCCAGATCGAGGCGCTGGACGCCACGCTCGATGTCGGCAAGACCTTATTTATCGTCTCCAGCAAGTCGGGTAGCACCACCGAGCCCAACGTTCTTACCGACTATTTTTTCAGGCGCGTGGCGGACGAGGTTGGCGCCGACAAGGCCGGGCCGCATTTCATTGCGATCACGGATCCCGGCTCGTCGCTGCAGCGGCGGGCGGAAACGCAAAAGTTTCGGCACATCTTCTATGGCGTGCCGAGTATCGGCGGGCGCTATTCCGTGCTCTCCCCGTTCGGGCTGGTGCCCGCGGCCATTGCCGGTGTCGATGTCGCCGAGCTGATACGCTCGACACGTATGATGATGCGCTCCTGTGGCCCGGACGTACCGCCGTCGGAAAATCCCGGCGTCGCGCTCGGCATCGCGCTTGGCGCTGCAGCCTTGCGGGGCCGCGATAAGGTCACGATTTTTGCCTCCCCGTCACTGTCCGGTTTCGGCGCTTGGGCCGAGCAATTGTTCGCGGAATCGACTGGCAAGCACGGCAAGGGCCTGATCCCCGTCGACGGCGAGCCGCTCGGCAGGCCCGACGTCTATGGTGACGACCGCTGCTTTATCGACCTCGTGCTCGAAGGCGAAGCCGACGAGGCCCATGAGACGAAACTGAAGGCGCTGGAGAAAGCCGGCCATCCGGTGATCCGCATCATGCAGAACTCGCTCGATCATATCGGCCAGGAATTCTTTCGTTTCGAGATCGCCACGGCGATCGCCGGGGCGGTGATCGGCATCAATCCGTTCGATCAGCCCGACGTCGAAGCGAGCAAGATCAAGACCCGCGAGCTTACCGAAGCCTTTGAGAAATCCGGAGAGCTGCCGCGAGAGCGGCCGATCTGTTCCGATGCAGCCCTTGCGATCTTTACCGACCAGAACAACGCCGAGGCGCTGCGCAAGGCCGGGGCCGATGGCAGCGTCGACAGCTGGCTCAAGGCGCATTTCTCTCGGCTTGGCGCCGGAGATTACGTTGCAATTCTCGCCTACCTCGCTCGCGACGAAGAAAACGTCGCGCACTTGCAGCCATGGCGGCTGGCGTTGCGCGATCGCCGCCACGTCGCGACCTGCCTCGAATTCGGTCCGCGCTTTTTGCATTCGACCGGGCAGGCGTATAAAGGCGGGCCCGACAGCGGCGTGTTCCTCCAAATTACTTCGGACGACGCCAAGGATCTCGCCATTCCAGGCCACCGCGCGAGTTTTGGCGTGATCAAAACCGCGCAAGCGCGCGGCGATTTCGAAGTTCTGCTCGATCGCGGGCGCCGCGCGCTACGTATCCATCTTAATGGCGATCTGAAGTCTGGCCTCGTCGCGCTTGAGGCGGCCGTCCAGCGCACTCTAGCGTAAAGGGAGTCCACGCCATGCAGATCGGGATCGTCGGTCTCGGCCGGATGGGCGGCAACATCACGCGCCGCTTGATGCAGCATGGCCATGAGGCGGTCGTTTACGATCGCGACGCCAAGGCGGTCGCCGCACTCAGCGGCGACGGCGCCGCCGGCGCGGCCGGACTAGACAAGCTCGTCCAGCAGTTGCGGACGCCGCGCGCGGTCTGGGTGATGCTGCCGGCCGGCAAGATCACCGAAGACGTAATCGCCGAACTGGCAAAATTGCTGCAGGCGGGCGACGTCGTGCTCGACGGTGGCAACACCTTTTGGAAGGACGACATCCGCCGCGCCAAAATGCTCAACAAGCGCGGTATCCATCACGTCGACGTCGGCACCAGCGGCGGCATCTGGGGACTGGAGCGCGGCTATTGCATGATGATTGGTGGTACAAAGGACATCGTCGACCGGCTCGACCCGATCTTCAAGGCGCTCGCTCCGGGCGCTGGCGACGTGCCGCGCACGCCCGGCCGTGAAGGCCGCGATCCCCGCGCCGAAGAGGGCTACATTTATGCCGGACCCAACGGCGCCGGCCATTTCGTCAAGATGGTGCATAACGGCATCGAATACGGCCTGATGCAGGCCTTCGCCGAGGGCTTCGATATTCTGAAGAACGCCAACAGCGAAAGCCTGCCGGAAGAGATGCGCTTCGATCTCGATCTGCCCGATATCGCCGAAGTCTGGCGCCGCGGCAGCGTCATCAGTTCGTGGCTTCTCGATCTCACCGCAACGGCGCTGGCGGATGACCCAAAACTTGCCGGCTTCGAAGGCGTGGTTGAGGATTCCGGCGAAGGCCGCTGGACCGTGATGGCGGCGATCGACGAAGCGGTTCCTGCGGACGTGCTTACGGCCGCGCTGTACACGCGATTCCGCTCGCGGCGCGAGCACACATTTGCGGAAAAGATTCTTTCAGCGATGCGCAAAGGCTTTGGCGCGCATGCCGAGCCGAAATCGGTCCTGACTAACCGCAAGGCCAAAGCGTCGTGACGGCCGGAAACGGTGCCAAGAACGCCGCGCGGACCGCCGCCACCAAGGCGCGGCCGGCCGATCCGTGCTGTCTCGTCATTTTCGGTGCGTCGGGCGACCTTACCCACCGGCTCCTGGTGCCCGCGCTCTATAATCTCGCGGTGGAAGGGCTGCTGCCGGACGCATTTGCCTTGGTCGGCGTTGCCCGCAGTCCGTTCTCGGACGAAGCGTTCGCTGCCGATCTCGCCAAGAGCCTGCCGAAATTCGCCACACGCGACATCGACGAGCGCGCGGTCAAGCGCGTGCTCGGCTGCGTCGCCTATGTCCAAGGCGACCCCGACGACGACGAGACCTACAAAAAAATCGGCCGCGAGCTTGAACGCGTCGAGCGCGAGCGCGGTACGCGAGGCAACCGTCTGTTTTATCTGGCGACGCCGCCGGCGGGATTTGCCCCGATCGGCCGCCATCTCGGCGAATCCGGTCTGGCCCGCGAAGACAATGGCGCCTGGCGGCGCGTCGTGATCGAGAAGCCGTTCGGCACCGATCTCGCCTCCGCGCGCGCGCTCAATCAAGAGCTGCTCGGCATTCTCAAAGAGGACCAGATCTTCCGCATCGACCATTATCTCGGCAAAGAGACGGTGCAGAACATCATGGTCCTGCGCTTCGCCAATGGATTATTCGAGCCGATCTGGAATCGCGATCATATCGACCATGTGCAGATCACGGTCGCGGAGTCGCTGACCGTCGGCCGCCGCGGCAGCTATTATGACGCGACCGGCGCGCTCCGCGACATGGTGCCAAACCATCTGTTTCAGCTTCTCTCGCTGATCGCCATGGAGCCGCCGTCGCGCTTTGCCGCCGACGCCGTGCGCGCGCAAAAAGCGCAGGTGCTCGACGCCATTCAGTTGCCGGACCGCGACGAAGCGCTGCGCGATGCCGTGCGCGCGCAATATGGCGACGGCTTCATCGACAACCGTCCGGTCGAAGCCTATCGCAAGACGCCGGACGTCGCGGCCGACAGCACCACGGAAACCTATGTCGCGCTCAAGCTCATGATCGACAATTGGCGCTGGGCCGGGGTGCCGTTCTATTTGCGCACCGGCAAGGCGTTGCGCGGCAAACAGAGCGAGGTGGCGATCAAGTTCAAGCAGGCGCCGGTCGCCATGTTCCGCGACACGCCGGTCGATCGGCTGGCGGAGAATTTTCTGGTGATCGGAATTCAGCCGAACGAGTGCATCGGGCTCGAATTCAACGCCAAGATTCCCGGCCCGTCGATCGCTATCGGCGGCGTCGGCATGACTTTCAAATACGAGGATTATTTCGATGTCGCGCCGTCCACCGGCTACGAAACGCTGATCTACGACTGCATGATCGGCGACGCAATTCTCTATCCGCGCGCCGACGGCATCGAGGCGGGCTGGCGGATCGTGCAGCCGTTTCTCGACGCTTGGCACGCCGCGCCAGCGACAGGTCTCGCGACTTATCGCGCCGGCAGCGAAGGCCCCAAGGAGGCCGACGAACTGCTCGCCCGGGACGGCCGCCGCTGGCGGCCGATCGTGTGAGTGTCGCCATGGACGTCAAATCAACTCCGGAAATGATCGTGGTCGACGATGCTCCGGCCCTCGCGGAAACAGCAGCGCGTCGCCTCATCGGTCGAGTGTCTGGAAAGGACCGTGCCGCCGTCGCGCTGACCGGCGGGTCGAGCCCGCAAGACCTCTACCGTTTGCTGGCCGAAGAGCCGTGGCGCAGCAAAGTGCCGTGGGACCGTGTGCACTGGTTCATCGGCGACGACCGTTTCGTCCCGGAAAGCGATCCGCTCAGCAATATGGGGACGGCGCGACGGGTGTTTCTCGACCGCGTGGGCGCGCCGCGGCAGAATATCCATCCCATACCGACCGACGGCGACGATCCCGAAAGCGCAGCGCGACTCTACGAGGACGATCTGAAAGCATTTTACGGCGCCGATCGGCTCGATTCGGCACGGCCGATGTTCGATCTGGCGCTGATGGGGCTCGGCGGCGACGGCCATACCGCGTCGCTATTTCCAAACTCGCCGGCGCTCAAGGAGACCCAACGCTGGGTGCTCGGCATTGACAAGGCCGGCATGGAGCCATTCGTGCCGCGTGTGACTTTGACGTTTCCGGCGCTCGCTTCGACGCGGGAGATGCTGTTTCTGGTCGACGGCGCCGACAAGCGCGCGATCCTAAGCCGCGTGCTATCCGGCGACGACCTTCCTGCACGCCGCGCTCACGCCGACGGCGATCTCATCTGGCTCGTCGACCGCGCCGCGGCGCCGGAGCGATGAGATGGACGCACGGGCTTCATCGAACAAGATCGCCGTCCTGGTCGTCATGGGCGTGTCCGGCTCCGGCAAGAGCACAATCGCCGCCATGCTGGCGCATCGTCTGCATTGGATCTACGAGGATGGCGACTGGCTCCATCCCAAAGCCAATATCGAAAAAATGCACCACGGCGAGCCGCTCAACGATGCCGACCGCCTGCCGTGGCTTCATGCCATTGCCGACTGGATCGATGCCACCCGCGCTTCCGGCGAACACGGCGTCGTTGCCTGTTCGGCACTCAAACGCGCCTATCGCGACATCCTGATCGGAGACCGCAAAGACGTCAGACTGGTCTTCCTGCAGGGCGACCATGATCTGATCGCGCAGCGGATCGCCGCACGCGCCGACCATTTCATGCCGCCCGGCCTGCTCGATAGCCAGTTCAGCGCGCTTGAGCCACCCCAAGCGGACGAGCGTCCCATCGTGGTTTCCGTCGCCCCGCATCCTCGCGAGATTGTCGAGACGATCGTTGAAAAGCTGGGTATCGACGACCCTGCCGCCATCGACGCGAATCCCTCTTCGCGGTAAGAGGTTGGGACCGTAAGAACCCCGCCGGGCGTCGATCAGATGAATGAGCAGCCACTTGCCTTACCGGCCGCCGACGTGCCGGAAAGCAAGGCCAATATCAAGCAGCTGCTTTTGTTCTTCGGTCTCGTTTACGTCGTCGAGGGACTTGGTCAAGTCGTCGGACTGATCTCGCAGCCGCTGACCTATTATTTGAAGGAAGTGCACAACTGGACGCCCGTCCAGGTCACCGCCTTTTTCACCGTTTTCAACCTGCCGTGGATCATCAAGCCGCTCTACGGCATGGTTTCGGACTTCATCCCGCTGTTTGGCTATCGCCGCAAAAGCTATCTGATCCTCGCGAACATAGCGGCGATCGCTGGATATTCTTGGGTGACTGAGCTTCTTGCGCCGACCGATATCGCCTTTGCCTTGATGCTCACCGCGTATGCGATGGCGATATCGAGCACGCTATGCGGCGCGATCCTGGTCGAAAATGGCCAGCGAATGAGCGAAAGCGGGACTTTCGTCAACCAGCAATGGCTCTGGTACAACATTGCCGCCATGACCGCCGCGATTGTCGGTGGCCAGTTGGTGCAGCGGCTCGAGCCCGCCACCGCGCTGCACGTCGCCGCCGCCATCGTCGCCTGCGCGCCGTTTGCAGTCATCGGCGGAACAATTTTTCTGATCCCCGAGAAGAAAACGCGGGTCAATCTGCAGGGCATGAAAGACACGTTGCATGGCCTGACGACCGCGTTCAACCGGCGGCATCTTTGGATCGTCGCAGGATTTATCTTTCTCTACTATTTCAGCCCGGGCATGAGTACCCCGCTCTACTACCACATGACCGACGACCTGCATTTCTCGCAAGCCTATATCGGCATTTTGGGATCGATCGGATCGGGCGGCTGGGTCGTTGGCGCGCTGGTTTATCGAAAATTCTTCGGCAGCCTGACCCTAAAGAATCTCCTCAATCTGAGCATTGCCATCGGTACGGTGGCGACGCTGGCCTTCCTGCTGTTTTGGAACGAGCCGGCCGCTGCCGTTATCAGCTTCTGCGCCGGATTCGCCGCCATGCTGGCGACTGTGGCGACGGTGACGCTCGCCGCCGACTATTGCCCGCGGCGAGCGGAGGGATTTTCCTTCGCCGTGCTGATGTCGATCATCAATCTGGCGACCACGCTCGCCGACAATGTCGGATCGTTTCTCTACACCCACGCCTTCAACAAGTCGTTGCCGCCGTTAATCGTGATTTCGTCGGCGTTTACCGCCTTTGCCTTCGTGCTGGTGCCACTGCTTCGCCTCG
>JBAQAB010000548.1:0-3360 GCA_049285535.1 Xanthobacteraceae bacterium
TTGGTGTCGCGCTGCGGCGTGGTGCCGGGCAGGCGGTGGAAGTCGGTCATGGCGATGCTGCGTTCGCCGGCCGGCCCGGCGACATGGACCTTGGCGTCGAGCGCTGCGAGCGCCACGCACATGTCCGACGGATGGGTGGCGATGCAGGCTTCGCTGGTGCCGAGAATGCCATGCATGCGATTGAGGCCGGTAATCGCGGAGCAGCCGCTGCCAGGCTCGCGCTTATTGCAGGGCGTCGCGGTGTCGTAGAAGTAATAGCAGCGGGTGCGTTGTAGGAGATTGCCGCCGGTCGAGGCCATGTTGCGCAACTGCGCCGAAGCGCCGGCGAGGAGGGCGCTGCTCAGCATCGGATAGCGCTCGGCGATCAAGGGGTGATAGGCGAGGTCGGAATTCGGCACCAGCGCGCCGATGCGCAAGCCGCCGTCCTTTGTCTCCTCTACGCCTTTGAGCGGCAGGTGCGTAATGTCGATCAGCCGCGATGGCCGCTCGACGTCTTCCTTCATCAGATCGACCAGGTTGGTGCCGCCGGCGATGAATTTCGCCCTGGGATCGGCCGCGATCCGGCGCACTGCGTCGACGACGTCATTGGCGCGGGCGTATTGAAAATTGATCATGGCCGCCCCATCGTTTGCTGGATCGCTGCCAGGATGTTGGGATAGCAACCGCAACGGCAGATATTGCCGCTCATCAGTTCGCGGATCTCGTCGGCGGTCTTCGCCTTGCCCTCGGCGATCAGGCCGACGCCGGAGCAAATCTGGCCGGACGTGCAATAGCCGCATTGAAAGGCGTCGTGGTCGATGAAGGCCTGCTGCAAGGGATGCAGCGCGCCGTTCGTCGCCAAACCCTCGACGGTGGTCACTTCGGCGCCGTCCTTCATGACCGCGAGCGTCAGGCATGAATTGATGCGCCGGCCATCGACCAGCACGGTGCAGGCGCCGCACTGGCCGTGATCGCAGCCCTTCTTGGTGCCGGTGAGGTCGAGATGGTCGCGCAGCGCGTCAAGGAGCGTCGTCCACGGCGCCACCGTAAGCTGCCGTTCGACGCCGTTGACGATGAGTTTGACGGGGATTTTCTCGGGTGCCGGAATGGGCTCACCAATCCGGCGCGCCGTGCTTGCTGGCGCCATATGCACCTCCACACGTTCTGCGGTTCGACCCGGCTTTCCGCATATAATCCAGCCGCGCCCAGGAAAAAGCAGCCGTGAAGCAATTTTCGGCGGTGGCTTGCGGAGCCCACGCGCCGCCTCAACGCCGTCCGCCGCCGGCAGTTCCCCGCCGGCGCCGCGACCGGCGTTGAATTTCAGGTTCCCGCTTCACACATATCTCATCCGAAGCTGGAGGGAATACGACATGTCCCGTGACGTGGCCCGCGATTGGATGTGGTCCGAGGCGTGCGAGATGCTCGCCCGGGCCGAACGCATGCATCGCGAGCTGTTTCGCCCCGCGAGCAGTCAAGCGCGGGCGCCGGCTTGGGAGCCGCCGGTCGACATTCTGGAAACCGACCATGAGGTTTTGGCGCTGGTCGCATTGCCCGGCGTCGACGCCGACAACGCCCAGGCGGTGATCGAGGAGGGCGAGCTGGTCATCGCCGGCACGCGCGTCCTGCCCGAGCAGTTGCGTACGGCGGTCATCCACCGGCTCGAACTGCCGCAAGGGCGTTTTTACCGGCGGGTGCGCTTGCCGGCGGGCCGTTATTCGACGGTGCGCCGGGCCGCTGTCGCCGGATGTCTCTTGATTACCTTGCAGAAAGCGTAGGTCAGCGTGGCTGAAGAAATACTCGCAAAGAATGGTTCTGCCGAAGGCAGTGGCGGCGGTTCGCTGCCGCCCTTGCCGCCGGATGCCGTCATTATCGTGCCGGTGCGCAACACCGTGCTGTTCCCGGGTCTCGTGGTGCCGATCACGCTCGGCCGGCCGAAATCGGTCGCCGCGGCGCAGCAGGCGGTGCGCGAGCAGCGCCAGGTCGGCATCCTGTTGCAGCGCGAGGCCGCGGTCGACGATCCGACCGCGATCGACATGCATCGTATGGGCACGCTCGCCAATGTCCTGCGCTTCATCACCGCGCCGGATGGCACCCATCATGTCGTCTGCCAGGGAGAGCAGCGCTTCCAGATCGTCGAATATCTCTCCGGCTGGCCGTTTCTGGTCGCGCGGGTGCTGCGCATTCCGGAGCCCGATACCCGTACGCCGGAAATCGAGGCGCGTTTCGTCAATCTGAAGGCGCAAGCCGTCCAAGCGATCGAATTGCTGCCGCAGGTGCCGGCCGACCTTCTCGCCGCGATCCAGTCGATCGAGACGCCGGCGGCGCTTGCCGATCTGGCCACCGCCTATATGGACGTGAAGCCGGAAGAAAAGCAGGAGATCCTGGAGACCGTTGATCTCGTGGCGCGGATGGACAAGGTCTCGCGCACGCTGGCGCATCGCATCGAGATACTCCGGCTGTCGCAGGAAATCGGCCGGCAGACCAAGGCCTCGCTCGACGAGCGGCAGCGCGAAGTGCTGCTTCGTGAACAAATGGCGGCGATCCAGAAGCAGCTCGGCGAAGGCGAGGAAGGTAAGGCGGCCGAGATCGCCGAGCTGGACAAGGCCATCGCCGAAGCCGGCATGCCGAAGGAGGTCGAGGACGCCGCGCGCAAGGAATTGCGCCGGCTGCAGAAAATGCCGGAGGCCGCCGCCGAATACGGCATGGTGCGCACTTATCTCGATTGGCTGATCGAGCTGCCGTGGAAGCTGCCCGAGGAAAAGCCGATCGACATCAAGGAATCCCGCCGCATCCTCGACGAGGATCACTACGACCTCGACAAGATCAAGCGGCGCATCATCGAATTCCTCGCCGTGCGCAAGCTCGCGCCGCAGGGCAAGGCGCCGATCCTGTGCTTCGTCGGTCCGCCCGGCGTCGGCAAGACCTCGCTCGGCCAGTCGATCGCGCGCGCCATGGACCGCAAATTCGTCCGCGTGTCGCTCGGCGGCGTGCATGACGAGGCGGAAATCCGCGGCCACCGGCGCACCTATATCGGCGCGCTGCCGGGCAACATCATCCAGGCCATCCGCAAGGCGGGCTCGCGCAATTGCGTGATGATGCTCGACGAGATCGACAAGCTCGGCGCCGGCTTCCACGGCGATCCCGGCGCGGCCTTGCTCGAAGTGCTCGACCCCGAGCAGAACAACACGTTCCGCGACAATTATCTCGCGGTGCCGTTCGATCTGTCGCGCGTGGTGTTCATCACCACGGCGAACATGCTCGACACCGTTCCGGGGCCGCTGCGCGACCGCATGGAGATCATCAGCCTGGCCGGCTATACCGCCGACGAGAAGCTGCAGATCGCCCACCGCTATCTGATGAAGCGGCAGCTCGAGGCCAATG
>JBAQAB010000549.1:0-1850 GCA_049285535.1 Xanthobacteraceae bacterium
CCCCAACCCTCTCCCCGCGCGCGGGAAGAGGGAGCGCGGGCGCACCGCGAGAACTTTTCTTGGCGCCGCTGATTGACAAGCGAATGGGACGGGAAAACTGCGCTCACTCAAAGCCGAAGAACCGGCAAAACTCGTCAAGCTCGGCGCGCAGAGCGCGGAAATTGTTGGCAGGATGCGAATGATCGCCGTAGCCGATAGCCATTGCGCAGAACAGCATCTGCTCCGGCGGCATGCCGACGAACGGGCGCACCACCTCGTGGATCCGCGCCCAGGATTCCTGCGGGCAGGTGTCGAGCCCGTAGCCGCGGGCCAGATACATTAGCGCGTGGATATAGCCGCCAAGATCGGCCCACTGCCCGGGGCCAAACCGCCGCTCGATAGCGACGAAAAGCGCGATCGGCGCGTTGAAGAATTCGAGATTGCGCTCGTATTGCTTGAGCCGCGCCGCGGCGTCGCCGCGGTCGATGCCGAGCGCGCCGTAAAGCTGCACGCCGTGATAATCGCGGCGTTCCTTATAGGGCTCCCACAGCGTCGCCGGGTAGATCGGATATTCGGAGTCGATGTGGCGCGCGTCGCGGCCGGCGATGAAGGCGGCAACCTGCCGCTTCAGTTCGGCGAGCGGCGCGCCGGTGAGCGCATAGACCTGCCAGGGCTGCAGATTGCCGCCGGACGCCGCGCGCGCCGCCCGCGCGATCAGGTCGCGCACGATCGCGGCATCGACAGGCTTGTCGAGAAACCAGCGGCAGGACATGCGGGAATCGACGGCTTCGAAAACGTCCATGATCTTGACCACCGGAGCGGGCAAATGGGATACCCGCGGTCATATACTATCGGCCGGCAAAGGCCAGCCGCCGGGGCTGGCGCCGGACCGGGCGCGGTCAACACGCGCCGATAAAACACGGGGGGACACTATGGCGGAGGGAACGATTACTGTTGCGGCGCGGCTCGACCGGCTGCCGCCGTCGCGCCATACGCGCCGGCTGGTGACGCTGCTGTCGCTCGGCGGCTGGTTTGAATTCTACGATCTGTTCTTCACCGCCTATATCGCGATCGGCCTGTTCAAGGCCGGCATCTTCAAGCCGACCACGGCCGGGCTGTTCGACCTGCAGGGCTTTGCCAGCTTTGTCGCCGCGCTGTTTCTCGGCCTTTTCATCGGCACCATCGCCTTTTCCTGGCTGTCCGACCGCTTCGGCCGCCGCTCGATCTTCACCTTCGCGCTTTTGTGGTATTCGGTTGGCGCCTTCATCATGGCGTTTCAAAACACACCGGAATCGATCGATCTGTGGCGGCTCATCGCCTCGATCGGGCTCGGCGTCGAGCTGGTGAATGTCGACACCTATCTGTCGGAGCTGGTGCCGAAGACCCAGCGCGGGCCGGCCTTCGCCTACAACCAATTCATCATGTTCACGGCCGTGCCGATCGTCGCCTTCCTGGCCTGGCAGTTGGTGCCGCAGACGATCTTCGGGCTCGACGGTTGGCGCTGGGTGGTGCTCATCGGCTCGATCGGCGCCTTGGTGATCTGGTGGATCCGCCGGCGCCTACCGGAATCGGCGCGCTGGCTCGACCAGCACGGCCGTACCGCGGAAGCCGAAGCGATCGTCGCCGACCTGGAACAGAAAATCACCGCCGACGGCGTCACGCTGCCGCCGCCAGAACTCGTCGCCGGCGAAACCGAGCGCAAGACCGGCGCCTGGATGGAGATGTGGAACGAGGCCTATCGCGGCCGCACCGTCATGCTGGTGATCTACAATCTGTTTCAGACCATCGGCTACTACGGCTTTTCCAGCTGGGTGCCGACACTGTTGATCGCGCAAGGCATCGGGGTGACGAAGTCGCTCACTTACACGTTC
>JBAQAB010000550.1:0-7820 GCA_049285535.1 Xanthobacteraceae bacterium
ACTATGGCCGATGTCGTCCCGCAATTCGCGCCCTATGCGCTGCCGACTCTGAGCTCGGTCGAGGAAGCGGATTGGCAGGCGCTCGGACTCGATCTCGCCTTCTGCGCGCTGCCGCACGGCACCACGCAAAAGGTTATCAAGGATGTGATGGCGCGCGCGGCGACAACGAAAGTCGTCGACCTGTCGGCCGATTTCCGCCTGGCCGATCCCGCCGCCTACGCGCGCTGGTACGGCCATGAGCATTTTGCGCCCGAACTGCAGACCGACGCGGTCTATGGCCTCACCGAGATTTATCGGGACAAGATCAAGACGGCGCGGCTTATCGCCAATCCCGGCTGCTACACGACATGCGCCGAGCTGGCGTTGATCCCGTTGCTCAAAGCCAAGGCCATCGACCCCGACGAGATCGTCATCGACGCCAAGTCGGGCATGACCGGGGCGGGCAGGGCGGCCAAGGAGGAAATGCTGTTCTCGGAAGTCTCCGAGGGCATCCATGCCTATGGCGTCGGCCGCCACCGCCACATGGCCGAGCTCGACCAGGAATTTTCCTTGGCTGCCGGCCGCGACGTGGTCGTGACGTTCACGCCGCATCTCGTGCCGATGAACCGGGGCATCCTCTCGATAATCTATGTCCGCGGCATCAAGGCTTCGCCGCAGGATCTTCACGCGTTGCTTTTAAAGTCTTACGCGAAGGAGCCGTTCGTTCACGTGCTGCCGTTCGGCACCGTGCCGCAGACGCGCCACGTGCGCGGCTCGAACATGACCTTCATCGGCGTCGCCGCCGACCGCATCGCCGGCCGCGCCATTATCGGCGCCGCGCTCGACAACCTGACCAAGGGCGCATCCGGTCAGGCGGTGCAGAATATGAACCTGATGCTCGGCTTTCCCGAGACGATGGGGCTGGAGCAGGTGGCGCTGTTTCCGTAACCCGCCGCGCCTCCATGCTCAATCGCGCACCTTCACGTAACCGCCCGGCGCATCCTCGATCGGCTTCAAGGCGCCGTCGCCCGGAATCCGTGCGGCAACCTCGGTCGGGCTTTGCCGGGTGAGCCAGACCAGCCAGTCGGGCCACCACGAGCCGGGATGTTCCTTGGCCTTGGCGAGCCAGCCCTCGATGTCGGCGTTGCGCGGTTTTGGGCCGGTCCAGAACTGATATTTCTGCTTGGCCGGCGGATTGATCACGCCGGCGATATGGCCGGAGCCGGATACCACGAATTTGACGTCGCCGCCGAACAGCTTTGAGCCAACCATCACCGATTTGGCCGGCGCGATATGGTCCTCGCGGGTCGCCAGATTGTAGATCGGCACTTTCACTGCCTTGAGATCGATCGGCGTGTTGCCGAGCACCATCTTGCCCTTGGCCAGCTTGTTCTCGAGATAGCAATTGCGCAGGTAAAACGAGTGGTTGGCCGCGGGCATGCGCGTGGCGTCGGAATTCCAGTACAGCAGATCGAACGGGAACGGCGCTTTGCCCTTGAGGTAATTGTTGATCACGTAAGGCCACAGCAGATCGTTTGACCGCAACAGATTGAAGACGGTCGCCATCGATTTGCTTTCGAGATAGCCGCGCTCGGACATCCGCTTTTCGATCGCCTCGATCTGCTCCTCATCGACGAACACTTTGAGGTCGCCGGCGTAGGTGAAGTCGACCTGCGAGGCGAACAGCGTCGCCGACACGATGCGCTCGTCATGCCGGGCCGCCATCGCGGCCAAGGTGATCGCAAGGAGCGTGCCGCCGACGCAATAGCCGATGGCGTGGACTTTGTCCTCGCCGGTCGCCTGTTTGATGGCGTCGAGCGCCGCCAGCGGGCCGTGCTCCATGTAATCGTCGAGGCTTTTCTGCGCGAGGCGCGCGTCGGGGTTTACCCAGGAAATGCAAAACACCGTGAGACCCTGGTCGACGCACCATTTGATGAAGGATTTTTCCGGGGTGAGGTCGAGCACGTAGTACTTGTTGATCCAGGGCGGCACGATCAGCAACGGCCGCTTGAGCACGGTCTCGGTCGAAGGGACGTATTGGATGACCTGCATCAGCTCGTTCTGGAAGATGACCTTGCCGGGCGTGACCGCGAGATTGCGTCCGACCTCGAACATCGAGGAGTCCGATTGCCGGATTTTCACGTGCCCACCGCCGGCTCGGATGTCTTCGGCCAGCATGTGCATGCCGCGCACCAAGTTGTCGGCATTCGAGGTGAGCGTCTCGCGCAGCAGTTCGGGATTGGTCAGGACGAAATTCGTCGGCGACAGCGCATTGGTGATCTGCCGCATATAGAATTCGGCCTTCTGCTTGGTGTGCGGATTGAGGGCCGAGGCATCGCGCACCAGGGCGTCGGCCCAGCCCGCGGTGAGCAGATAGGCCTGCTTAAGGAAATCGAAGAACTGGTTTTGCGTCCATTCCGGATCGGTGAAGCGCTTGTCGCTCGGTGCCGGGCGCACCACAGGAGGGGCCTCCTCGCCGGCAAGCCGTTTCACCGCGGAAGCCCACAGTTCGAGATAGGCCTTGCCCAGCCGGTTCTGCAGCTCGACGGTGCGCTGCGGGTCGGCCAGCCAATATTCCGCGACCTGGCCGAGCGTCTTGACCACCTCGGTCACTTCGTCGGCAAATTCACTGTCGTCACGGCCTTCCTCGCGCGGCTTGAGATAGGCCGCAAGCGCGCGGCCGCCTTCCTCGACCAGCCGCGCCAGATTGCGCGAAAACACCTCGACATCGACCGACCCGATCTTCATCGGGGGTTGCGCCGGTCGCTTGACCGGCTCTTGCGATGGAGCCCGCACGAGCGTTCCTCAATGGCCGAGTGGAGCCAGCCTTTCGCCAGACATGGCCTGCGCAGCTCCTCTGCACAAGGCGTGCCGTCCGGCGCCTTTTCAGGATGCGCTGACAGCCTCGCGCCGATGCAGGAAAAGTCGATGTCCTTGTTTCGACATATTAGCACCCTAACGTGACAGCTTGTGTGCTCTCTGAGTTGATCAACTTAAATTATTGCAGTCTTGGGAATTTTCGTGATTTCTGGGGGTGGGTGAGGCGGATTTTCGGACCCTTGCGGGACGAAACGGGGCGCTTTGCCAGGCAATCGGAGACGAGTTGTGCAGCGCCGGCGAAGGGTGACGACGCGTGTAATCGCCGCTTTTGCGATTATTGCCCCCGCGGCTTTGGCGCTGGCCGGCTGCTCGCCCGGTGCCGATTATCCGTCGATTTTCCCGGCCGTGCACGACATGCCGCCGCCGCGTGCCGATACACCGATGGATCCCAATCAGGTTCAACAGGCCACGGAAGATCTCATCACCGACCGCAATCGATTAAGCGCCGAGACGCAGGGCGGGGGGCAGTCGGCCGGCAGTTCGGCTACCGTGACCAAGAAGCCGCCCGCCGCCGACGGTTCCGGCGCTGTACCGGACGGCGGCAATGGCGCACAGACTGCCGGCGCCGAAACCAAGTGATTAAAGTCCGCTTTTAGTATAGTGTTTGGTCGAGACGCTGCGCCGGGGTTCCTATGGAAGAATTTTATCGCATTCGCCGCCTGCCGCCCTATGTGTTCGAGCAGGTCAATCGCGCCAAGGCCGTGGCTCGCAATGGCGGTTCCGACATCATCGATCTCGGCATGGGCAATCCCGATCTGCCCACTCCCGCGCATGTCGTCGAGAAGCTGAAGGACACCGTCGGCAAGCCGCGCACCGACCGCTATTCGGCCTCCAAGGGCATACCCGGGCTGCGCCGCGCTCAAGCGGCCTATTATGCGCGCCGCTTCGGCGTCAAGCTCAATCCCGAAACGCAGATCGTCACCACCCTCGGCTCCAAGGAAGGCTTTGCCAATGTCGCGCAGGCGATCACCGCGCCGGGCGACATCATCATCGTGCCGAATCCGACCTATCCGATCCACGTGTTCGGCTTCCTGATGGCCGGCGGCGCCATCCGCTCGGTGCCGGTCGAGGCTGACGACAAGTTTTTCGGTGCGCTCGAGCGCGCAGTGCTGTTCTCTATCCCGAAGCCGATCGCAGTGGTGGTGTGTTATCCGTCGAACCCGACCGCGTGCATCGCCAGCCTCGATTTCTATCGCGAGCTCATCGCTTTTGCGAAGAAGCACTCGCTGCTGGTGCTGTCGGATCTCGCTTATGCCGAGGTCTATTTCGACAATAATCCACCGCCGTCGGTGTTGCAGGTGCCCGGCGCGATGGACGTCGCGGTCGAGTTCACCTCGATGTCGAAGACCTTTTCGATGCCCGGCTGGCGCATCGGTTTTGCGGTCGGCAACGAGCGCATTATCGCCGCGCTCGGCCGCGTCAAATCTTACCTCGATTACGGCGCCTTTACTCCGATGCAGGTCGCGGCTACGGCCGCGCTGAACGGCCCGGAGGATTGCATCAACGAGATGCGCGCGACCTATCGGCGCCGCCGCGACACGCTCGTTGATTCGTTCGGCCGGGCCGGCTGGACCGTGCCGCCGCCGACGGCCTCGATGTTCGCTTGGGCGCCGATCCCCGAGCCGTTCCAGCCGCTCGGCAGCGTCGAATTCTCGACCCTTTTGGTCGAGAAGGCCGGTGTCGCGGTATCGCCCGGCGCCGGCTTTGGCGAGCACGGCGAAGGCAATGTGCGCATCGCGCTGGTGGAGAACGAGCAGCGCATCCGCCAAGCCGCCCGTAATATCCGGCGCTTTCTTGAAACAGGCCCGGAAATGCTGCACAACGTCGTTCCCCTGGCGACGCGGCGTTAGTCGAGCGTCGCTTCACTTCCTTCAGGTTGGCGATGTTTTATGGCTGAGCCGCTGAAAGTCGGTCTTGCTGGGCTCGGAACCGTCGGCAGCGCCGTGATTCGTCTCCTGGACCAGGGACGCGACAAACTGATCGCGCGTTGCGGCCGTCCCATCGAGGTCGTGGCGCTGACGGCGCGCTCACGCGGCAAAAAGCGCGACTTTGACGTCAGGAAGTTTCGCTGGTTCGACGATCCGGTGGTGCTGGCGGGCGAGCCGTCGATCGACGTTCTGGTCGAGGTCATCGGCGGGGAGGGCGATCCCGCCAAGCGCGCGGTTGAGACCGCGCTCAATGCCGGCAAGCCGGTGGTCACCGCCAACAAGGCCTTGCTTGCGCGCCATGGTCAGAAGCTTGCGGCGCTCGCGGAACGCCATGGCGTTGCGCTTAATTTCGAGGCGGCGGTCGCTGGCGGCATTCCGATCGTGAAGACGCTGCGCGAAGGTCTCAACGGCGCATCGTTCACGCGCATCTATGGCATCCTCAACGGCACCTGCAATTACATCCTCACGCGCATGGAGCAGGACCGGCTCGCCTTTGACGACTGTCTGAAGGAAGCGCAGCGGCTCGGCTATGCCGAGGCCGATCCGACATTCGACGTCGAAGGCCACGACACCGCGCAGAAGCTCGCGATCCTGGCAAGCCTCGCTCTCGGCACAAAGATCGATCCCGATGCGGTCTATGTCGAAGGCATTTCCTCGATCACGCTGGCCGATCTCGATGCCGCGGCCGAGCTCGGCTATCGCGTCAAGCTGTTGGGCGTCGCGGTGAAGACGGAAGCAGGCATCGAGCAGCGCGTACACCCGACCATGGTGCCAAAGGATTCCGCCATCGCCCAGGTCATGGGCGTCACCAACGCGGTCACGGTGGACGCCGAAGGCCTGGCGCCGATCACGCTGGTCGGTCCCGGCGCCGGCGGCGCGGCGACGGCCTCGGCCATCGTCGCCGATCTCGCCGACATCGCGCGTGGCGTCGTGACGCCGCCGTTCGGCCGCCCGACCGCGCGCATGACCGCGATCCGCAAAGCGCCGATGCAGCACCACGAAGGCGGCTATTATATTCGGCTGCTGGCGCGCGACCGGCCGGGTACCGCGGCGACCATCGCGCGGCGGCTGGCGCAACAAAAGATCTCGCTGGAATCGATCGTGCAGCGCCACCCGGCGGGCTCGCGCGGCGCCGCCCAGCCAGGCCGGTCCGGCGAGTCGGTGCCCGTGATTATGATTACCTATGCGACCAGCGAGGATGCCGTGCGCAAGGCGTTGGCCGCGGTCCGCCGCGATCGGGTCATATCCGGACGGCCGCAGGTCATCCGCCTCGAGAGAGCCTGATTGGAGATACGCTGCATGTCATCGAATCCCGGCCGCGAGCAACAGGACTTTGAGCGCGCGCTATCGCTTGAAATCGCCCGTGTAACGGAACGCGCCGCGGTCGCCGCGGCGCGCTTGCGCGGCCGCGGCTTGGAGAAGAAATCCGATGGCGCTGCCGTCGACGCCATGCGGCGCGAATTGGGCGGTCTTGCTATCGATGGCACGGTCGTCATCGGCGAAGGCGAGATGGACGAGGCGCCGATGCTGTTCATCGGCGAGAAGGTCGGCACCAAGCACGGCCCGAAGGTCGATATCGCCGTCGATCCTCTGGAAGGCACCACGCTGTGCGCCAAGAACATGCCTGGCGCCATCGCGACGCTGGCGCTGGCCGAGGACGGCACGCTGTTGCACGCGCCCGACATCTATATGGACAAGATCGCGGTCGGACCCGGCTTTTCCAAGGGCGTCGTCGATCTCGACGCGCCGGCCGACGACAATATCCGCAAGCTCGCCAAGGCCAAGGGCGTCAAGCCGGATGAGATTACTGCGATGATCCTCGATCGGCCGCGTCACGCCGATCTGATCGCCGCGGTGCGCAAGGCCGGCGCGGCGGTAAGCCTGATCAGCGACGGCGACGTCGCCGGCGTCATTCACACCGCCGATCCCGACAAGACCGGCATCGACATCTACCTCGGCATTGGCGGCGCGCCGGAGGGTGTTCTGGCGGCGGCGGCGCTCAAATGCATCGATGGCCAGATGCAGGCCCGACTGATCGTCGATACCGACGAAAAGCGCGAACGCGTCGCCAAAATGGGCATTAAGAACCCGCGCCAGAAATACGAGATCGAGGATATGGTCAGGGGCGATTGCCTGTTCGCTGCGACCGGTGTCACCGACGGCCGCATGCTGCGCGGGGTACTATTCGGCAAGGACGTGATCGAGACCGAAACGGTGGTCATGCGCTCAGTGAGCGGCACCGTCCGCTGGATCAGGGCCGAGCATCGCAAGCTTGATAAGTTCTCTTAAGCTCTTATCTGCGGGCGGCTGACGGGGGATTTATCTCGAGTTTTGCCGCCAAATCCATTCTACAATCGGTCGGATGACTGAGACTCGCTTATTCCTTGGCGTCGAAAATTCGGCGACGGGACGGGCTTGGCGCGACCGGCTTGACGAGCGCGGCGCCGTGCGGGCGCTCGATATTGCACAGCGGCATGAGCTTCCGGAGCTCTTGGCGCGCATCCTTGCCGGGCGCAATATCGAGGCCGACGCGGTCGCCGCGTTTCTCGACCCGACGATCAAACATGCAATGCCCGATCCGCATGTATTGACCGCCATGAAGGAGGCGGCGGAGCGCATCGCCGACGCAGTAACGCGCGGCGAAAGCGTCGCCATTTTCGGCGACTACGACGTCGATGGCGCCACCTCGGCCGCGCTTCTGGCGCGCTATCTGCGCCAATGCGGCCTCGCGCCCATCATCCACATTCCCGACCGCCTGTTCGAAGGTTACGGCCCGAATGTCGAAGCCGTGCGGGCGCTGGCCGAGCGCGGGGCAAAGCTTCTCGTTTGCGTCGATTGCGGCACGACCAGCATCGAGCCGCTTGTGGAAGCAAAAAAGCTCGGTCTCGATACGGTTGTCATCGATCACCATCAGGCCGACGAAGAGCTGCCGCCCGCGGTTGCTATCGTCAATCCGAACCGCCGTGACGATTTATCGGGGCTCGGTCATCTCGCCGCCGTGGGGCTGACGTTCATGACGGTCGTGGCGCTCAA
>JBAQAB010000551.1:0-8937 GCA_049285535.1 Xanthobacteraceae bacterium
CGATCGGGCTGATCCAACGTGCCGACCCGCACGAAGCGGACGGCGGGTCCAGCCTGCGGGTAGTTGCTCCAGACGGCGACCTTGCAGGCAGGACAGCGCGCGACGTTCTGGCCTCTTCCGCTTGCCGATGGCGTAGCGATGATCTCTGGCTCGCCCGCGGTGTGCGCGATACGATCCGCCTCGTAGAGGGCGCTGAGCGCGTGGACCGTACCGGTTTCGCGTTGGCACCAGCGGCAGTGGCAGGCGTGGACAATGAGCGGCCTGCCGGTCAGCCGGTACCGGACCTGGCGACAGGTGCACCCGCCTTCCATGGAGTCTTCCGGCATCAAGGTGGCGGAACCCCTAGCGCGACCCGATCGGCGCCGGCGGGATCGGCGCGCCATCGAGCGTGGCGCGCGGCGGTCGGCGGTCTTTCGCCGTATCTGAATCTCTTTCCGGCTTCTTCTTCGCGTCCTTTTTCGTGTCGGCGGGCTTCTTCGCGTCGTCATGCGCGGCGGCGCTTTTTTTCGCCGGCACCGCGGGCGACAGCGACACCGGCTGCGGCGCCATATCGGTTGGCGCATGCGGACGCGGCCAGGAAAAATCGTCGGCGCGGCCGGCGACGGCGGCAATCGGCGCGCCGCGGTCCAATACTTTCTGCGCCAGCGGATCGGAGGCGAGCGGCGCAGGCTCGCTGCCGGCGCCGAGCAGACCGCCAGTGCCGGCGGCAACCCCGCCGTCGTTGTTGCTGCTCGAGATAGTGAGCGGCAAGATCGGGCCGATGTCGGGGCGCGCCATGCCGGGTTTGATCGGCACGGCCTGCTCCGGGAGCGCCACCGGCGCGATATGGTTCGACATCACGCGGCGCAGTTCCAAATCGACGTAGCTGGCGAGCTTCACTGCGCCGGCTTTGGTGAAATGCACACCATCGGCGGTGCGCAGCCGCCGGATCTGGCCCTCGAAATCAGGACCGTCGACCGCATAGCGGCCCTGGTCGTCGGTGAAGCCGTCCCAGATGTCGACGTAAGAGATTCCCGCGCGCTCGGCGCGCTCGCGATAGAGTTCGTCGAGATAGGCCATGTCGCTCGTCGACTTCGGCCCGCGCAGCGCCGGCAATCCGACCCACAGCACTGGCACGCCTTTGCTCTTGAGCGCCGCAATCATGGCATCGATGCGCTTGACGTAAAGCTCCGCCCACTGATCGGTGTGGAAGTCGTAGGAGCGACCGGGAACGGGATGCTGCGTCGTGTCCGCGCCGGCGGGCGGCGCCACAGCTTCATCGGCCGGTGCAGCCGGCTTCTGCGCCGGCGCCGGCTCGGCGCCCTTTACCGGCGGCGTCCCGTCGCGGATCGGGATGCGGTCGTTGAGACCGAGCATGACGATGATCGCGCTCGGCTTCTCCGTCGCCAGCTGATCCTTGATCACCGCCGGCCAATCGAGCGCTTCGTTTTTCGGATCGTAGCGGATCAGGCCCGCCGTGGCGCGCACCTCGCGCACCACGCCGGTGTCCGGCTGATCGGCGTAGGTCTCGTCAAGGCCGTAACCGAGCCAATCGGCCATCGAGTCGCCGACCACGACGACGGTCGAGCTTGGCGGCGTCTCCAATTTACGCGGCGCCGGCGCCTTCGAATAATCGGCAACCGGCGGCCGATAGCGTGGGCCGCCGAGAAATGGGAACGAGAAAAAATCGCGCTGTTGCGGCTGCTGATAGTAGCCAGGAGCGGAGGGCCGATCGCTCCAATAATAGACCTGGGCGGCCGCGGGCACGGAGGCGGCCGCAGCGCCCGCCACAATCGCCAGCGTACCAATGAACCGCCGCCAATTCCTTACCATGACCGTTCGCCCAACGAACCTAACGCCAGATCAGATTAGCGCATCGCGGCTAAAAAGCCGACGCGGAATGCAGCGGCACGGCAAGAAATTACGCAGGGATAATGTCAAACTGAGGGTAATTTCGGAGGCGGGCGTGCGCCGTTTACGGCTGGCGCAGCCGGTCGAGCACGTCGCTCGAAGCGAAACCGTCCGGAATCTGGCCGACCGAGGCCTGGAAATCGCGGATCGCGATGCGGGTGCGCGGACCGATAAGGCCGTCGGCCTCGCCGATCACAAAGCCGCGGCGCGCCAGAAGCTGCTGCATCTGGTAGCGCTCGTCGAGCGTAAGCACGCGCTCGTCCCGCGGCCAGCCCTGCACGAAGGGCGCGCCGCCGCGCATGCGGTCGGCGAGATGGCCAATGGCAAGCGCATAGGCCTCCGCGGGATTGTATTTCATGATGACGCTGAAATTTTTCAGCATCAGGAAAGCCGGACCCCGTGCGCCGGCCGGCAACAGCAGGAAGGCGCGATCCTCCGGACGGGGAAAGGCCTGGCCGTCGGCGCGGCGCAGGCCGAGGCTTTGCCATTGCCGCATCGTCATCTGCCGCGCGCTATCGGCGAGCAGATAATTGAAGTTGCGCGGCAGCGCGACCTCGTAGCCCCAGGTCTCGCCGCTGACCCAGCCGTCGAGTCTCAGATTGTTCGCGGTCGAGGCGATCACGTCCGGAACCGAATCGACGACGTCGCGGTGGCCGTCGCCGTCGAAATCCACCGCATAGCGCGTAAACGTCGTCGGCATGAATTGCGTCGGCCCGAAAGCGCCGGCCCAGGAACCGACCAGGCGGTCCGGCGGCACGTCGCCGCGCTGCAGGATTTCCAGCGTCGCCAGAAATTCGCCGCGGAAAAAATCGCGGCGGCGGCCGACGCAAGCGAGCGTCGCGGTCGAACGGATCACCGGCCGATCGCCGCCGAGCGTGCCGTAGTCCGATTCGACGCCCCAGATCGCGGCGAGGATGTAGCGATCGACGCCATAGGCGCGTTCGACGGCGGCGAAGGTCGGCGCATATTGCGTCAACAACTCGCGGCCGCGCGTTATGCGGTCGTCACTGACCAGGAGATCGAGATAATCCCACGGCGCCTTGGTGAATTCCGGCTGCGCATCGAGCTTGTCCATGATGCTGAGATCCGGCGTCAGCCCCGCGGTAAAGCGCTCGAAATTCGCCCGCGTGATGCTGCGCCGCGCGGCGTCCGGCCAGAGGCCGGCGATACAATTGCCGAAATCCGCAGCCGCCGCGCGGATGGCGTCCGCCGTCATCAGCGGATTGCCTGAGGCGCCGGACTGCCCGCTCCATTGCATTGGCGCGGTCGATGCGGGAACCGAGCTTCCCGGCGGGGGTTGAAAGAGGCGGGTCAACCAGTTGTCGGGCTGTTGCGCCTGCGCAGCGCTGGCAAGGCCGGCGGCAAGGGCGGCGCCAAGGAGCGCGACGACGCTACGGCGAAGGATGGTGACAGAACGCATGGACTTCCGGTCCCGACCTGCGGCCGCGCCAATGGCCGCCCCAAAAAGCACCTGCTAATGTACATCGAATCACTAACACCGGGTTCTTGCCGTCGGCGGCAGATCGGCTTCCGCCCGGCGGCCAGTCACAGTCCGGCCATCGGTTCCGGACAAAGAGGCTCCGGGCTAAAATCTTCGTCGAGGCTGGCTTTTTTCGTTTCAGCCTCGTTCACAGTTGGACGAGCAATTAGGCGAGACTTTGGAAAACCCGGTTGCGCACGATAATTTCGGTCACACAACGCCGCTTCTTCCGATCCTGTCATTCACAACGCCTTTCGGCATCGCATGAATACCGTCCGTAAAGCCGTCTTTCCCGTCGCCGGCCTCGGCACCCGCTTCCTGCCCGCGACCAAGGCCATGCCGAAGGAAATGCTGCCGGTCGTCGACCGGCCGCTGATCCAGCACGTCGTCGACGAGGCGCGCGAGGCCGGCATCGAACATTTCATCTTCGTCACCGGCCGCAATAAGGCCGTCATCGAGGATCACTTCGACCGCCAGTTCGAGCTGGAAATGACGCTGCTCGAGCGGCAGAAGCATAAGATCCTCGAATATCTCAATCAGGACCTGCCGGTGCCGGGCTCGACGAGCTTCACCCGCCAGCAGGAGCCGCTCGGTCTCGGCCACGCGGTGTGGTGCGCCCGCGAACTGATCGGCCACGAGCCGTTTGCGCTGCTGTTGCCGGACGTGCTGGTGCAGCACGAGCAGAGCTGTCTGGCGCAGATGCTCGAGGCGGCGCGCGAACTGCCCAAAAACGCCAATATCGTCGCCGTCGAGGAAGTGCCGCACGAACGCGTCGATCAATATGGCGTCGTCGGCGTCGGCGAGCGCAAAGGCAAGATGTTCTCGATCACCAGCATGGTCGAGAAGCCGCCGATCGGCCGTGCGCCGTCCAATCTCATCCTCACCGGGCGCTATATCCTGCAGCCGGAAATCCTGAAAATCCTGGGCACGCAGGAGCGCGGCGCCGGCGGCGAAATCCAACTGACCGACGCCATGATCCAGCTGGCGCGCCAACAGCCGTTCTATGGCCTGCAATTCGACGGCCGCAGCTTCGACTGCGGCTCGAAGATCGGCTTTCTCGCCGCCAACGTCTCCTACGCGCTGGCGCGCCCCGACATCGCGCCCGGCTTTCGCGCCGAGATCAAAAAGATCATGGGCGATCTCGACGGCGGCTAGGCCGCTGCGCGGTGTCGGGCGATGAGCTGATCGGCGACATCGTTGAGGTCGTTGCCGACGATCTGCGGCTGAGGGCCGACTCCCAAAACATCGTTGCCAACACGCTTGATTAGAGCAGCTTGCCAGCCCGCGGCTACAGCGCCGAGAGTGTCCCAGGTGTGGCAGGCAATGAGGCAGAACTCGGAGGCCTTGGCACCAAGCTCCTTCTCGACATAACCGTACGCCTCACGTGACGGCTTGTGGTGCTTTACCCCGTCGGCACTGAATCGACGCTCGAACAAATCGACAATGCCGCCATGCTCGAGCTGGCGGGTTTGAACTTCAAGCAGATTATCGGTGAGGGTGAAGAGCCGGAAGCCCGCATTGCGCAGCTTGCGCAGCGCGGCCGGAACCTCAGGGTGCGGCGGCATCGTGGAGAACTTTTCCGTGAGCTCCTTTTTGTCCTTGTCGTCGATCTTGATGCCGCGCGTATCCGCCAGCATTTTCATCACCGCCGAACCGATATCGGTGAATGGAACGTAGCATCCGGCCACGGTCAGCGCGGCGGAATACAAGATGAGGTCGGCGAACCATAAGCGCATCGCGCCTTTATCGCCGAAGATACGCTGGAACGTCGGCTCCATCGTGCCAAGATCGAGCAGCGTCTCGTTGACGTCGAAGACGATCAGAGGAAGAGCGTTCATGTTGGACTCCTGTTGCTATGCCCTATGCCCCCGATCTCGAAATCGTCAGCCGATCAGTGCTTGCTCTTGAGCCGGTTGCGGTGCGCGGCCTGTTTGGCGCGATTGCCGCAGATCGCCATGCTGCACCATTTTCTTGCCCGGCTCCGCGTGCGGTCGGCGAACATCAGGGTGCAGCTGTGGCCTTCGCACGCTTTTATGTCGGCGAAATCTTCTTCACACACAAATCGCGCCAATGCTTCGCCGATCGGCAGCAATAACGATTCGGGGGATCGCCAGCGCCGCATGGCGCGTAGTTCGAAGCGCTCGCCATCGCGTTCGTGATGACGCCATATCTGGCTGAAGGTCTCGTCACGTTGCAGAAGCTTGTTCAGCGGCCCCAATTCCTGCAGCGACTTCGCAGGGAGTGGCCTGCCCATATGCTTGCGGACAATTCGTCTGAACCACTCGCGCAAGGCACGCGCCTGATCCGCAACCTCGTCGAGCTCACCTGGCATCGCGCGCGCCTTCAATTCATTCAGCATGTCCGCTGGCACAAGCTTGGCTTGAGCCAGCCACTTCAAGAGCCCATCGCCGCTGTCGAGCCAGTCCACCGGTGTATCCACCGGTGTCGCGACGGAGTTCAGGAAATCGAGGCCGAGCGAGTCGGCGATAAAAATTGCAGGCGGTTTATCTTTCACGACTGGCCCCGGCGAGGTCCAATCGCATAACCGGTCAAGCTACCGTTGACAAGTTATGGGCCGCCACCATAACCTGTCAAGTAGCATTTAAGAGGTTATGCTGGCGGAGCCGCTGTCTCGGGGAGCAACCTGATAATGACGAAAGATGTGAGCGTGGTGCTTGCCCATGGCGCATGGGCGGATGGATCAAGCTGGGCAAAAGTCATAGCGGCGCTCAGAGAAGATGCCGTGAACGTGTCGGCGGCCCCGCTTCCCCTGACATCGCTTGCCGACGACGTGTCGGCGCTTAATCGCAGCTTGGAGCGGACCGAGGGGCCTATTGTACTGGCTGGGCATGCCTATGCCGGCGCCGTCATCGCTCTCGCCTGTCCGCAGCGCGTGAAGGCCCTGGTCTACGTCACCGCGCTTGCTCCCGACGAAGGCGAGAAAGTCGCCGACGTGTTCTATCGTCTGCCACCTCATGCCCAGGCGCCAAAGCTTGCACCGGACAGCAATGATCTGATTTGGTTGCCCGAAGGCGCCTTCGCGACGGCATTTGCGCCGAACGCGTCCGCTGACGACCAAGCAGTGCTCGCTGCCGTGCAGCGACCTATTTCGCTGAACTGCATCACCGTTCCCGCCGGACGGCCGCTATGGAAGGACGTTCCAAGCTGGTTTCTGGTTGCCGAAGACGATCGCATGATCGTCCCCGAGACGCAGCGCTTCATGGCCGAACGGATGAAGGCGACGACGAAGGCGCATGCCGCCGATCACACGCCGAGCGTCACCGCTCCGACGGTTGTCGTCGACATTATCCGCGATGCCATTCGCTCCGTAGCCGGCAGCTGAAATTACCAAATAGTGGAGGATTTCATGGCGCCCGTCAGATATCCCACGGTCGACGTCGATGGTTTTAGGATTTTCTATCGCGAAGCTGGACCGGTCGGCGGGCCGAAGCTTTTGCTGCTGCACGGCTTCCCGAGCGCGGGACACATGTTCCGTGATCTTATCCCGCTCCTCGCCGACAGATTTCATATGGTCGCGCCGGACCTTCCCGGGTTCGGTCAGTCCGACATGCCGCCGCGAGAGCAATTCAATTATACGTTCGACAATATCGCCCGCGTGATCGAACGCTTTAGCGAGGTCATCGGCTTCGATCGCTTTGCCGTGTATGTCTTTGACTACGGCGCGCCGACCGGCTTCCGGCTCGCTACCCGTCATCCCGAGCGGATAACCGCCATCATTTCGCAAAACGGCAACGCCTACGAGGAAGGCCTGAGCGACGGCTGGACTCCGATCCGGGCCTACTGGCAGGACCCATCGCAGGCGAACCGAAAGGCGCTGCGCGCTTTCCTCACGCCGGAGACGACCCGCTGGCAGTACACGCACGGCGTACCCGACCCGACAATGGTTTCGCCGGACGGCCAGAACCTCGACAATTTTTATTTGGCCCGACCCGGCGCCGATGAAGTCCAGCTCGACCTTTTCGGCGATTATCGGACCAATGTCGCGCTTTACCCGTCATTCCAGGACTATTTCCGCACGCATAAGCCACCGCTTTTGGCGGTGTGGGGCAAGAACGATCCGTTCTTTCTTCCGCCGGGTGCCGAGGCGTTCAAGCGCGATATCCCTCGGGCAGTCATTCGCTTCCTGGACACCGGCCACTTCGCGTTGGAGACGCATGCACGCGAAATTGCGGAAAGTATCCGCGACTTCCTGAATTGATCGTCGGCTGTGCCGCAGGCGAAAGCCTCCGGCGCGGCTGAGCGCATTTTCCGACGGATTTGTTGTCCGTTTCCATTCGGCACGGGGACAAATTAATCTCTTCAAGTAAAGCTTATTTCTGCAGCCGCATGGTCAGGAGGAACGTCGAGGCGGTGTAGGCGACGCCGGTGACGTTGGAGTTGAGCCAGTCTTGCCGGACCTCGCCCTTGAACTGGATTTCGCGATTCAATTTGTAGGTCAGGCCGGTTGACGCGAAATAGTGATTATCGGTGCGGCCGAGACCGGCATAGTCGTCGTTCTCGTAGCCGATGATCGCGTTGGCAATGAGCCAAGTGCGCAGCGCGTGGTCGACCTCGAGGCTGAAGCTGCGGCTAAATTCGCCGGACACGCCCTGCACGCTCGATTCGCCGATGCTCGATTGCGCGGTGAATTTCGCCGAGGTCAGCGCCGTGGCCTGCCAGAGCAGTGAACCGTCGAGCGTCGCGCCGTCGATATTCGGCAGCGTCGGATCGTGGTAGTCGCGCTCCATATAGCCGACCGCGATCTCGCCGGTGAGTGAGCCGAACAGATTGAGGTCGGCGCCGACCTTCGCGCTCGAACCGTTGGAGTTGCGATTTTCCCCGAAAATATCGACCTGCGTGTCATGAATTCGGGTGTCCTCGTCGATCTCGACGAACGGCTTGAAACCGGGATCAATCTCATAGCCGAGGCGTAAGATGCCGGCATACTGGTCGAACGCGCGCCAGTCGAAATTAGCGCTCTCGCCATCGGTCAGTGTGCCGTTCGAATACATCGAGCGGTCGAGCATGCCTTTGAGCGACACGTCGAAACGGCCGAATTCTTCGGCCACGCCGAGCGTGCCGCCGACCGTGGTGTCGATCGGCAGCGTGGCCAGTCCGAACTGGATGTTCGGGCTGCCGGGATTGTCGGTCGATACGTTGGTGCGGCCTTCCAGCAGGATCTGGGTGTAGCGGGTAACGTCGAGCGTGCCGTCAACCTTGGCGTTGAGATAAGGGACGTTCAGCGACGGTTGGAAGTTGCTGTTGGGGTAGTCGGTATAGGAGCCGGTGATGTCGGCGGTGAGCGAATTGCTCGCCCAGTCCGAGCGCACGTGCAGTTCCGGGGCGACCACTAAATACAGCGAGCCGGGACCGCCGGGCACCGCCTGCGGATTGGTACTGTATCCGGCCGACAGCTCGACCGCGGGCAGAATCAAAAACGAGCCGGCCTTGATGCCGAGCGCTTCGTAAGGGTCGCCGCCGGCGATCGGCAGCGTGCCGTGCGGCACCATTCCGAGCGGCAGGCTGGCCGGCGGCGGCGTACCGGGCGGCGGCGTGCTGGCAGAGCC